>CAJWLW010000270.1 GCA_913042885.1 uncultured Lentisphaeria bacterium | reverse complement strand
GCCATTGCCATCTCCGGCGCCATGTAAGCCGGTGTCCCGCCAACGCTGCTGCGCGCGGTTACCGGCTCTGCCTTGCCGCCGTCGCCGACAGTCATCGCCATGCCCCAGTCCATGACCAGCACTTCACCGTAATCACCGAGCATCACGTTGTCCGGCTTGAGGTCGCGATGGATGACGCCGCGCGAATGGGCAAACGCCAGAGCATCGGCAACGTGCAGCAGGATCTCGATATTCTGTTCCAGACTTTTGTCGGCCAGGTCACGGGTCCACGGCACGCCGCGGACATCTTTCATAGCGTAGAAGAAGGCTCCCGACTCAGTCTCGCCGACGTCGTAGATCGGTACGATGTTCGGGTGATTGAGGTCGCCGGTAACTGCCGCTTCCGCCAGCAACCGCGCCTTGACGTCGCTGCGCTCCGCCTTGTCCGGCCGGATCATCTTCAAGGCAATAGTGCGGTCAACGGACGTCTGCCGCGCCTGATAGACGATGCCCATGCCGCCTTCGCCGAGAATATCGATGAGCTCGAAATCCGCTTCGTCCGGCGCCGACTCACCGGCGCCCGCAACAACATGCCGCTTGACGACCAGGTTCGACGGCTCGTACACACCGCTATCGACCTCGACGCTGGGCATCAACTTCGACCACACGCTGGCGTCAGCCGGCATGATCGAGGTCTGGCCGGGTCGATGTGAATCTGTGCTGCAGGTCGGACACGCTTTCGCGGCAGCATCAAACTCAGTATGGCAGTGTGGACATAGGGTCATAACGTGTGTAATCACCAGTGCAATAGGGTGTTGTATGATGCTTGGTAATCTATCCGCATTTACGGATTCTGTCGCCCAGGCCTTACAAACTGCCGCTGTCCGGCTGTATGGTTGCTGTTTTGCAACGCTCAACTTGGCGAGCCGCCAGCCGGGCATTACGTCGGCGCTGGTCGGTGCGTGCAGTACCAGTCAAAGTCGATCAGGTACTGGCTGCCGAAGGTGCTCAGATCGTTTCGCGCAAGCTGTCGAAGCAATACGTCGGAGCCCTATAGGCTATAGGCTCCGCAAGGTTTTCGCGTCCTCGAGGAACGCCTCGGGGGAATCGTCGCGGACGAATTCGAGCATGGCCGAGTGTTCACCGGGCGCGGCTGCTGCAACTTCGAAATACTGTTTCCAGTGTTCTTTACCTTCCTCCAGCGGCCGGCGGGCCTCGCCTACCCAATGGTAGACATGCAAGTTGACGAGATAGTCGCTGACCGCAGTGAGCTCGGCCAGGTTTTCTTCCACCGTGTGATGCGTGTCGGGCTGCCACAGCGTCTTGACGTGTGAATGATCAACGGCCCGGATCAGGCGCAGTCCGGATTCCAGCGTGTCGGTCAAGGAATGGCTGTGCCACTCGTAAGCGATTGTGATGTCATGCGGCGCCGCGAGGTCGGCAATCCGCACCGAGTCCTCAACTGCACTGTCGCGATCTTCCTGATCTGCCTCCGCCGAACCTTTGCCGCCGGCCCACACCCGAATGACCGGTGCTCCCAACGCAATCGCGCTGTCGAGCACGGACTGAAACGCCAGCCCGTCGTCTTCGCTCACCCCGATCCGATAATACGACCCGTATGCTGCCACCTCGAGCCCCGCTTCCATCGTCATTGCTGCCACTGCTTCCGCCGTCGCGATGTCGCCATGCGGCACATGGAGGTCACCGCCCCATTCGATGCAGTCGAGCTGTGCTTCTTTGACAAGGTCGACAATTGCCTGCGGCTCCAGCTGCCGGAATGAAACCGTCAGCAAGCCCTTCTTGATCTTAGCCTTATTCGTTGTCATTGGGTGTCCTTCGTGAAGTTCTCTTCTCATTTTGCGGGACGGCGCATTCTTGCCGGTGATAGCCGATAGTACAGTAACTCTGGAAGTCCTCTGTTAAATAGCGTCTGACCGGAAACCCCGGCGGCGCTGCACCGGGTGCCTAACAAAACACAAACCGACAGTCTCAAGCTTCCGAAAGCCGCAGCTGCAGAGGCGGACAAAGAAACTGGTCGGTGATCGAATGCGCCGTCTTACGGCGTCAACGCATACAGTGCTGCGGGCATGCTGAAGCGCTTGGCTTCTTTCGCGGTGATCCAGACAAAGCGATCACCGTCCCAACTGTCGGAAAAGGCGATTTCTTTAGTCTCCGCGTTGTAGCCAACGATCAGCCGCAGGTGACCGCCGTTGAGGTTGGGCTTGATGCGGCGAGTATTGCGCCGTTCCCTGTTGACCGTTTCTGCCCACTTCTCGGCCGTAGCTTTAGCTCGCCGTGCCTGGCGTTTGGCGACGATTTTCTCGAACTCCGGCGTCAAGTAGACGCCCCACATGAGTGGTACGCCGCGATCGATGTGCTTGGCGACATTTCGAATACCCACGCCGGACGCGAGTTTGTCGAAATCGCGCTTGTACCGATGCGCGATCTGGTGCATGATCACCTCGAAATCCTTCAACTGGGTGCCGCCGAACTTATTGGTTGCCATCAGGTTCGCCAGTTGATGGCTGTCCAATGGGATGGAGAAGTAGCGCAGCACACGCTCGGCCGAGGCGACGCCGCAATAGCCCTTGTCTCCCTGGTCGACCATCGGAACGTTGTGCAGGGATACATCGCCGTTGTCGGTCGTATGAATGTTTTCCAGCAACTGTTTGCGGATGTCGCTGTCATGGATGCGTTCCAACACCACGCCGCCGGCATCCGCAGAGGCGATCCGCATCACCCGGAGGATTACGTACTCCTGCTTGACGCCGTCGAGCAGAAACGCCGTGTCGCGCCAGTCCCAGCGTAGCAGGCGCCGACGCCGGTCCTGTTTGAAGACATGGCGCTGTGGCTCGCCGAAGGTCTGGGTCAGGATGTCGCCGAGATGCTGCGACGTTTCCTTTTGCAGTTTCCCGAAACGCTTCTGCATCTGTGACTCGAGTCGTTTCGGATGGCGGCCAGCATCGATGTCGGTGGCAGCGACAAAAGCTCGGATGCCCTCGGGCGAAAAGAAATCGCCCTTGTTCAGAACGTTGATGTTGAGTTCACCGATCACGCCGCCATGCGTGGTCAGGCCGATCTCGGCGGTCTCGAGCCCTGCGAAAGTTCCACCGGTGGCAGAATAGACCTCCGTCAAGCTGCTGCGCTGTGTCTGCTGCAATTGCAAACGCCTCAAGACCGGGCCGGGTTTCTCTTCGAACAGTGGTGTGTCACTGAACATGGGAAGGCCGAACGCTTTGTTGACAGCGCTGGGATCGGGTGTCTCTGCGGCGCCCGCCAGCATACCTAGCAGCATGCAGACGGCGAAAGCAACAGCGTATTCAGAATTGTTCAAGGAAACGAACGTTATTCTCATACAGCAACCGAATGTCGGTGATCGCGTACCGCAGCGCCGCGATGCGCTCAATGCCCATGCCGAACGCAAAGCCGGTATATTTCTCGGTGTCGTATCCGACAGCCTCGAATACGGTGGGATCGACCATACCCGCGCCGGCGACCTCGAGCCAGCCGCTGCTCTTGCACAGCGAGCACCGGCCATCTTCCGCATCGCCGGTGCCATCGCACTTGACGCAACTGATGTCAAACTCGATGCTCGGCTCGGTAAACGGGAAGAAATGCGGACGGAACCGTGTCTTGACATCCTTACCGAACATCTCGTGCGCGAAGTTGTATAAAGTGCCTTTAAGCTCGGCCAGCGAAACGTTCTCGGCGACGTAAAGACCTTCGATCTGATGGAAATTCGGCACGTGCGACGGGTCGGGTGTGTCGCGCCGGTAGCAGCGACCAGGTGCCACGATACGCACTGGCGGCGATTGGCTCTCCATCACGCGGATCTGCACCGGCGACGTGTGCGTGCGCAGCAGCCGACCGTCGGGAAAGTAGAAGGTGTCCTGTAAATCACGCGCCGGATGGTCGGCAGGTGTGTTGAGGGCGTCGAAGTTGCGGTATTCGTTCTCGATATCCGGACCGTCCGCTGCGATGAAACCCTGGCGCCGGAAGATCGCGACGCATTCGTCCATGACACGGCTGATCGGATGCTTCAGACCGATCCGGCGGCGGCGCCCCGGCAGAGTGATGTCGAGCCCGGTAACCGCAACGGTGCGGCTCACCGCCTGCAGCTCGTGGAGCTTTGCCTGCAGGGCATCCTGCAGTTCGTTCTTGACGATATTGGCGACCTTGCCGACTTCCGGGCGTTCCTCGGGCGACAGGCTGCCCATCTCTTTCATGGCGGCAGGAATGATGCCTTTGCGGCCGAGCATTCGGATCCGCAGTGCTTCGACTTCGTCTTCGCTGGTGAGCTCGGCAAGTGCTGTGAGCGCTTCGTCGCGAGCCCCTTCTATGCTTTCTTTGAGATTAGGCATGTCAGCGAACGGTGTTTCGATCGACTCAGGAACGATGCCGTGAGCGGCCTTGGCTGCTGCGGCCGCGTGGTGGACCACCACGACCGCGGGACTGGCCGCCGCTCCGGCCTCGACCACCACCGCCACGCGAGCCGCCCTGGTTGCCACGGGCGTACTCGTCGGTGCGCGGCGGCGGTTCGGCGTGCACCGGCTCTGGCAATTCGAGCGCTTCGCCGGGCGGTTGAGTGAATTCGATCTGGCGGCCGATAAATTCTTCCAGGTCGGGTACGATGTACGCACCGTATTCGCAGGCCAGACTGATCGCCTTGCCGGCGGTGCCTGCGCGGCCGGTACGCCCGATCCGGTGGACGTACGATTCGACTTCGTACGGCAGGTCAAAATTGATCACATGACTGATGTTGTCGACGTGGATGCCGCGGCCGGCTACGTCCGTTGCCACCACGACCCTGGTCCTGCCCTCGCGGAAATCCTCGAGGATACGCATCCGGTTCTTCTGCGCCACATCGCCGGAGAGCAGGCAAGACGCAACGCCATGCTGCTTGAGCTTGCTGTCGAGATAGGCGGCTTCGTCCTTGCGATTGGTGAAGATCAGCATGCGATCGACTTCTTCGATCCGCAGAATCCACAGCAACACCGACAGTTTGTCATCCGTGGAGACGCTGTAGAAAATCTCCTCGATCAGGTCGGCCACGATGTTTTCGGGGTCCACCTCAAGCCGCACGGGATCAACCTGCCAGTTCTCGACCAGGCGCAGGATGGCGCTGGAGAAGGTGGCGCTGAAAAGCTGCGTCTTGCGTTGGCCCGGGCGCGGGGTGCTGTTGACAATCCGCCGGACGTCGGGGATGAATCCCATGTCAAGCATGCGGTCGGCTTCGTCGATAATGAGTATCTCGACATTGCGCAAGTTCAGATGCCGGCTTTGCATGTAGTCGATCAACCGACCGGGCGTGCCCACGAGGATATCGACGGGATCGGACAGTTGATCGCGCTGGCGCCGATGGTCCATGCCGCCGTACACGACGAGATTGCGGAGCCCGCAATATTTCCCGAGGTCCTCGGCGTCCTTGTGGATCTGCATCGCCAGTTCACGGGTCGGCGCCAGTACCAGGGCGCGGACCTCGCCGCTGCGGCGGTCGGTCTTCGGGTTGGTCAGGATGTGGTTCATGGTGGCAACCAGAAAAGCGGCGGTCTTGCCGGTCCCGGTCTGAGCCTTGCCCGTAATGTCGCGGCCTTCGAGCGCTGGCGGCAGGCATTCCTGCTGGATCGGCGTGCAATACTTGAAGTCGAGCTCGCAAATGCCGCGCAGCAGCGTCTTCGGCAAATCAAAGTCGACGAACCGCATGGTGCCTTCCTGAACCGGGATGTCGGTGGGCGGCGTCCAGTCTTCGCTGCTGCCAACTGCGGGTTCGGGTGTTGCGTGGCGTTCGTCTCGCGGCGCCTCTTGTCTCTCCGGATTGCGGTCCCGATTATGATTTCGGCTGCGATTACGGTTCCGGTTGCGATTGCGATTGCGGGACGGCTGGCTGTCGTCGTCTGATTTTGCTGCCCCTGCACCGCGCGCTGGCGGTGGGGCTTCGGGCTTCGGGTCTTCGACCGGCTCGGTCTCGACGTTTTTAGCCTCGTTATTGAACAGACGGTTGATGGATTTGGTGATACGTGAAAGCAAAAAAGGATTCCTGAGATGAAAAATGAAAGATTCGTGCAGATATAGATGTCTAAACGATAAATATAAGACCAATTACCGCCAAAATCAATGGGCGCCTCAATTACCTATCTACCGCTGCACGCGGCAGTAGAAGGACCAGATTCGGATGCGTGGGGTTGGATGCAAGCTACTTGTTCATGTCGTGCACCCTACAAACAGCTCCGAACGGATAAAACGGGAATTTGAGACGCTTCGGAACGGTGCGGCCGCTGATTTTGCAGGTATGAACGGGGTATGGACCACACCAATGTCTGTTTCCATCGGCCCGCTGCGATTCGACAAATTGCTCGGTGACGGAACTGCGTCGGATTTGGTCAAACTGCTCGGTTCTCTCGATGGTCGTTTGGCGTTGGCGCCCGATCAGGCGGGTGCTGGACGTGCGCCTCCTTCGTGTAGCATTATGCACCACACGCAATAGCGCGATGAGCAACCAATCTGCAGTTGCCGCAAGCGGCAGACTGGGAAAATCGCGATAGACGATGTACTTTAATGGCGCCGCACACCCCAACACCCCTGACCATGCTTATGCTCAGATTCCAATTCATCAGCATTCTCTGTTGCGCAACTATGATATCGGGCAGTGCCTTGGCGATCATGCCCGAAGAGGTTCTCGCCGAGCAGATCGATCAACAGTTTGCCGAGCTTTGGAAACGAAAAGGTCT
>CAJWLW010000269.1 GCA_913042885.1 uncultured Lentisphaeria bacterium | reverse complement strand
AACGGCAAAATCATCCAGGAGCTGGAAACCGTCTTCCGCGGCGCCGGCTGGAATGTCATCAAGGTGATCTGGGGCAGCGACTGGGATCCCTTGCTGGCGCAGGACCGGGACGGCCTGCTGGTACAGCGCATGGGCGAAATCGTCGACGGCCAGTATCAGAAATACAGCGTTTCCAGCGGTGAGTATCAGCGCGAGCATTTCTTCGGCGTCGACCCGCGGTTGATGGAAATGGCCCGACAGCTCACCGACGAGCAAATTCGCTCGATCCGCCGCGGGGGTCACGATCCCAACAAAGTCTATGCCGCCTACAAAAAGGCTACGGAATACCGCGGTGCGCCGTCCGTAATTCTCGCCAAAACGATCAAGGGCTTCGGCATGGGCGAGGTCGGGGAAGGCCGCATGACAGCGCATCAGCAGAAGAAGTTGAACGTCGACATCCTGCGCCAGATCCGCACGCGCCTGGGCATCCCGCTGTCCGACACCCAGGTCGAAGAGTTGTCGTTTTACGGCCCCCCGAAGGACAGTCCGGAAATCAGCTACCTGCTCAAACGCCGGGCGGTACTCGGCGGCTTCGTACCCTGTCGACCGACGGCCGCGGTAACCACGACCGGGCCGGATACCAGGCTGTTCGAGGAATTTCTGCACGGTACCAACGGCCGCGCCGTCTCGACAACCAGCATGTTCGTGCGGATCCTGGCAAAACTGCTGACAGACGCCGACATGGGCCGCTACATCGTACCGATCGTGCCGGACGAGGCCCGGACGTTCGGCATGGAGGCGCTGTTCCGGAAGTACGGCATCTATTCGCATATCGGTCAGTTGTACGACCCCGTCGACAGCGAAAGCCTGATGTATTACCGAGAAGTTCGCGAGGGTCAGCTCATCGAAGAGGGCATATCCGAGGCGGGTGGATTGTCGTCCTTTATCGCTGCCGGAACCGCATATGCCACGCACGGCATCCCGACGCTGCCGGTATTTGTGTTTTATTCGATCTTCGGCTTCCAGCGTGTCGGTGATCTGATCTACGCTGCCGGTGACCAGCGGGCGCGCGGCTTCCTGATCGGCGCCACATCCGGCCGCACCACACTCAACGGCGAAGGTCTCCAGCATCAGGACGGCCACAGTCATCTCTTCGCGTACGGTTATCCGCACATCGTCGCCTACGATCCGGCATTCGCCTTTGAGCTTGCGATCATCATGCGCGAAGGTGTACGCCGCATGTACACCGAGAACGAAGACGTCATCTACTACCTGACGGTGCAGAACGAAGCCTATGCCATGCCGGATATGGCGGACGATATCGAGGCCAGTGTGCTCAAGGGCATGTATCTGTTCCGGCAGTCAACGACAACTTTCGGCAACAAAGCCAATCTTTTTTCCAGCGGCAGCATCATCAACGAAGCGCTGAAGGCACAGCAGATCCTCGAGGAAGAGTTCGAGGTCGCCGCGGCCGTCTGGAGCATCACCAGCTTCCAGCAACTCCATGAGGACGGCATCGCCACGGAGCGCTGGAACTTGCTGCACCCCGACCAACCGCGAGCGGCGTGGGTCAGTGAATGCCTGGCCGATTCCGAGGGCGCCTGTGTCGTCGCCTCGGATTATCTGAAAGCGCTGCCGGATTCCATTGCCCGCTGGTTTCCGCGGCCACCTGTATCCCTGGGCACCGATGGTTTTGGCCGCAGCGAAAGTCGCGAAGCGCTGCGCCGCTACTTCGAGATCGATGCCGCCACGATTGCGTATGCAGCGCTTGTCGAGCTCTTTCGTCAGGGCAAACTCGATAGTAAAGCGATTCGACGGGCTCGCAAGCAACTGGACATCGATCCGGACAAGATCAATCCACTGGACGTATAAGGCTTCTCCCGGCGCCACGGATCGATATCAATGGAAACCCCCGCTCGGAAAGTTCCGCGCTACGGTTGGTCTTCCGGTCGAAGTATGAAGGTCGCGACATTCGGTGTGCCGAAGCAGCGACGGGCAGTGTCTCGGATGTCCGACAGCGACAAAGCGCTCACGTAGTTCTCGAAATCCAGAACCGTCTTGACATCCTCGCCGTGCCAGTCGTAATAGTGCAGGATGTGCAGCCAGAAACTATTGCGTTCCAGGCTGACTTCGCGTTCCCGCAACTGTGTCTGGGTAACCTTGGTCAGATACGATTCTTCCAGCAGTTCCGACTGCAGGTTTTCGATCTCTCGCCGGACGGCATCGATCAGCATCTCGACCTGATCCGGCGCACAGCCGAAGCCGATGTTGATCTCGAACCAAGGTACCGGATAGTGGTCGATCGAGGCATACGCGCGAACACTGTAGGTACCGCCAATGGCTTCGCGCACCTCTTCACGCAAACGCGTCCGCAGCGCACTGACCATCGAGTAGATCCAATAGCGTTCCTGATAGTTGAACGTGATGTCACCGCCGAATTTCATCCGCACCCGGCTCTTGGGATCAACGCCCTTGCGGACCGTGCGGTCGATCTTGCCCGCCGCCGGCCGGACATCCGGGTCGCGCCAGCTCTCGTCGGACCCGGCGGGTAAACTGGCGACGTACTTTTCGACCAGCGATTCCAGTTCGCCGGTGTCGAAGTTCCCAACGAACAGAAATGTAAAATCACCGGCGGACTCAAAACGCTCGCGAAATAGTTGCAATGACCGCTCAGCATCCATTTCCTCCAGCGTCTCCGGTGTCCACGGCTTGCGGCGCAGGTGACCCTGGGACATGGTTACTTCGATTTCGTCATTGAAAACCGCTTCGGGCCGTGCCAGGCGATTCTCCAGTTTCGTACGCAGTCGCGCCAGATAGGCCTGGCAGGCCTCGTCGTCGACCCGCGGTGCGGTAAATATCAGATGCACCAGCTGCATCATGACCTCCAGATCGGCCGGCCGGCAGCCGCCGCGAACGCCTTCGCTGAGTTCGCCGATGTACGGACTCGCAGAGGCGGTCTTCCCTGCCAACTTCTTCTGCAACTGGGCTTTCGAAAAGTCGCCCCAGCCCGATCGATTCATCAGTGAATCGGCACTGGCGGCGGGTATGTAGTCGGCGTCCCCAACCAGCGAATGACCGCCGGAACTCCAGGCGTGCAAGAGGATTTCGTCCTGCTTGAATGTCGTCGGCTTGAGCATGACCCGGGCACCGTTGCTGAGGTGCCAAATGGTGAGGTCGACCGCTTCGACCCGTTCGCGGCGCATGACCCGGCCCGCATCCGGCAGTTGACCGATGAGCGGCTGGTCGGCGACATCATCGACATACGGCTCCAGATCGAGCGCCGCAACGTCGTCGAAGACCTTCAGCACTTCGTCCTTCGAGGGCGGCGTAACGCCGTCTTTCTCGGGCCCGTCCACGAGCACGACACAGTTACCCGCAGTCATCAACTCCGCCGCCAGGATATTGACGTGGGCAAGCTCGATCGTCGGCAACAACTGCCTGTAAAGCTCCAGCCGGTCTTCGACACCGACGCTGATAGCGCCACGGGTAAAGTGCCGTGTGCAGCGCCGGACGAAAGCGCGGGACTCGGTCGAGTTGCGCTCGGCATAAGCCCGCTCGATGCCGCTCATCATTTCCGCCTTCAGCCGCTCGAGCTCGCCGGCAGTAAAGCCGAACCGCCGCACGCGAGCAGCCTCGGCCAGGACCGCCGTCATACCACGCAGCCACCCGTTGTCGCTGACTTCCGCGCCGAGCATGAAAAACTCACTGGCACGGACATAGGCTGATTTACTCGTATAGGCCCCCAGAAACGGCGCATCCGCCTTCTGCCGCTCCTCGTCGTAACGCTGATTGAGCATGCCGGTGAACAGCGACTCGATCAGTTCCCGACGAAAGTCATCCACCGTACGCGGCAGTGACACCTCGTGCTTGTAATAGATGTTGACCGACGACGAAGTCGCCTCCGCGTCCGTGACGATGCTGACGAGCCTTTCCTCGTGGTCAGGCATATCGAAGTGCGGCCGCTCTGTGGGGCTTTTTCGGGCAGGCTCTTCGCTGAAATACTCACGAATTTTCGCGACCAGAGCATCTTCATTGAAATCACCGACGGCGATCACCGCCGTCAACTCCGGCCGGTACCAGGTATTGTAGAAATCACGCAAGCGGCCGTGGTCGAATGTATCAAGGACCTCCTTCTTCCCGATCGGCCTGCGCACGGCATACTGCGAACCATGAAACAGGATTTCAAAATGCTTGTCCCAGATGCGCTGTCCGGCACCCCGGCGACCGCGCCACTCCTCGATGACGACACCGCGTTCCGCGTCGATCTCCTCGCTGTCGTTGCGGATACCGAAAGCCCAGTCGCACAGGATTCGGAAACCGGCGTCCAGTGCCTCGGCATTGTCAGTTGGCAGTTGCAGCTTGTAGACCGTTTCGTCGAAGCTGGTATATGCGTTGAGATCCGGACCGAAACGCATGCCGATGCCTTCGAGATAATCGACCAGGGCCTGTTTGTCGTAGTGTGCGGTGCCGTTGAAGGCCATGTGCTCGAGAAAATGCGCCAGTCCCTGCTGGTCGTCTTCCTCCAGCACCGAACCTGTTCGCACCACGAGGCGCAACTCCAGGCGATTCGCCGGCTTGCCATTGTGGCGGACGTAATAGCTGACACCGTTGCGCAATGTCCCGATAGTGAAATCGGGATCGAAACGCAGTTTCTTCTGCTGCCGTTCGCAACCGCCGAAAACCAGAAACAGCAGCAGGAACGGAACGTATCCGGACAATCGATTCATCTTTTCTTACCCTACATCAGCAATGGAATGATCGGCGGCAGGAACCGCATACTGGAACGTGCCGCCGGCTGAATGCAAGAAGGTGCTTCCGGAGTTCCCGCCAGCCGGTTGGTCGCAGTATTTGCATTTGGTTCGAGTAACGTGATCTTATGGACCACCGCAGTCACCGTCACCGACTCTGACGGGGCTACAACGTTACATCAGACTACACTCCGAAATGCTATGAAACAACGACGCATCGCAGATATCGACGTCTCGGTTGTCTGTCTCGGCACCATGCTCCTCGGCAATCCGGTGTCTCGATCGGATTCGGTCCGCATGGTCCAGTGGGCCATCGACAACGGCATCACATTCATCGACACCGCGGATATGTACGAGGGCTACGACCGCACCATTGGTTCACCGGGCGGGGTCGCCGAAACGATCCTTGGCGAGGCGCTCGAAGGGCGACGAGATCGCGCCGTGGTCACCACGAAAGTCGGCAACGCCGTCGGTGACGACAGCTACCAGGGCTCCGGGCTCGGGCGCGACCATATGACGCACCAGATCGACCGCAGTCTGACACGGATGCAAACCGATTATGTCGATTTCTTCGAACTCCACAAACCCGATCCGGAAACGCCGCTGCAGGAGTCTATCGGGGTCATGGCTGAACTGATCGAGGCCGGAAAAATCAGACACTGGGGCTTTTCGAATTTCGAGCCGGAAACGATCCCCGAAATGCTGACAATCTGCGCTGACAACGGCTGGCCGAAACCGGTCCTCAACCAGTTCTGGTACAACTGGTTGAAGCGCGACGTCGAAAGCGAACAATTGCCGCTCTGTGCCGATGCCGGCATCGCAGCCACACCTTACCGTGCCCTGGCGACCGGGCTGCTCTCAGGCAAGTATAAACGCGGCGCAGCAAGCCCGGAAGGGAGCCGCATGTCCGAAATGTCGGGCTGGATGACCCTGGAGACCGAAGTAATCACCGACGACGTGTTCGATCAACTCGAAGCCTTCGCCGACGAGGCCGACGCCGCCGGCTTGAGCCCCGTGCAGTATGCCGTTCAATGGCTGCTGGAACAGCCGGGCGTGAGATCCGTCATAGTCGGTGCAAAACGTATCGAGCAACTGGAAGTTCTACTGACGCTGGGTTAGAAACGGAGCACTTGCGATGCAGAAAGATATCGAGCGGTTGATACAGGAAGCCGTACCCGACGCTACTGTAATCATCAATATGAACGATGGCGTGCACCTCGATGCCATCGTCATCAGTCCCGCCTTTGAAGGCGTGCCCCTGGTCAAGCAGCACAGGATGGTCATGACGCCGCTGAAGTCAGCGTTCGGCAGCGAAACGCTGCACGCTCTGGCGCTGAAAACCTATACGCCGGAAAAATGGAAAAACCGGTAGAGCCGTTCACATTTTGTTAATTCCAACCATCGGAGCATATCATGAGCGTTCAGGAACGAATCCAGAAATTGGTCGACGACAACAAGGTGATGGTGTTCATGAAAGGCACACCGGCGGAACCGATGTGCGGCTTTTCCAGCCGCGTCGTCGAAGTCCTCAAGCGTCTCGATGTCAAATTCGGCAGCGCCAACGTCCTCGACGACGCGGCGAACCCCGAACTGCGTGACGGAATCAAGGGGTTTTCGGACTGGCCAACGATTCCGCAACTCTACGTCGACGGCGAATTCGTCGGCGGCTGCGATATCGTGATCGAGCTATACCAGTCTGGTGAACTCGAAAAAATTATCGTCGGTAAAAACGCCGAATAGCCACGGCACACAAGTGTTTTCACTCGCTGGAAAGACTGCATTGGTCACCGGCTCCGGCCGCGGCATCGGCAACGGCATTCTCCGGGTACTCGCCGAAGCCGGCGCCGATGTCGTGATGAACGATGTGTATCGTCCGGACGACATCGATACCCAACTGGCTGAGATCACAGCGGGCGGCTGCCAGGCCGTCTTCATTCAGGCTGATGTGAGCGATGGGCAGGAGCGACAACGGCTCATAGACGAAACTGTACAAAACATGGGCCGGCTCGACATCCTGGTAAACAACGCCGGCTGCTTCTTCGATCGCGGCTGGGAGTCGCT
>CAJWLW010000268.1 GCA_913042885.1 uncultured Lentisphaeria bacterium | reverse complement strand
ACCAGGTTCTCGACCCATGACCGCAAACGAATTGCAGACGCGACGCAGGCAGGCCACATGGCGGCGACGCCGCATCATTTACAACAACGACGGCTGCGATGCCATCGGCTATCAGCTCGATGCCGATAGCCAGGCAACACCCGAAACGTTCTGGTCACAGCGCTGCACCGGGATGGAAGCGAAGGACGTCGACTCGATCTTCTATTGCTCGACGATCTCCTTCAACCTGCACACCCATGATTCGAAGGTCGCGGAGCTCTACGACCGGCCCGCACTCGTGCCGACCAAGCGGAACTTTGCAGCCGACTGGATCGCCGGCGGCCGCGACGGTTTGCAGCTGACCATCGATTTCTGCCGTAAGCACGACATTGAAGTTGTCTGGTCCCAGCGGATGAACGATATCCACGACAATTGGTATCCGGTCTTTTACCCCGAGTTCAAGAAACAGCACCCGGAACTGCTGATCTTTCAGGAGGGCGATGTCGGCGCTGTCCGGCCCAATTCGGATTGGGCGCAGCCGTACCTTTACGCCACCGCCGTGGATTACGGGCGCGAGGAAATCCGCGACCGTCAGCTGGCCATAATCGAAGACGTCTGTCGGCGCTACGACATCGACGGCATCGAGCTCGATTTCCTGCGCAATCCGATTTACTTCCGGCCGACCCTCGAATGCCGGCCGTGCGAGCAAGAACACCTCGACGTGATGAGCGGTTTCATGCGCCGGGTGCGGGAGATGACCGAGGCAGTGGGCCGCGAACGGGGCAAACCGTTACTGATTACCTGCCGCGTCCCCAACCAGGTGGACTGCTGCTGTAAGATCGGCCTCGACATCGAGCGCTGGCTGGCCGACGACCTGATCGACATCGTCGTCAGCTCCCTCGAAAACGACCCATTCACCGGCCCGCTAGCGGAGCTTGTCGAGCTCGGCCATCGCCATGACAAGCCGGTGTATGCCGGCGTAGCCGAAAAGGGGCCCCCCGTTATGTCTGGACTTGAGATGACCGACATCTGGGCCGGCATTGCAACTCATGCCTGGAACGCCGGTGTCGACGGCCTCTACATCTTCAACGCCGACCCGATGTCGTCCGAGTGGAGCGCCATCGGCGATCCCGATCGCCTCGCGCCGATGGACAAGGTGTTCGCCGTCGACAACCTGTCGGAACGCGGCAAGGAGCACGTCTACCCGCAGACCGGTCGGCTGCCGGTCGAGCTTGCACTGAGCCAACCGCTCGCCCTCACGCTGCCGGTCGGCGATGACGTCAACGCCCGCGAACTCCGCGAGTTGTCGCTGCTGATTTACGTCGATAACCTGACGCACATGGACGAGATCGAGTTCCAGATCAATGGCACGTCGGTCGCCGTCGATGTGGTCTATCATACGGACGGTGTATCGCCGGCCCAGCCCAGCAATTTCTTTCTGTTTGCCCAACTCGATCCGTCACTGCTGCGCCAAGGCGACAACGCCTTCACCGCCCTGTTGAAAAAACGATGTGACGCGGTGGAAGGTAGGCCTATCATTTCCGAACTCGCACTGGTTGTGAAGTACAAACGATGAGCGGTTCTTCCATCGACATGATAGTCTGTCCGCTTTTCGAAACCGGCCCGCGGAATCTGCGTAACAGCGAAGGCAGCGTCGTAGAACTGCGCGACGGCCGACTGCTGCTCTATTACATGAACTTTTACACCGGCGCCACCGACTGGTCGGCTGCCGACGTCCGCGGCAAGATCAGCGATGACGGCGGCCAGACCTGGAGCGAGCCGTTCTTGGTCGAACCCAATACAGCGCGGTTCAATGTCGGCCGGCTTTCTCTCTTTCGACTGCCGCCCCACGTGCCGGTTGGTGAGGACGAAGAACTTGGCCATGTCCATCATGGCCTGCTGGCACATGTCTACGTCGAGATGAACGACGGCCTCAATCGGCGCATGATCTTCAAGACCTCGGCGGACGAAGGCGAAACGTGGTCGGCCCCGGTGCAGATCAACGACATCGGCACCCTGGGATCGATCGCCCAATGCGGCGACTCGGCGCTGGCTCTGTCATCGGGACGGATTCTGGTCCCGGCCTATGCCCTGTTCGGTGAGCTCTGCGCCAGCTTCATGTATTACAGCGACGACGACGGTTTCACGTGGGCACGAAGCCGCGGCGAGATTGCGATTCCGCTGATGCAGGGCGAACGTCTCTTCGCCCTGACCCATTTCGAAGAACCCGTCGTGGCCGAGCTCCGCGACGGCCGGCTGTTGTGTCTGGGACGCACCTGCCTGGGGCAGCTTTACAAGAGCTACAGCAAAGACGACGGCATGACGTGGACGCAGGCACAGCCCACGGGCCTGGCTGCCGGCTACGCGCCAGCCGCCTTGAAGACAATCCCGGAGTCCAATGATCTCCTGTGCGTCTGGAACCAGGCTTCCGGACAAGAGATGGCCGACGGCTTGGGACGGATGCGGGTGTCATGTGCAATTTCAAAGGACGACGGTGAATCCTGGACCCACTTTCGGAACCTCGACTCCCTCGACGACACCACACGAGTCGAACCCGAAGCTGGCGCGACCGATACGGTGAGCGAGTATTACGCGATGCTGGACCGTACGGCGCTCGGGGAGCAGGGTACGCGTACAGAGTACCCGGAAGCGGTCACGAAACGCTATCCCCGCTGGCCCGGGTTGATTCACAACTGCTACCCGAGCGCGGCGTTCACGAAAGACGGCAACGTCATCATCACCTACATGGCGAGCGACTACGGGACAGCCGGAATGACCGTCGGCCTGAAGGTGGTCATTCGACCAATCGATTGGCTTTATGATGCGTAGGATCACGGACGAAGAAATTGATTTTTTCCACGCCAACGGCTACGTCATCTGCCGGAGCGTTTTTCACGACGACGAAATGGCTAACGTCCGGGAAGAAACCACCCGCCTGATCGATGAGATCCTGACTGGCGGCCCGGCAAAGGATTGGTCGGTTGAAGGCCCGGAAGGTGTGCCCTTCGAGCTCGAGTATCTGCATATGCATCCGAACACCTTTTCTATGCGTCTACTGGCCCACCCGTTCATCGGCGATTTGCTGACGCGGATCGTCGGCCCGGACTTTATTCCCAGCTATGAGACGCTTGTCTTCAAGCTGAAGAACAATGGCTCCTCGGTGCCGTGGCACCGCGATAGCATGGTGACGAATGACGACGATCCGCTGTTCCAGATCGATATCTACCCTGATAAATCCACCATCGAAAACAGTTGCGTCTGGGTTATCCCGAAAAGTCACCGTTGGGAAAAAGACGAAGCGATAGAATGGATGGAACGCGAAAAGAAAGAATGGCGGGCGCGCGGCAAGACGGATTTCGGGGTGCCCGGCGCCATCCCGGCAGAAGTCGAACCCGGTGACGTGATGCTGCACAATAGCAAGGTGATCCATGGCAGCCCGGAAAACAAAAGCGGCAAGCAGCGGCGCGTGGTTTACTTCGACAACCGCTCCGTCAGCCTGAACGAAAAGTATGAGTGGTGGCCCCATGAGTTGATGGAGAAGCGGTGTCTGCTTTATCAGGCCGCGCTCCATGAGCGACGAACCAATCCGTACCCGAGCGATGACGAATGCTTCGACTATTCACTGCCCGACGGATTGCCGGCGTGGGCCCCCGGCGCCCCGGTCGATTTACATTGTTCACGGGACTGACGCGTATGTGTGAAGTGTCCAACACAGCGATTGCGAATGTTTCGCTTCCAGGCCTGGGTCCCGCCTTTAGGCGGAAGTCTCCCGCGGCCTTTAGGTCGCCCGAAATTCATCTGAAGAAGACGTCCGGGCTAAAGCGCTTGGGAGACTTCCGCCTAAAGACGGGACTCAGACAAAAAGTTCGCGAACTATGGAAACTCCACGACCAACTCCTCACCGTCCTCGTCCTCATCGCAACAGCCGCCACCGCTCCCGCGGCCTCTTCGAACTTGTTCGAGAACCCTGCCTTCGAAGAAATCGATGCGGGCGACATGCCGGAGGACTGGACGCTGATGAAGCACCCGCGCGCCGATACACCGGAACCGCGACTGCGACTCGGCGCACCTGTGCACGGTGGCGAGAACGCGGTGCAGCTCGAGTTCGGGCCCGAGCTCGAGTGGGCCATGGTCGAGCAGAGCGAAAGGAAGCTGTATCTGCCGGGAGAGCAGTATTCGCTGTCGTTCTGGCTACGGTCCGACAAGCCGGCGCGCGCCAGCGTCGCGCTGATGTTGCTGGGCGGTATCGGACCGGGTGAGACGGTTATCGAGATTCAGTCTCGTGAGTGGGTTGATGTAACGCCTGAATGGCATCGGTACTCGACATCTGGAACGATCGACGAGCGCGGGCAGTATGTGATAGCCCGTTGCGTCGTACAACTGCACACGCCGAACGTCACGCTCTCGGTCGACGACGCAGCACTCGTGCATAAAAACCCACAGCCGACAGACGAGGCCCTGCACCCGACCCATTCCGTCGGGTGTATCCGCACGACGATCACGCCGGTCGTCGACGGCAAACTGGATGACGCATGCTGGGCGCGGGCGGGTGTTGCCGGAGAATTCACCAGCACGATCACTAGCCCGACCCGAAAACCGGCTGAGCAGACCGAGGTCTATCTTCTCCATGATGACGAGAATCTCTACCTGGGATACCGCTGTTTCGAGTCGGACCTTGGCTCGGTGAAAGCGGAAAAGCACGGGCGTGACCCGGCCGGGCTGTGGGGCGACGACTGCATAGAACTCTATCTCATCCCGCCGGACAGCGCTTTTCCCGAAACGCCGATTGTCGGTGTTGACTATTATTACCTGGTCGTCAACAGCATCGGCACACAGGGGGACAACGTCGGCCTGCACGATGTCGACCAATGGACCGGCAACTGGACAGCGCAAGCCACCCGCGAGGACGCCGCCTGGACCGTCGAGATACAGATTCCGCTCGCCGAGCTCGACGCGCGCCCGGCTGAAGGCTCCTTGTGGAAAGTAAACTTCACACGCTCGCAGAAACGACTCGGCGAAAACAGTTCCTGGGCGCCGATCGACGTGCGCTTTCATGATCCGGCAAAATTTGCAGACATGTACTTTGTCAACGACCGCGGTCAGGCGGCATTAGTCATGGCCGCTGCCGCCGGCAGGCAGGCGAGGAAGGTAACGGAGAAATGGCGCCTGTCGCTGTCGCGTACAGCGGATGCAATTGAACAGCTGCAGGCACTGGCGGATCCGAAGACAGCCGATCTCCAGCCCCGTCTGAGGCAGACTCGACAGGCGATCGCAGAATTGCTCGACGAGGTCGATGCTATGGCGCCACGAGATGTGATTGCAGCAGAAACTGCACTCGACGCGCGGATCCACGCCGTGCTCACCGACGGCAACGTCCTGGCCAACACCACAGCCGCGTTGCTCTTTGCGGAAGATGGCAGGCCGTTCGTCCTGCGCCCGGCACCGACAATGACCAATGACCGGATCCTGCCGACGTCGCTGGCGACGCATGGGACGGCGCCGCCGGAGCTGACGCTGGCCGCATGTCCGGCGGAGTACGAGTCCGTATCCTTCGTGGTCATACCATCGGGGAATGTCGAAAATCTGACCGTCAAATCATCAGCACTCGTATCTGCGGACGGCGTCATTGACGCCTCCGCGGTCGATATCAAGCTCGTCAAATGCTGGTACCAGGGCGGCGGCGGCTGGACACCGGGCGGGGTGCAGACGGTGAAGGGCAAGGCGCTGATGCCGGAGCTTCTGGTCAACGACGACGATCTCCTGCGCGTCGACCTCGAGAAGCAGCAAAACCTCCTGCGCGTGACCGATCCGCAGACGGGGGAGATGCGGTACGAGGACGTGACCGTAAAAGAAAACGAGAATCTGACATCTGAGCTCATTATTCGTGATGCACCGACGCTGCTTCCGGTGAACATCCCAGCCGACCAGGTTCGGCAATTCTGGGTTACGGTGCATGTCCCGGCGGATGCAGCGCCCGGACATTACAAGGGATCACTGACGGTGCAATGTGCCGGATCGGCCGCGGCGGTGTTGCCGCTGCACCTCGAGGTGTATCCGTTCGAACTGACGCCGAGCATGGTCGAACAGTCGATCTTCTACCGCGGCGTGCTCTCCGGCTCGGAAACGCCGGTCGTCCAGGCCAACAACAAAACAGAGACTCAGTACGCCGCGGAGCTGCACGACCTCGTCGCCCACGGTGTCGATGCACCGCTGTGTTACCAGACAACCGGCGAGGGACGCCCGGCAGCAATGGCGCTGATGAAACGCGTGTTCGAGATGCGCCGGGATGCGGGCATCAGCACGGACCGCTTCTTCGGATGTTTCTGGGGGTACGGCCCCGCCGACGACCCAGAATTGGCCCGCCGTGTTCTGGGAGAGGTCGTGGAACTGACGAAGGCATTTGGCTATCGCGAGTATTACAACTATGGCCCTGACGAGGCAGGGGTTGAACAATGCCGGCAGCAGATCGCACCGTGGCGTTTCCTGCGCGAAGAGATCGGCGCGAAAGTCTATCTGGCGGCGAGCCCGGCGGTATGGATGGGGACAGGGCCGTCCCGTGAGGAATTGTGGGATCAGTTTAATGATGTCGTAAACCTTGTCGTCGCCGGCGGCGTGCCGAACCCGGAGTGGGCGGCGCGCCTGCACGAGGCCGACTTGCTCATTTACAACTACGCCAATCCGCAGGGCGGCATCGAGGAACCGCTGACCTACCGGCGCAATTTCGGGCTGCTCCTGTGGAAGACGGGGTACGACGGCGTCATGACCTATGCGTATCAGGCGGGGTGGGGTCATATCTGGAACGACTTCGATGCGGCTAACGGCTTTCGCGATCATGTCATGGCCTATCCGACAAGCGACGGCGTCGTGGGCACACTGCA
>CAJWLW010000267.1 GCA_913042885.1 uncultured Lentisphaeria bacterium | reverse complement strand
TGGCCGTCGTGACAATCGTGTGAATGCCGAAGGCCTGCGCCAGTTGAGCCGCAAATATCGATACACCACCAGTGCCGTGCAGCAACGCCCACTCGCCGGTTCCTGCTCGTCCGTGAGTGATCAGTCCAGACCACGCAGTTAATCCGGCGATTGTCAATGTCGAAGCCTCGGCGAAAGAATAACTCGCCGGCACCGGCAGCAGGGCGTGATCCGGATAGGCGACTTGCTCCGCGAGAACACCGTCGACGCCGGCACCGCCGACGAATGTTCGGGTCCACTCGGGTTCCAGTTGCCCGGCTGGCCAGAAGCGAAACGGCGAGTTCACAACCCGATCCCCTGGCCCCAGCGTCGTCACGCCGTCGCCAACTGCCGTCACGACACCAGCCATGTCGGAAGCAGCGATGATCGGATCGTCACCGGCTGGACCGTACTGGCCTTTTGCTACCATGAGGTCGCGGAAATTGAGCGAAACCGCACGAACATCAACGAGTACTTCGCCGCGCCCAGGCAGCGGGGCAGGGCGGTCGCTGAGCTTGAGGCCATCGAGGCCCGAACCGTCAACGGTGAAACACTTCATGAAATTGTTGCTCCATGTAAGAAATTCGGGGATCCACGCACATCGGCGTGCCGCACACTATTGAACGGCGTCAACAATTTGTCCACAGATTATCACTGACTTATCCACAAGTTATTAACTTTTGTTGACGATCGCAGAGATCTTGACAGGTTGTCCAATCGCCGCGCTTCGAGCAGCGCAGAGCACAATTTCGGTGTTGTGAAAACTGTCAGCGCCAGTGAGTAATGTCGGGGTACCGTCCAAAATGCAATCAACCAAATCCTGCGGATAGGAAGTTTCCGGCGCGATGTCCGGGAAAGTTTCCGGCGCTGCATCAGCGCATGCCAATGATCGGCGGGTCAGGCCATCGGTCAATTCAATCATGCCGCCGGTGCCATGCACGCGCAACTGCTCGTTGCCCCAGAACCCGATGCCCGGCGGATTGCAGTAATTGCAGACAATGGAGGTGAGGGCGCCGTTACTAAGTCGACCAGCGAGATTGGCGGCCATCTGCAGGTCACCCTCCAGGGGATTTCCCTGGCCGGTGTCCTGCATGAACACTTCGCTGAACTCGAGGCCAGTTACATACCGGATGAAGCTGACCGCGTGAATCATCGACTGAATGATGCCGCCGTCGATACCTCGATCCTGTGGGCGCCAGTCGTAAAACGGATAGGATTTCATGCCGTAACACTGCACAACCTCCCCTACGGCGCCACTTTCGACGATTGCCTTCATGCCGGAGAAGCACGGATCATAGATCATCGTGGTCATCGTCCGCAACTCGGTGCCGGCCTGTTTCCAGGCCTTGTGAAGCGTGCTGAGATCCTCGAGCGAAGTAGCCATCGGTTTCTCGAGCAGCACATGACGGCCAGCCTCGAGCGCGCAAATCGCTTCCGCACACTGGCCATCGCGACGGCTGCTGCAAAAACTGATAAGCGTGGCAGCCCCCTGATCGAGCATGGTCTCGAGCTCCGGATGCCAGGTCGTGTTGGCAAAGACGTCGGGAAAGTCGGATTTGAGAACGGCGTATTCTGACTTGGAGACGCCGGCGACATCAGTGATCCTGGCCCGCTGCAACTGCGGGATATGCCTGAAGATTTGATGTCCGGCAACTCCGTGCAGGCCGATATTGAGGATGTTCATGGTTGCGATCCGGTTCGGCCGTGATCGTTGGCGTGTGACCGGTTGGGTACTGTTGGGGCCGTTATCGGACCGTATGGTAGGACGGGATTCGGTCAAAGGCAAGTGTCGGCATCGGTTATCCACAGGTTATGCACAGCCTGGCGGCAGGATGCGTCGCGCAACGAACTGAGGTATTTATCGACGTTTTGGTACATATCCGGCCGGGCCGGGGCTTCCAGCGCACATGAACTATACATAATGTATATTATGCGACTCTTAGATGTATATAGCTTATGATCAATGACTTCCGACTCGGCATGAGTTCTGGCAAGCTCCAAACTTCATATTGCACCCTACTCCACCGCCCAAATCTCGGTTTCGACAAGACTCAACCTCTGATCTTTCTGTCGCGCCGCGAAGTTTACCCGCACGAATCGGGACGACACATCCTCATCGAGCCGGATAACCATGTCGTACACGTCATCGCCTGCGCTCCCGGCTGTCACTTCGTGGTGCGGCGGGCGCGAGTACACTTCGCCGGTCGCGGATGACAAGGAGATACCAGTCGCCTTACCCAGAGGATGCCACTGTTCGCCGCCAATACTGCCTTCTACGGTTACCGCCGGCATGGCGTCGCGGAACCACAGACTTAACTGGACCAATGGCCGTGATTCCCGAAGGTCGAAGACCATCGACACCGGATCCGACCTGGCCCAACTAACCATCCAATGGCTGTCGGGAAACTCATAGGGCACGTACTGTTTCGCTTCCGTCTTTTTTGCCAGCATCGACTTTCGGCGATCGGTCAGACGACCTTCGCTGAAAAGAATATCGCCGCCGACTGCGGCGTCCGCATAGCGATCCGGTGACAGGGAGTAACGGTAAGACCCTTTGACGTCCACGTTGTTTTCGAAGCGCAGTTTCTCCTCGCGCCAGACCACGCGATTATTGGTCACGCAGACCCCGGGCAGCGCGGGTTCTTTCCACACGACACTGTCGGGGAAGCGAAACCGCCAGATGTCGAAATCGACAGGCGTACCGAGGCTCTTGATCAAGGCGGTAAAGAAGTTGCGCCACTGCGCGTCCGGCACTGCTTTCAGGAGAAACGGATTAAAGCCGAAAAAGATCGCACGGCCCACTCCGTTCTGCTTGGCGGTGATCGCAGCCGAGCCGTCCTCATAGGTGGCCAGCACTTCAACACCCGTTCCGGGGTTAAGTCGGTATGCGGCTTTTCCCTTGAGCGTCAACGTTTCACCCCATCGGGCGTCTTTCGGAAGCAGTTGCTTGACCGCCAGCGCCTCGCCGACGTCGACACCGAATATCGTCTTGCGCAGCGCGCGCATGTCGTTGCCGAGAGCATCCGTCTCGAACCCGTGCGGGTCGCCGCAAACCAACGAACCGCCCTCTGCCGCGAAAGCCCGCAGTTTGGTTGCAACCGCCACGCGCTGATATTTCGCCAGTGGCAGGTAGATGACATCGAAACGATCACGCAACGACGGCCACTTCACCACCTGCGGGCAATCGAAAAACTTGAACCATGCGCGCGCCACCGGGCCGAGCATGGTGTAGCAGGCCTCGATGGCTTCAACCATGTCCAGCGGACCGTCATGGGGCCGTGTCGCGAGCGTGTCGTCATTGTAAAGGATTCCGGTGCGGTCGTAATCCGGAAACTTCAGTTTCGGCATGGTCTGCGTCAGTCGAGTGATGTTCAGAATCGTATGGTAGCGTCCCGGCGAACCGAAATAAGTGTTGCGTGTGTCCTTGACTAGTTTGGGGTGGCCGCCGATATGGGTCTGGAACAGATGAAAGCCGGTACCGCCATTGCGGAATATCTGTCCAAGTTCTTCGGCCGTTTCCTCGGGTGTCGAATCTGGATAATTAAAATTCTCGATGTGAATACAGGGCCAGAATTCTTTGCCGGTGAGGTCAGCGAAAATTTTACTCAGACAACCGACTCCCGCGCGCCAGTGGGTAGCGCCTCCGGGATAGCCGAACTGATGGGTAAACACATCTGCGTAGGGGGCGAGCTCGCTGTACTCGTTGGCGTAAAGTCCACCCGGGGGATTGTCTGTGGTCACGACAATCCGCGGCTCTGCGGCCTGGACCATCTCATAGAGTCTCTTCTGCCGCTGCACCATCCGGTGATTGATCCAGCGATAGAAGGCAATCCATTTATAAGGGTTCGGATCGTAACTCATATTGCCTTTGGGGATGCCGAATTTGTTGCCGCCGAATTCTGCTCTCACCATCTTGTCGGCCTCGTGGATGTATGCGTAATCGCCGGGTCGCTTCATCAGCATCGCACCATCCGCGGCAGCATGGTCCCCCTGCTCGTCGCCGGCGAAAAGAGCCCAGATGTGAGAGGTGTCCGGCAGTGCCAGGATTTCTGCGGTCCATTTGCTGTAATTATCGAGCGAGCGAGGATCCAGAACCCACGGCGCATCGGGCGCATTGAGCGGCGCGTGCGGGACAATCAAAAGGGGCCACTGATCGCTGCCGCGCCGGCGTTTGAAGTCGCCCGCCATGAGTCGGAATTTGGACAACGAGTGGTCGCGGAACATC
This sequence comes from uncultured Lentisphaeria bacterium, assembly GCA_913042885.1. The sequence continues at coordinate 2,617 of CAJWLW010000267.1, read as the reverse complement.
TCCTGAGCCACGTAGCGCACACCGAAACGAACTGCCGCCGGGCGACTCTCAGGAAGGTCCAGCATGTGCTGCCACATGATCGAACCCTGGCTCCGTAACCCCGGTGGTTCGTCGCTGAGAAGTTCTTCGTAAAGCGGGTCGGGTATCTCCCAGGAACGAAAGGATTCTTTCTCCGGCGCCGGCTGGATCGCCAGGAATTCGCTGTGGTACACATCGCGGCCGTCAACCTGCACGCGATAGTTCAACAGCAATTCGCTCTGTTTGGGCAGTTCGTAGTCAACACTGATCGTCTCGGTCCGGCCGGCGGGAACAACCCTGGTCACCAGATCCGGGGGTGCCTCGATGACAGACACGTGGCAGGTGATTTCCGACGGTGCATCCCCGGTGTTTTCAATCTGCACCACAAACCGGTTTGCGCCTTTTTCGTTCAGATCCGCACAGGCTCCGCCGCGGGAGAGAACAGAGACGCGCACCGGGGTCTCCCGGGCACCAAATACAGCTTCGCCAAACCCCCGGGGATCTGCGTGAGTGACATCCTGCAGCGACCAGGCGAACGGTTCCAGCTTACCCGCTTGTCGCAATCGAATGAGATTGATTCCCCAGACCTCGCCCCGAACAGGTGCCCCGCCAATGTCTTCGAAAGGTACTTTGAACTCGGCGGTCCAGCGGTCCTCAAACACTTTGCTCGCAGCCTGAGCATCGGCATTGAAGTCCATGTCCAGCCCCGCCGGGGCATGCAAGCCGTCCCAGATGACCCCCTTGCTGTTGACAATCCAGTGATAGGCCCAGCTCCTGCCGCGCGTGGGATCCAGATACAGCTCGACACAATCCTCGCGCCACAAGGGGCCGTCGCGGCCGGCCTCGCTGATGGTGATGTCGCCGATTCGCGGTTCGTGACAGATGAAACCGACGTAGATGAATTCCGCATCACAGAGTACGTACGCCTCGGTCTTCACCGCCGGTTCGCTGCCCCCGGCACTGCCGTCTGACAGCACGAATGCCGGCAGATGAACGCCGTGCTTCCAGAGGGGATCGGAAAGGTCACCGTGTAAGGCGGGGCCGTCGGCAAGGACCGGCATGGTGAAGCGTTGCTGATCGACCGCGCCGGCAGTGCCCGCAACCGCAGGCTCACCGTCAGCGGCAAAAGCCATCGCCGTAGCGAAGAGGGCTATCACAACGAAGGTTTGAGCCACTGTACCGGGCTCTATTGCCCGTCTTTGACCGCTTTCTCCCATATGGACATGAACCGCATTCGCATCACTGGTTCAGTGCCGCGATCGTGTTGAGTGCCGAACCGGCCTTGAACCATTCGATCTGCAAATCCGACATGGTGTGCCGTGCCTCAAAGCTGTCCTCGGCGCCGTCGGTGTGGCTCAGCACCACCGTCACGGGTATCCCGGGAGCCAAGGCAGTCAACCCGATGACCGCGACGCGGTCGTCGCCACGTACCTTCTCATAGTCTGCTGGGTCCGCGAAAGAAAGAGGCAGGACACCCTGCTTCTTGAGGTTGGTCTCGTGAATGCGCGCGAAACTCCGTACGAGCACGGCCCGGGCGCCAAGATGCCGCGGGCACATGGCCGCATGCTCCCGGCTCGAGCCTTCGCCATAGTTTTCATCGCCAACCGAAATCCACCCGTAGCCTTCCGCTTTGTAGTGGCGGGCGATCTTCGAGAGATTCACCTCGGTATCGCCAGTCAATACATTGACGCCATTGCCCGGCCCTTCGGCAAAGACGTTGTTGGCGCCGATGAACATATTGTCACTGATGTTGTCCAGGTGGCCGCGGAAGCGCAACCACGGGCCGGCCGGCGAGATATGGTCGGTGGTGCACTTGCCGTCCGCTTTTAGCAGGACCAGCAGATCACCCATGTCCTGTCCGTCCCAGGCTTCGAACGGCGTAAGAAGCTGCAGCCTTTCACTGTCGGGTGCGATTTCCACCGTCACGGCGGCGGGGTTATCGGGGGGTGCTTCATAGCCGGAGACGCCTGGATCGAAGCCATTTACCGGCAGTTCGTCCGCCACCGGGGGATCGAGCTTTACCTGCACACCGCCCTCCCCTTCGAGGGTATCGGTGATCGGATTGAACGTCAACCGACCGGCCAGTGCCATGGCGGTGACGATTTCCGGACTGCCGATGAAGGCGAGCGTGCTGGCATTGCCGTCGTTGCGGCGGGCAAAATTTCGATTGAAAGACGTAATGATGGAATTGCGGGTGTCACCCTCGACGTCGAGGCGTCGCCACTGGCCGATACATGGTCCGCAGGCATTGGCGAGAACTTTCCCGCCGATTGCCGTCAGCGTGTCAAGTTGACCGTCGCGCTCGATTGTGGCACGAATCTGCTCGGAGCCGGGAGTGATCAGGAAATTGGACTTGGCTTTCAATTTCTTGTCGAGCGCCTGCCGGGCAACGTTTGCGGCGCGGCCGATGTCTTCGTACGAGGAGTTGGTGCAACTGCCGATCAGCGCCACCTTCAGTTCATCCGGGTAATCCTTCTCTGCCGCCTCGGCCTTGAGCGCCGAAATCGGTCGTGCCAAATCGGGAGTGAAAGGTCCAACGACATAGGGCTCGAGTGTAGTCAAATCGATTTCGATGACTTCGTCGAAGTACTTTTCGGGG
>CAJWLW010000266.1 GCA_913042885.1 uncultured Lentisphaeria bacterium | reverse complement strand
GTATCCGGCGATACGGTGCGGATGTCGTCGGCAACCGTATCGGCCAGTGCCTGGTGTTCCTTCTGGTATAGCAACTCGAAGCGATCGATCAGAAAGTCGTCGTGCCGCGACAGTGCGACGGACGGGCGCCAGCGCTTCCAGCGCTCGTCTGACTGCCCGCGATCGAGCGTGGGTCCGAGCAGTCCGATGACAATATTATTGGCCATATACCCCCGCAGACGTGAAATCTGTATACGAATTTAGCGTGCCGTATAATATCCTTCCATCGACTCGATGCCATGACTAAGCCGCCAAGACCTGAAAGCCCGACGACCCGACAACCGCTGCGAGTCCTCCGCAACCGGGTTTTGAGGTGTTTAGTTCAATCTACTGCCGGACTTCAATCTTCTTCGTCACCGACTTGCCGCTGATGATATCGCGCGCCACGATCCTCCAGATACCCGCCGGTGCGTTCAATGCAAACGGCACGTGGCCGCGATACCGGCCCTGGCTTGTCTTTGCATTGCGCGTATGGACCTCGACGATCGTGTCGTTCGGGTCGATGACCTCGAACCGCACTATATGATCGCCGGTCATTCGGCCGCCGCCCATGATCCTGATGCTGAATGGGTAGGAGTCTCCAGCTTTTGCGGAGTTCGCACCGGAAATTTTCACGTTATCCACGGTGTACTTCATCGCTGCGCACAGCACCGGGCGCCCTTTGCCGGGAGCTTTGAAATCGATCCGGTCACGCGTACCGGTCACACTCTCGTCGAGCACGTTGTACACATACAACGGTCCGCCCGTCACCAGTTGCAACGGTGTCCCGGCCGGATGATCGGAACCCATCGTCTGTAGCAAGGCGTAGAACCGGATGCCGCCGCTGCTGTAGCGAAACACTTGAAACCCGCCGGCTCGCCGGCCGTCTCGGAGGACCAGGGGACTGCTGTCGAGTCCAGCCATGCGCAGCAACTGGGCGAGAAAATCATGATTCAGGTCGGCAAGCGCCATATTGCTGCTGAAGTTGCAGTAGATCGCGCCGCCTGCGCCGTGTTTCTTGTAACCCACCGCGAGGCCGCCGTCTGGAAACATCGCATGCACATCGGCACTGACATTGATAACCCTTTTGCTGGCAAGCACTTCGACCACAGTGCGTTTCTGCAGCAGCTTTTCCGGGCGCCATTTGAAAGCTTCGCGGGTGTACTTCACGCCGAATACCCGGGCCTCCGGATGTTTGTCCGGATGGTAGGTGCCGTGTTCGTCGGTGATACCGGTGCGAGCGAATCCGATGACATGGCCGCCCTGCTGCATGAACGCCTCGAGTGCCTGCCATTCGGCGTCGCCGAGAGACACGACATCGGCAAGGATCAGCACTTTGAAGCTGTTTGCCTCGCCTGCGAAAAGCTGGCCGGCGACGAGACGGCGGTAATCCTGATCGATCTCTCGAAGCAGTTTGCGTACGTCCCATTTCGGCAGCTTCGTCTTCTGCGGAAACCTGTGCGTCTCATACGACCGGCGCATCATCGACGCCTGCGAATGATACACGGCAATGTCGACGTCACGCTGGACGTTCAGGAACAACTTCCCGATGCCGTGGACAAGGTCCTTCAACGGCTCGCCGATATAGCTTGAGAATCCATTGTCGACCAGCGATGGATGGATCTTCACGTAGGCGTAGTCGGCAAAGGTCGAAGCGTCGTTGTTGACCGTGTAGAAGAACGGACCGTACTGCTGGCGGCAGGCCATCCACCACGCCTTGAACCAGTAGCGGTCCGGTTCGAAGTCCATGTATTTGTAGCCGGTGTAGTAGCCGACCTTCATATCCGGCGCGCTGTCGAGCAGCAGCTCCATCGTTGTCGACACGCTCTTGTCCTCGAGCCATGACGGTTGGTGCTCGATCGAAAAATTCGATATGCGGCCAAGCTTGGCCCGATTGAATCCGCCGAACGGGCTCTCTCCGTACACGCCGCGGTTGTAACCGACATAGGCCTCCGGATGGACGCGTCGAATCGCCTCATTGAAGCGCGACTGCATACCGGTGTAGACATCTTCCATGAACAGACGGAAGTCGATCCAGCGAGCCGGGTTCTTCAGATCCGCAGCACCATCCTCCCAGCGCAGGGCCTTTACTTCGTCCCAAGTTTCGTATTCCGTATCCCATTGGGCGTTGAGCTCCTTGAGCTCTTCGTAGGTCCGCTGCAAATGCGCCATGAACTCGGCGCGGCAATAGGGGCCCAGGCAGGCGGTGCCGTTCGGCCGGGCGGTGCAGAGGCTGTGCTTCCCCATGCTGCTGTAGCCGAGTGCACCAAAACGCCGGAACGCCCCCGCGAACGCACTGGCGACCTGCCGGTTCTGAGTCCGCACCGCGGGATTACTGAGACACGGGTTGCGGATGCCATCGGCGAATCGCTTGTTCCAGCGTCCGGTCTTGATGATGTTTTCCGGGGTTACCCACAGATTGTTATCGACAATCAGCTCCGCCTGCTCTGCCTGATGCCGGCCGTTGGTCATGATCGTGTTGATGCCGAGGGCCCGGACGTGTTTGGCGAGGTGCTCGTAAATGTGCGGATGCATGTTCAACCCGCCGGCGGTGGCGCCGACCCACCAGGTCTCGTGCTTCTTTTTCGGATCGAGCGGTACGTACAACCGTCGGAATGCTACTGCCGCCAGGCCGTGTTCGTCGAGCACACTTACCTTCAATGTCACAACGTCGGTGAGAAAGGCCGGCGACACCTTGATGCTCAACTGCTTCGTTGTCGTGCCTGCCGCAATCTCCAGCTCCGACACATTGCGATAGATGAGCCGCCGCCAGGTGTCGTAGATTTCGAACTGCACAGTGCCATCGACTGCGGCGCCGGCATTTCGGACTGTCGCCGTAACCCCGACCTCGTCGCCGTGCGTATACTGGGGCCGATCAAGGTCAACCGAGTCGATTTCTACATTGCCTTCAACTGTCCATGGCCAGCGCCACCAGTCAACGACACGGCCCTGATCATCGAAGACAGACAGTTCGAGCGCATGCGTACCGACCGGCATGCCGGGCGGCACAGGAACCTCGATCGTCATTTCGCCGGCAACTATGAGCTGCTGCGCAGCAATCTCGTAGCGGTTGCCGTCGATCAGTTGCCAGGCCGCTGCTGCTCTGCCCTTGAACGGCGCCTTTGAGTTGAACTTGAAAGCAACCGTCGTCTCCGCCTCTCGCGGCCGTCGCAGTTCACCAGACAGCACCACGCTGATCGGCGGTGCACGGCCGGCCGCCCACAGCATCGCTTTCGCCAGCAGCGAATACTCGTATTCCCAATACGGAAACTGATGCTTGACGTGTTCACCGCCGGTCGGCGTTGGCAAAATCGAAAACGCGCCATTACCAAAGCCGGAACAGAGGTTGACGATGCGCCCGTCCCCGTGCGTTTTGACAATCATCTTGGCGTCTCCTGACGCACCGCGCAGAATCACTTCTGCGTCGTTGCTTGCGGGAGTATACCGCCGTGTCTGGAACGGCGGCAGGATATCTATCGGCGCGCCCGTAACGATCGGATGCTCATGCCCGACCTGCCACTTGTCGACGACGGGTTTCTCGCCTTTGATACTGCTGAAAGGCAGCGCGATTTCGCCCGCATTGCCGCCGGAATTGATCGCTATCCAGCCTTTGCCGGCGGCTACCTGTAAGTTCAGCCACTCGATGAACGGCGCCATCTGAGCGTCCGGATCCAGCGCCGCTGTCACGATCACGTCGTACTCCTTGCGCGCGAGATCCGAGAGCACGTCGGGTTTGTAGCGCTGCACCATCAGCAACGGCACGAAGTCGTATCCCATGTCGAAACGCTGGGCCAACTCGATCACTTCCCGCTGAAACGCCAGATTCACGACGAACAGGACGCGCAGCGGCCCTTTGCCCAACGGCTTGCCCCAGGTATGGTGCGGCGTCTCCGGCGGCGGTGCCTGCGGCGCGTACAGCGCTTCCAATGCCGGGCGCTGCGCCGGCTTGAGATGCGAGCCGCACAGGTATTTCGCATAGCGTTCCGGCCGGATATCTTCTTCCAGAGGTCCGAGCTCGCGGGCGCGTTTCAGAACTATGGCGGCAGACCTTTCGAAGTGCAGGTCGTCGACCAGGATCCGTATTACTCGGTCAGTCGCCGGCAACGTAATGTCAATGCGTTCGATGCCCTGCCGGCTGGCCGCGCCATGCTGTTTCTCGACGGCGTTGGGGCTGGTCAGGTCGAGCCGGATATGTTGCCACTTGTCGCTGATTGGCAGATCGCTGTAGCTGCTGAAACCCTTGCCGATTTTGTTCTTTGACCACACCCTCACCTGCGGATTCCTGCCGCCTGTCGCCTGGCCTTCGAGAACACGCCAGGCCAGCACCAGCTGATCAGCGTCGGATAGGTCCCAGGCTTTGCCGAGATTCAGGGAGAACTTTACTGGCGTGTCACCGGGCTGTGCGATCAGCTCGACACTGCGCCGTCCCATCAGCCGCGTGGTATTGGATTTGATCGATGCCCGGTCCGGGCTCATGGCACCTGCCGACCATGGCTTGATATCGGCATCCGTCCATAGATCGAGCGGCGGAATCTCGGCAGAGCCGAGAGCAGTAGTTACCAGCAGGAGGACGATGGCGCGCGCCACGGTATTTGACATTAAAGCGTCTCCGCGTCTTGATCACGAATGGGAATGGCAGGTGAAAACACCGCAGGCGAGATATCGCTCCTCGCGCCTACAGGGATCGGTCTGCCACCTTTGATCCGGTCTAAAGATTTGTGGGGAAACAGCGCGACATGCGCTGTGCGTTCGGCGAGCATCACAACATTGATAACACCCACGGCGCGAGCATCATGCCGGACAACTTCGAGTGAAGCCAGGTTAAAATCAGCTTCGTCACCTGACGCGCCATTGCTCAGAACCCGACATTTTCCGCGCCCTTCAGCGCCAGCATCTGACGTGCTTCAGCTGGTGTAGCAATCTCCAGCGACAACTCCTCGATGATGCGGCGGACCTTCGCAACCTGGTCTGCGTTGCTCTTCGCCAGCACGCCCTTGCCGAGGTACAGGTTGTCTTCGAGACCGACGCGCATGTGCCCGCCCATAATTGCCCCCATCGTCACGAAACTGGTTTGAAACCGACCGGCCGCCAGGATTGACCATTGATAGTCGTCGCCGAAGAGCTTGTTAGCGATACGGCGCATGTGCATGAGATTCTCGGTGTCAGCGCCGATACCGCCGAGGATCCCGAAAATAGTCTGCACGAAGAACGGTGGCTCGATCAGGCCGCGGTCGAGGAAATGGGCCAGTGTGTACAGATGACCGACATCGTAACACTCGAACTCGAAACGCGTGCCGCAGCCTTTGCCGAGGCGTTCCAGAAACATCTCGATATCCTGAAAGGTGTTGCGGAAAATACGGTCACGCGAGCCATCGAGATACGGCACTTCCCAATCATGCTGCCAATCACTGAAACGCTCGAGTGCCCCGTACAATCCGAAGTTCATCGAGCCCATGTTGAGCGAACACATCTCCGGCTGCAGCGACAGTGGCCCGGCCAGCCGTTCCTCGGGCGACATAAAGGGGGCGCCCCCCGTTGTGACATTGATCACCGCGTCGACGCTGTCCTTGATGCGCGGCAGAAATTGTCGAAAAATTTCGGGATCCTGCGTCGGCCTGCCGTCCTCCGGGTTGCGGGCATGCAGATGCAGGATCGCGGCACCAGCTTCGGCCGCGCCGATCGCGCCGGCAGCAATTTCGTCGGGCGTAATTGGCAGGTGCGGCGACATCGTTGGTGTATGGATCGCACCGGTGACGGCGCAGGTGATGATAACTTTGTTCGCCATTTTCAGGACTCCTTGCTGGATTGTTGCAACAGTTTCGCCAGCTTGAGCATAAGCTCGTCGCGCTCGGCTGTGACCGTCTCGATAGATTCATATTCATGAATGCCGCGGCCGGCAGACATACCCGCATCACCGGCCTCGACATGTGCCTTCATAATCGCCGGCACCTCGGCGTCGGCGCGCAGGTCTGGCGCCAGTTTATTGTAAACCGTGGTCCAGATGTCGATGCCGCCGAAGTCGCAGATCTTCAACGGCCCGAACAGCGCCAGCCGGAAGCCGATACTGCCACGGATCGCCGTGTCGATATCCTCGGCACTGGCAATACCGCGCTCGTACAGGTCCCAGACTTCGCGGATCATCGCGCTTTGGACACGATTGACCAGGAAGCCGGGGAGTTCACCATTGATGCGGATAGCCAGTTTACCGATTCGGCGATGCAGCGCCACGCTGGTTTCGGTAACCTCTTCGGTAGTTTGAGGGCCGGGCACGACCTCGACCGTCGGCACGATGTGCGGCGGGTTGAACCAGTGAGTGACTACCGCCCGTTCCGTGTTGCGCATGTTTTCGCCAAACAGCGATACGGTGAACGTCGACGAGTTGCTGGCCAGGATTGTGTCGTCGGTGACGCAGTCCTCAATGCGTTCAAAATAGTCGCGCTTGACTTCGAGATCCTCGGCGATCGCCTCGACAACGAACTGGGAGCCGGCGACGGCATCCGCTTCACTGTCGGCCACGGTGATACGCTGCAGGGTCGGCTCGACTTTATCGGCATTGAGCATGCCGGCGGCAACAAAATCAGCCAGGTTGCTCCGGATACGGGCGGGGACAGTGGCACGCGCTTCGGCGCAGTTGTCAAAGCCACGGACGTCGTAGCCGGCAACGGCGAAGGTCTGTGCAATACCGTGCCCCATGCGCCCGAGGCCAATGACGGTGACTGTTTCGATCTGCTCGAGTTTCATTTCGATCCTTCCACGGTCAGGGATTGTTTTCGACGATGCAGTACAGATTGTCGTGCCCGCGCAGGTACAGTTCGTTGCCGACGGGCACCGGCGATGCCGAGAACACGTCTTCAAGTTGATTGCG
>CAJWLW010000265.1 GCA_913042885.1 uncultured Lentisphaeria bacterium | reverse complement strand
CTGATCGATCTCCGCCGCCATGAAATCATAGAAGTACTCTTTGCTGAAGTCCGGTTCGCCGGCAGCATTGAGCCAGTCCGGATAATGCCGTTCGATCGCCGGCAGCGCGTCTTCATAGCGGCTGCCCATCTTGACAGCGCCCGGCACCAGATTGCACGGGTGATATAAATGCATCACCGTGATATTTCGGTGATGCGCACGCCGTACAAACTCATGCAGAAATTCGGCGGCACGGCGGATTCGTCCGTCGTCCCGGTCGACGTTGAACTTCGCATACTTCTCGTAGACCACCGGCAAGGCGAAGTAGTAGTCCGTGAGACCGTCCATGAAACTGGTCCACAGCACCGCACCCGTGAATCCGTAGTCCTGGAACTTGTCCAGCTCCAGAAACGTCGCATCGGCATGCAGCTCGATCAGCTCGGCCCAACGCTCCGCGACAAACGGCGCGGCGTCCGTATTCTCAGTCTTCATTGCTCCCCTTCAGCGCTCCTCTTCAGCGCCCCCAAAGGGGTGATAAAGAGTTTTCCGGAATCCCATTCTCCTGCCCAGAATTCCCCTGCCTATATCTTCAATCGTCAATTGGCAGTGTAGTGTATCGCCAAATAAAAATTTACGCAACTGCTGACACCTGAAACCTGAAAACCGCCAAAATCGCCTCACCTCTTTCACAAACCCGGCCTCATCTGCTCCGGGTTCTCGACGACGCCCGCGAGACGGAACGATCTGACACGCTTCATCGCGCGTCACGAAGCCCAGAAACCAGAAACCAGAATCCAATGAGCATCAACCCCATCCGCATGCGTTGCGAGTATCTCGAGAATCCAATGGGCGTCGATGCCCGCCGACCGTGCTTGAGCTGGGCCGTGAAATCAGCACAGCGCGGGTAGCTGCAGACGTCTTACCAGATTCTCGTCGCGGCGGACAAAAAAAACCTCACGCCAACCAAGGCCGACCTGTGGAATCCCGATGGGGATCAACCGGGCTTCGCGCACATGGCGATCCGGCCACGACCGGGCCGGAAAATCGATTGGGTGAAGGCCAGCTACGAATCCGTGCGAGGGAAAATCACCGTTGAGTGGCAGCTCGAAAATGGCCGATTCGCGATGAACCTGACGATCCCTGCGAACACCACGGCAACAGTCTTCGTGCCGGCACCGACGGCGGCCAAGGTGAAGGAAGGCGGCAAGCCCGCTGCCAAAGCGCGGGGGCTGGAGTTTCTCAGGTCAGAGGACGGCTGTGCGGTCTTCGCAGCACAGTCAGGCAAGTACAGCTTCCAATCTCGATGAAGCCAGAGGTGGCAGTGCCGATGCAAATCACACGCTGCATCACGTTTTACAACGCTGCGGCTCCGCCAAGTCGACGGGTATCCTGAAGATTTTCCCCGCAGATCTTGCGGTCTGGCAGCCATGGCAATGGAGAAAGATATATTTATTGGATGCAGCTGCCCGACACAAAAAAATCCGAACCCCATGCACTGTCATACTGTGCCGGCATTGCGGTTCATAAGCAGCAAATTCCCCGATATCGAGATTCAATTGCCGCTGCCGTGATCTTGGGAGAGGACCTTTTCAGCCCCCGGCATATCCCACAGTCTGCAGGGCCGTGGCAATCTCATCGAGGATCGCCGGGTCGTCGATGGTGGCGGGCATCTTGTACTCCCTGCTGTCGGCGATCGACTGCATGGTGCCGCGCAGGATCTTTCCGGACCTGGTCTTCGGAAGCCGATTGACGACGGTCGCCGTCTTGAAAGCGGCGACCGGACCAATCTGCTCGCGAACCATTTTGACGACGTCCGTGACGATCTCGTCATGACTGCGCGTGTCGCCTGACTTGAGGACGAGGAAGCCGAGCGGCAGCTGCCCTTTCAAATCGTCGGCAACGCCGATCACGGCGCATTCCGCAACGTCGGGGTGTGCCGCCAACACCTCTTCCATGGCACCAGTGGAGAGCCGGTGGCCGGCGACGTTGATGATGTCGTCGGTGCGCGACATGACAAAGACGTAACCGTCGTCGTCGATGTAGCCGGCGTCCGCCGTCTTGTAATAGCCGGGGAACTCGGAGTAATACGTCTCGACAAAGCGGTCATCGGCATTCCACAGCGTCGGCAGCGTGCCGGGCGGCAGCGGCAGCTTGACGACGAGCGCGCCGATGTCACCGCGTTTCACTTCCCGATTGCTGTCATCGACGACGCGCACATCCATGCCCGGGGCTGCTTGCGCCACCGATCCCGGTTTCACCGGCAGCGGCTCGATGCCCATGCAGTTGGCGCAAATCGACCAGGCAGTCTCGGTCTGCCACCAATGATCGATGACCGGAACTCCGAGATGTTTCTCCGCCCACTCGAGGGTGTCCGGGTCGGTACGCTCACCGGCCAGGAACAAGGTCTTGAAGCCGGAAAGGTCGTACTTGCCGATCAGTGCAGCATCCGGATCTTCTTTCTTGATCGCACGAAAAGCTGTCGGTGCCGTGAACATGGCTTTGACGTTGTGCTGCGAGATGACTCGCCAGAAAGCACCGGCATCGGGGGTGCCCACGGGTTTGCCTTCGAAAAGGATCGTCGTGTTGCCATGGAACAGCGGACCGTAAACGATGTAGGAATGCCCGACCACCCAGCCGATATCCGATGCCGCCCAGTAGACGTCGCCGGGGTCAACGTCGTAGATGTTTTTCATCGTCCAGTTCAGCGCCACGATATGGCCGCCGTTGTCGCGCACAATGCCTTTCGGCTCGCCTGTTGTCCCAGAGGTGTAGAGGATGTACAGCGGGTCCGTCGCCGCCACCGGCACACAGTCGTGCGGGGCTGCCGCATCCATGACCGCCTTCCAGTCCAGGTCCCGCCCCTCAGTCAGTTCCGCGCGTTCCGTCGGTCGCTGCAGAATGATACAGTTATCGGGTTTGTGGGTGGCCAGCTCGATAGCTTGGTCAAGCAGTGGCTTGTAAGAAATGATCCTGCTCACCTCGATCCCGCAGCTCGCGGAGACGATCACCTTCGGCAGGGCGTCGTCGATGCGCACAGCCAGTTCGTTCGCCGCGAAACCGCCGAACACGACAGAGTGCACAGCGCCCAGGCGGGCGCATCCGAGCATCGCGACGATGGCCTGCGGCACCATCGGCATATAGATCAGCACACGGTCCCCTTTGCCGACCCCGAGTGCAGCCAAAGCCCCTGCGAACGCCGCAGTCTTGTCACGCAGCTCCTGATAGGTGATCGTCCTGATCGTATCGGTGACCGGGCTGTCGTAGATCAGCGCCGGTTGATCGGCACGGCCGCCGTCGACATGGCGGTCAACGGCATTATAGCAGGTATTGACGACGCCGCCCGTGAACCAGCGATAGAACGGCACGTTGCTGTCATCGAGAACCCGATCCCAGCGCTTGTACCAGTGAACGGACTCGGCCGCCTCCGCCCAAAAACCTTCCGGGTCCTGCAGCGATTGCGCCGCAATTGATTTATAATCACCGGCCACTTGCCACTCCTGGGTTGGTCAGTAGTAAAAGCGCTGCAGGCTGTCACGATCACCTTCATAGCCCTTGCGAATCTTGCGGGTGACGGCATTGCCGGAAACTTCGGCCGGCAACGCGTCCCACCATACGCCGCCGCCCGGGCCGAACTCATGCTTTTCGATCTCCGCCACGATAAGGCACGGCCCCTTCTCCCGGCGTGCTTCCGCCAGTGCATCGGCGAGCTCCTCCGGCGTTGCAACCTGCCATGCGGCAAGGCCAAAGCTGCGGGCGTTGGCGGCGAAATCGATGTCGACATAGTCGCCCTCGAGCCGGTCTGTTTTCGTGTCGCGCTCACGCAACTCATTGCCGAAGCTGATACCGGCTCGAAACATCTGCAGCCGTCGAATCACCTGAAACCCATGGTTATCGGTTACGATGACGGTGATTTTCAGGTTCTCCTGCACGGCGGTCACAAGCTCGGTCGGATTCATCAGGTACACGCCGTCACCGATCATGGCATAGATCTCGCCTTTCGGCTGCACCATGCGTGCACCGATAGCAGCGGGAATCTCCCAGCCCATGCATGAGAACGCAAACTCCAGCATTGCCGTGCGCCCGTCGAACGCATGGAAGCATTTGTTGACGTCACCGATAATACTGCCGGCCGCCGCCACGACGGTGTCGCCGCGGCGCGAGGCCTTCTGCACTTGATTGATGACCTCGCCCTGCCGCATGGCGGAGCCTTTGACGGGGGCAAACGCTTCCCTCTTCAAGGTCCGTTCCCAGGCCGCCCAGGCCTTGTCCGCCTCTGCCAGATATTTCGCGTTCGGCTTAACGCCGGCCTTGCGCGCCGCACTGCCGAGGCGCTTCAAGGTTTCACGGGCATCACCCAGAATCGGGACGGAACCGTTCTTGTGCGCATCCATGCTGTTCACATTGATACCGATAAAACGGACCTTGGCATTCTGAAAGGCAGTTTGCGATCCGGTCGAAAAGTCAGTGAGCCGGGTGCCTACCGCAATAACCAGATCCGCTTTGGCCGACAGTTTGGCCGCAGCACCGCTGCCCTCGACGCCCTGGGCGCCGAGGAACCCGCTGATCTGCTGCGTCACCGCGCCTTTGCCGGCAAACGTCTCGCTCACCGGTATGCCAAGGTTACGGCAGAAATTCATCAACTCCTTGCCGGCGTCGGAGTAGTGCACGCCGCCGCCGGCAATGATCATCGGCCGACGGGCGCTCTTCAGCAACGCCACAGCCTCATCGATACGCTGCGGATCCGCAATGCGCCGCTCGACACGCCAGACGCGCTCCTCGAAAAAATTAACCGGAAAATCGTAGGCGTACGACTGGACGTCCTGCGGCAGGCAGATCGTGACCGCGCCGGTGTCCGCGGGGTCCGTCAGCACCCGCATCGCACTCGGCAGCGCTGTCAGCAGTTGTTCGGGGCGCGTGATACGATCGAAGAAACGGCTGACCGGGCGCAACGCGTCGTTGACACTTGTATCGGCACTGACCGGGTGTTCCAGCTGCTGGAGCACCGGCCCCTGATGGCGGTTCGCGAAGTAGTCGGACGGCAGCAGCAGAACCGGCAGGCGGTTGGTCGTCGCGGTGGCCGCGCCAGTCACCATGTTGGTGGCGCCGGGACCGATCGATGACGCGCATGCCAGGGTCTGCATCCGCTGTGTGCGCTTGGCCAAACCGCTGGCTATGTGAACCATCCCCTGCTCGTTGCACGGCTGATAATACGGCAGATCCTTGCCGTATTCCTCCAGCGCCTGGCCCAGCCCGCATACGTTGCCGTGACCATAGATGCCAAATACGCCCGGTATGAGCCGTTGCCGGGAACCGTCGCGTTCGCTGTATTGAACCGACAGAAAGCGTACAACCGCCTGGGCGGTTGTGAGCCTGATTGTCTTTTTCTTTTTCGCCATCTTCAATTCCTCACATGATAGATCAACACTGAATTCTGTCGCAACGAAAAATTATCCGACAATCGCTGCATTGCCATTGCGCCCTTCCAATTCCGGGCCGATCGGTTCCGGGCCTGGGTTCCCGCCGGATTGAACAGGCACAGAGGTCCGTTCTACCAGGGAAAATGGAAGTTCACGTCATGCAAAAAGTGACGAGCGGCTTTACAGTTCAATCTCACGAGCAGAAATGCACCGTACCCCAAGGAACTAACGTATTCGGAGAAACACATGCCGACCAAGATCACCTCCATCTCCGTCCGCGACATTCGCTTCCCTACATCCGAAGGCCTGCACGGCTCCGATGCGTTCCACAAAGATCCCGATTATTCATGCCCATACGTGACGATCGAGACTGACGTCGCGGGCTTGACCGGAAACGGTATCGCATTCACGCTCGGACGCGGCAATGAAGTCTGCGCTGCGATGATCGAGGTGATGAAGGACATCGTTGTGGGTCGCACCCTCGAGGATATCATCGCAGACATGCGCAGCTTCTGGTTCGAGCTGGCCAACGACGGGCAATTCCGCTGGCTCGGCCCGGAAAAGGGCGTCGTGCACTTCGGCGTCGGTGCTCTGGTCAATGCGGTCTGGGATCTGTATGCCAGGAAAGAAAACAAGCCGCTGTGGCAGTTACTCGCCGAGATGTCGCCGGAGGCGCTGGTCGACTGTGTCGAGTTCCGCTATATCAGCGACGCGCTGACACCGGACGAGGCACTGTCCATCCTCCGTGAGCACGCGGCAACGCGCGCTGCCCGCGCTGAAGAACTTGCCGGTATCGGCCTGCCGTCCTACACCTCCAGCGCGGGCTGGCTGGGATACAGTGATGATCAGGTTCGTGATCTGGTGCGCACCTACATGGCTGCCGGCTGGACCCGCTTCAAAATGAAGATCGGTGTCGATGTCGATGCGGAAGTCAGGCGAGCCGCCCTCATCCGCGAAGAAATTGGCGCGGACGGCGCACTCATGGTCGATGCGAACCAGGTCTGGGGTGTCGAGCAGGCCATCGAATACATGCAGCATATCGCGCCGCTCGACCCACGTTGGATCGAAGAGCCGACACACCCCGACGACATCCTCGGGCACGCCGCGATTGCCAAAGCGGTGGCGCCGATCGGGGTGGCCGTCGGCGAGTGCATCAGCAATGCCGTCCAGCACAAGCAGTTCATGCAGGCGGGGGCGATGTCCTTCTGCCAGATCGACAGTTGCCGGCTGGGCGGGATCAATGAGGTGCTGGCAGTCCTCCTGATGGCTGCGAAGTTCGGAATTCCGGTGTGCCCGCACGCCGGCGGGGTCGGACTGTGCGAGCATGTGCAGCACCTGGCCGCTTTCAATTACGTCGCTGTTTCACCGTCACTCGATGATGTCATGATCGAATATTCTGATCATCTCCACGAACATTTCATCGATCCGGTCGTCATGCGCGATGGTCGCTATCAGTTGCCGTCGCAGCCGGGCTACAGCATCACCATGAAGCCG
>CAJWLW010000264.1 GCA_913042885.1 uncultured Lentisphaeria bacterium | reverse complement strand
CGAACGCACACACCAGATCCCGGCAACGATCGAAACCAGCGCCAAGGACGGCATGGTCACTATGGACAGGGCCCTGCAGAATCTCTATCGCAAGAACCTCATCAGTCGCCAGACGGTCTTGTCGCTGGCCAAGGATAAAGATATCATCTAAGGGCGTGCCTTAGATGACTCGAGTTTTGAAAAATATCCCCCCCCTGCGGACTTGGCCTGTGGCTTGCCTTCTGAACCCCGAATACCCAACACCCTACCTTCATTGCAAGACACACCCATTTTCTATCAGGGACGTTTCTTGCGGCTGATCGAACGGGACGGCTGGACGTCGCCTGGCTGGCGGACAAGGCGGCAGAGGGTTGCGCCAGAGATCCGAAAAATTGCGCCGGGCTCTACTTCGCACGGGGCCTCAGAAAATGAATTCGTAGATCGTCTCGTGCCGGTAGACTTCGCCCGGCTGCAGGATCGCGCTGGGGAATGATGGCTGGTTGACGCAATCCGGAAATTGTTGAGTTTCCAGGCAAAAAGCGCCGTGCTTCGGGTAAAGCTGTCCGTCGGCGCCGGCTTCGTTGTCGAGGAAGTTACCGCTGTAGAACTGTACGCCCGGCTCGGTTGAGCTGACGATTATCCGGCGGCCGCTGGCGGGGTCCGCGACCTGGGCACAGGGCGCCGGCGCGGTGCTGCGGGTCGGCTGCACGACGTAGCAGTGATCGTAGCCGCCCGCTACTGCATCGATCCGCTCACCGATAGCGTGAGCTTCGGTAAAGTCCATCGGTGTTCCGGCCACATCCCGCAGCTCGTTGATCGGGATGAGATTGTCGTTGACCGGCAGATATTGCGCCGCATGGATCGTCATCCGATGGTCGAGAACGTTGCCGTTGCCGGCGCCCGCCAGGTTCCAGTAGGCGTGATTGGTCAGGTTCACCGGTGTTGGCTGGTCGGTTTCGGCTTCATAGCGGAACACCAGTTCGTTGCGGCCGGTCAGCACACAGGTGACGGCGACCGTCAGGTTGCCCGGAAATCCCTGGTCGCCGTCGGGGCTTTGGCACTGGAAGCGGACTGCGTCGTCGCCGTCGATTGTGGTCGGCTCACTGTCCCAGACGATTTTGTCCAGCCCCCGGTCGCCGCCATGTAAAGTGTTGATACCGTTTTCGTTACACGGCAGCGTAAAGCTCTGGCCGGCCAGGCTGAAGCGGCCGCCGGCGATGCGATTGGCGAACCGGCCGACCATGCAGCCGAAAAAACAGGCACCGTTGACATAGCCTTCGAGGTGATCGTAGCCCAGCGTCACGTTGACACTCTCACCGGCACCGGTGGGCAGTTGCAGCGCCGTCAGCGTTGCGCCATAGGTGATGAATCGGGCGGTCACTCCGTTGAGGTTTTCCAGCGTCAATTGTTCGACCGATTGGTTTTCGAACTCGCCGATTTCCGTGCGTTCGACAGCCATCATTTTCTCCTCGGTGTGGACCGCTGATTACGTCAGATTCCAGTGTTTGAACTTAACCACGTACATACACGATGCAAGATTTCGGCAGTCGCATGCCTGTTGCCCAGTCACCTGATGTGATCGCGGTACGGCAGGTCCTGCACAGCGTCGTCGGCACTGTTCGTTGCCTACGGTCCCGAGCCGCAGGCGACGATGACAACGGCCGGGTGCTGGGGAGTTATGCCGGGGGGCGCGCCGCTCAACGACGACCTTCGAGTCGCCCTGGTGAAAATCGAGTAGTTGCCTGGCGCCATTTCGGAGTTTGCATGATGGTTGTCTCGGAGATAATTTCCGCGGCTTGTCGTGTACGCTGATACCTCCTATCGTATATCGCATGGATGGTTAGTAATCGGATCAACGCTTCATTGGACGCACTATGCCACGCTACGGTAAGTATCAAATCACCGGCATGAGAGATTTCCGCATAGGCGGAATGGCGACACTTTCGACTGGCAGGATGGTCGATGGCGCAGAGATCGTCGTTCGCGAGCTGCAGGAGAAGCTCGTGTTCAAATGGCAGATGCGCCGCAAGTTTTCGATTGGCCTGAAGATTCGGAAAAAGATCCCGCCCCACCCGAATCTGGTATGGTCGATTGGTACCGGCTGGAAAGGGTTCACGCCGTTCGAGCTCATGCCTTTCGTCAACGGTACCAGCCTACAGTCACAATTAATCCAGGACCGGGATTATGTGCTTCAGCACGCCGCTGGCATACTGCTGCAGTCGGCTGAAGGCATCAAGCACGTGCATGCCAGTGGCTTTCTGCATCTTGATGTCAAGGCGGGCAACATCCTGCTGGACCTGACGGACCGTGAGAATCCCGAAGCGAAAATCACCGACTTCGACCTGTCAATGCCGCGGCGGTGGATCAGGCCGGACAAGAGCCTGCGGTATGGTACGTTCAACTACATGTCGCCGGAGCATTTGAAGAAAGGCCAGATCGGCGTCGAAAGCGACATCTTCGCCTTCGGCGTGCTGGCGTACAACCTGTACACCAATGATATGCCGTTTCCCGGTTCCAACGCCGCCGAATCCCGTGCCGCCAAGACGGATGCGAGTTTCAAGGTCATACCGCTGGAAGAGAGGAATTCGAACGTTCCGAAGAAAATCAGCGAAGTGATCATGCGCTGTATCGAGCGTGAATCGACGCTGCGCTACAGTAATATGAGGATTGTCGTCCGTGATTTGTGGACTGCTTCGCTGTTGAAGCATATGCCGGGAGACAAGAAAACGCGGGGGTGGGAATTGCATTGAAGATTCTACGGCAATTTCAGTTCCACTCACAGACACGCGTCTACGAAATTGACGGTGGCAACCGGTACGGCAAACGCGACCTGATCGACATCGATATACCACGGCACCAGCTCCGGCAGTCGACGGCACAGCGCGCCGGCAGGACGAATATGACAGCGACAATGAACAGGGGATATATGGCGCGGCGACTGCTTGAAGTAGAGCGGATTTTTGTATCCGTCATTGCAAATTGAACGGGTGCAGAGATCCGTCCTGTCTAAAGGACAACGACTAATGGCTACTGAACTCTCGAAATTCATTGATGAAACGCCGCTCTGTGACACGCACGAGCACATGGCGAAGGAACAGCAATATCTCGATGACAAACCGGATATCATACGCACACTGTTCATGAACTATGTACACGCAGACTTTGAAGTCGCAGGTGTCGATGCTGATAAATTCGAAGCTTTCTTCAACCAGGACGACCCGGATGTCCACGGCCGTTTCGAGGGCGTTTACCCAGCCTGGCAAGCGATCCAGCACACCGGCTATGGCGAAGCCGTGCGCTTGATGGCCAAGCGCATCTACGACATCGACGAGGTGACGCCTGACAGCGTTGGCGCGGCGGCGCCGTTGCAGGAAGCGCTGGTGCAGCCCGGCGAGCGCCTGCGCCTCTTGAAGGAAGTGGCGAACCTCGATCACATCCAGACAGACGACTTTTCGTGGCCCTGCCTGCCCGACGCGTCGGGTCCGGACTTTTTTTTCTACGACATGACCTGGTGTACTTTCTGTAACGGCCAACTGGACGTTCCCGCACTCGTCGAGGAGACAGGTGTCGACGTCAATGACCTGCCGTCGCTGCGCAACGCCATGCACGCCTTGTTCGACAAGTACGGCGCTGTCGCTGTCGCCGTCAAGTCGCAGCATGCCTATCATCGAACTTTGGCCTGGGAGGAACGTGCCGATGCCGATGTCGAGCCGTTACTGCAGAGGCACATCGACGATCCGAAAGCACTGGACGTGGACGAGCGGAATGCCTTCGGCGACTGGTGCTGGGCGCGCGGCGCCGAGCTTTGCGCCGAGTATGATCTGCCGTTCAAGATCCACACCGGCTACTACGCCGGCAGCAACAAGATGCCGCTCGATTTCATTGGCTGTGGGAATATGTGCAGCTTGCTGGCGGCCTTTGTGGATACGAAATTCGTGCTGATGCATATCTCGTATCCGTACAACGACGAGCTGGTCGCGCTTGGCAAGCACTATGCCAATGTCTATGTCGATATGTGTTGGGCGTGGTCGATCGACCCGTATACCTCGGCGGACTTCGTACGCAAATGGATTCACACGGCACCAGCGAACAAGCTGTTCATCTACGGCGGCGACACCTTCAACCCGGTGGCCAGCGTCGGGTACACCATGCAGGCGCGTGCCGGTTTGCATCGGGCATTACAGGCTGAAGTCGATGACGGTCTGGTAACGGAAAAAGAAGCAATCGCTCTGGCCGCACGGTTCATGCGCGACAACGCGTACGACTGCTTCCGCATCGAGGCGAAGCGCGCGACAATTGCCGGTGTCTGAAAGTGACCCGCGTTAGTGGCTGACCTGTGCGGTGACCGCTGCGAATTACTGTGGCGCCGGCGCAACGCAGCGATCCTGCACACCACAGTGAGACCGATCAATGAGCGACAACCGGACATTCACTGCCGAGTATCGGGACCGGGAAGTGCGCATTGGCTGAGGCTGAACTCCAACTTGCGCCTTTCCGCTTTGACGTGACGCCGCCGCTTGGGCATTCGATTTGCGGCGGTTGGATTCCCTCGGTGGCGAGTGTCAGCGACCCGCTCGAGTGTGTCGGGTTCGTCCTGCTCGGCGCCGGCAAACCGATCGTCATCTGTGCAGTCGATTGGTTGGCGCTGCTCAACAGTGCGCATCTGGCATGGCGCCAGACTTTGGCTGAAGCCGCCGGCACCCACGCAGATCGGGTGGCGGTGCACTGTGTGCACCAGCACAGCGCGCCGCTCGTCTGTCTCGATACGCAGGCGATCGTAGCGGCGGCCGGCGGCCTCGAAGACGTCATCCAGCTCGATTTCTTCGACGACTGCCTGCGACGCGGGCGCGAGGCGGTGGCGGCGGCACTCGCTGCACCGCGGCCGGTGACAAAGCTGGCGCACGGCCAGGCAAAGGTCGACAAGGTTGCGTCGAACCGGCGGGTCTATCGCGACGACAACGGTATCGTCCTCGGACAGCGCGCCAGCAGTGCGCCCGACGAATTCCTGCGCGGGCTGCCCGAGGGGTTGATCGATCCGTGGCTGAAGACAGTCGCATTCTACGACGGTGACGACAAGATCGCCGCCTGTCACTACTACGCGACACACCCGCAAAGCTACTATGGCGACGGCATCGTCAACAGCGACACTGCCGGCCTGGCGCGCAAACGACGGCAGGCGGAGGAACCGGACTGCCTGCATCTGTACTTCACGGGTTGCGCCGGCAATGTAGCCGCCGGCAAGTACAACGATGGCGCCCCGGAATATCGGGACATACTGACGCAGCGTATATACGACGGCATTGTCGCGGCCGAGGCAGTCCTGCGGCCTGCGCCGATCGCGGCGGTTGAGTGGCGCACAGTCGAACTGTCACCCCCGCCCGCACGTGAAGACTTTTCGATCAGTGCGCTGCAGGCGATCATCGCCGATTCGGAAAATACCGTTATCGATCGCGCTCGCTCGGCGTTCATGCTGAGCTGGTGCCGGCGCGCTCAGGGCGGCACACCGCTGGCGCTGAGCAGCCTGCACCTCAACGATGTCGTGCTCCTGCATTTGCCGGGGGAATGCTTCGTCGAGTATCAGCTGCGCGCCCAGTCGCTGCGGCCCGACGCCTTCGTCGCGGTCGCCGCGTATGGCGACGACGGGCCGTGGTACATCCCCGTCAAGGAAGAATATGGCAAGGGCGGCTATGAGATCGAGGTCGCCTTATGCAGTCCGGCGGTCGACGATATGCTGACTGCGGCCATGTCCGAGCTTCTGGCGAGCCGGTCCGGGGGCGATCAGGAATATTGACGCTCAAACAGTCCGTGGAACCGGCAGGGAAGAACCTGCCTGCCTGCGGCGGAGACGGTTGCCAGAGACCTCCCCAGCATCCGGCATCCCTCCGTGGTGAAATCTTGAGCTACTGCAGCAGGTCCTGGATCACTTCGCGCTCTTCCACCAGCTCCGCAGCCGTTGCTTCGATCTTGCCTTTGAGGAAGTCGTCGTGGGTCTGGCCACCGATGATCTCGTAGGTGCCGTCGCCGGCGGAGCGGCACGGAAACGAAAAGATAAGACCGTCCGGGATGCCGTAGGGATTGCCGTCGCTGACGACCGCCGAGCTGAAGGTCTCGCCTGCCGGCGTCGGGTTGACCAGGGCCCGGACAGCATCGACCGCGGCATTGGCCGCCGAGGCCGCCGAGGACTTGCCACGGGCGTCGATGATTGCGGCGCCGCGTTTGGCGACGACGTTGACGAAATCGCCCTGTAGCCAGGCCGTGTCGCCGATGACCTCCGTCGCCGGGGCGCCGTTGATCGTGGCGTTGTGATAGTCCGGCACCTGCTTGGCCGAGTGATTACCCCAGATCGTCACGTTCTTTACACTGTTCACATCGGTACCCGCCTTCTTCGCCAACTGGTTGACGGCGCGGTTCTGATCGAGACGGGTCATTGCGTGGAAACGGTTGCGCGGCACGTCCGGTGCATTGTGCATGGCGATCAGGCAATTGGTATTGCACGGATTGCCGACGGTCAGGACATGGATATCGGCGGCGGCATGGTCATTGATCGCCTTGCCGGTCGAGGTGAAAATCGGACCGTTCTCCTTGATCAGGTCACCACGCTCCATGCCGGGGCCGCGCGGCTTGGAACCGACGAGCAGCGCCCAGTTGATGTCTTTCATCGCGGTATTGACGTCGTCCGTCATGACGATGTCGGTGAGCAACGGAAAGGCACAGTCTTCGAGCTCCATGGCGACGCCCTCGAGCGCTTTCATGGCGACCGGCAACTCGAGAATATTGAGGGCGACCGGTTGATCGGCGCCGAACAGATCGCCGGCAGCGACCCGGAACAGCAGGTTGTAACAGATCTGACCGGCACCGCCGGTCACAGCAACGCGTATGGGTGGTTTACTCATGGGGAGTCCTCTGGCATTGAAGGGATTTATCTTGATGGCGCATAATATTGCCATGCCGAACGCTGAATGTCCACCCCTTACGCCCGTTG
>CAJWLW010000263.1 GCA_913042885.1 uncultured Lentisphaeria bacterium | reverse complement strand
ATTTTCTCGCGGATGCCGCCAACCGGCAGCACCGCACCTGTCAGGGTGAGCTCGCCGGTCATCGCCACGTGCGGCGGTACCGACTGCCCCGTCGCCATGGAAATCAACGCTGCCGCCATCGTGATGCCGGCCGACGGTCCGTCCTTCGGCGTGGCACCGGCCGGGACGTGCAGATGAATCTTGTGTGTCTTAAAGAAGTCTTCGTCGATCTTGTACTTCACGGCGTTGGAATGGACCAGGGAAAAAGCGATGGTGCTGGACTCGGCCATGACATCGCCAAGCTGGCCGGTATGCTGAAAACCACCGGGGCTGGGGATCGCCATGGCTTCGACGAACAGGACGCTGCCACCGAAAGCCGTCCAGGCTAATCCCATGACAACACCGGGCGTCCCCTGGTGTGCAAGGACGTCGTCGGCAAACACCGGGCGACCGAGATATGTCTCTATCTGGCTGCGTGTCAGGACGACGCGATCGGCTTTCGGGTCTTCGGCTTTGCGGGCCGCTATTTTGCGCAGGCACGTACGGATACACTTCTCCAGGCCACGCACTCCTGCCTCACGGGCATAGCCTTCGATCAGGCATTTGATCCCGTCCTGGCGGAATCCGACGTCGGCACGTTTCAATCCATGCTCTTTGATCTGCTTCGGGATCAGATGCCGTTTGGCGATCTGCAGTTTTTCCTGAGCGATATACCCGGATAGCCGAATCTCTTCCATGCGGTCGAGCAGCGGTCCGGGGATGGTGTCAGGCACGTTGGCTGTGGCAATGAACAGGACCTTCGACAGATCGAACGGCAAGTCGAGGTAATGATCGTGGAACGAGTTGTTCTGCTCCGGATCGAGAACCTCCAGCAATGCCGATGCCGGATCGCCGTGGAAGGAGGCGCCTATCTTGTCGATCTCGTCGAGCATGATCACGGGGTTCTGTGAACCTGTCGTTTTGATCGTCTGGATGATCTTGCCGGGCATGGCACCGATATAGGTGCGGCGATGCCCTTTGATCTCGGCTTCATCACGCATGCCGCCGAGGGAAAAGCGAAAGAACTCGCGACCGATTGACTCCGCCACAGCCCGACCCAGCGACGTCTTCCCAACGCCGGGCGGGCCGATCAGGCAAAGGATCGAGCCGCCCATTGAGCCGCGCAGTTTCGAAACGCCGATGAACTCGAGGATACGCTCCTTTACGTCGTCCAGGCCGTAGTGGTCACGATCCAGAATCTGGCGCGCCTCCGAAATATCCAACCGGTCCGTAGTCAGAATCCCCCAGGGCAGCTGCGTCAGCCAATCGAGATAATTGCGCACCACGATGTACTCTGGCGACTGTGGCGGGAGAAACTGCAGTTTCTCGAGTTCCTCGTCGACGCGAACCAGCGCCGCTTCGCTCATCTCCAGCTCGTTGACGCGTTCTTCATAGCGCTTGAGCTCTTCCGCCTTGTCGTCTTTCTCGATGCCCAACTCTTCCTTGATCGCCTTGAGCTGTTCGTGCAGGAAGAATTCGCGTTGGTGCTGGGTGATCCGCTCCTCGATCTGCAGCGTGATCTTCTCTTTGAGCTGGTTGATATCGACTTCTTTGCGCAAAAGGAACAGCGCCTTCTTCATGCGCTCCTCGATGTCGATTGTTTCGAGGATGTCCTGCAGTTCGTCCGGATCAGCCGAAGTCATGGTAACCGAAAAATCCGCCAACTGTCCGGGTTTTTCCCAGGTGTTACGCGACAGGAACATCTTGATCTCTTCGGAGAAGATCGGATTGGACTTCATCAACTCGCGCATGGTGTTCATGATCGCCAGGGCCATGGCCTTTATCTGGTCGTTGATTTCAGCGATATCCGGATCGCTGATGTAGATCACCCGGGCACACATTTCCTCGCCTACCACTCGAATCCGTTGAATCTCGAAGCGCTTAATGGCCTGCATCAGTGCATTGACAGTGCCGTCCTCACCCTGCTCAAAATTGACGATTCGCGCCAGGGTACCAATGCTGTACAAGCTGTTGCGGATAGCTGCGGGATCGGTCGATTCGGTATCCTCACGGGCCAGCACGAAACCAATCGACTTATTCTCCTTGGCAAGCTTGGTAAAGACCTCTGAAAGCTCCTCGTTGTTCAGCACAACGGGAAAAACCATGCCGGGGAAGACAGGCTTGTTGGTACCCGAGATAAGGGTGACCTCCTCTGGCAACTCAGAAGCCCTGAGAATCGCCGTAGACTCGCCGGCTCGCTTGCCGTCACCCGGATCCGCAGTGTCCGCTTCGGAGGACACCGGTTCCTCATCGATGATCTCAGCCTCCGACGCTTCGATAATGCTTTCGGCGTCGTTGTCGGTAGTATCGTCGTTCGCCATAGGAGATGAGTTGGGGAGTTGGAGAGCTGAAAAGCATGTAAAATCAGTACGCAGGCACGCCCTACCGCATACTCTATAGTCGACGGCTTATCATAACAAATCGCCAGCACAACCGCCGACGGTCACCGGTCACGGTGAGGCTGTTGCCCCCGGACCGGTGCGGATCAAGCGCATATAATCGATCTGTACATCATCTTCGATATTCTGAATCGTCACCTCAACCGGGCCAACCGGCAGTTCGTAGGTTTGACGGCTGGTCAGTTCATGCCAGACGCCGAAAAGCTCACTGCTAACAAAGCCCCGCGTGTCGCCGATGTCGAACGCAACGCTGTTCGAGCAACCATCTTGCCACATGACGCGCGCCACGAAACGGTAGGTTCCCTCTTGAGGAACCTGGAACCGGTACAATGCGCGTCCTATTGCCTTGCCTGCGTCCGACGGAATTGCCAGGACCCGGTCCCCAGAGGCATCGTTGGCCTTGATCAACCGGAAGCCTCCTGAAATCAAATCGTAATCCTCGGCTTCGACATGGACCATGAACTCTTCATTCGCAGCCTGTGCAGTCGCCGACTCGAACACCGGGAGCCCGTATTCAGTGATATAGTCGGCGCGCGCCACCAGCGCCTTGTCATAGGTAAATTCTTCGTGCCAGAGCTGCTGCACGGCGCGGTTGAGCGGACTGATGTGAGCGAGTGGATCAGCATGGTCAGGCGCGACGCTGCCAATCGCCACCAACATGACCACGAACATCCCGACCGGCAGGATCAAGCGCCGTGCCCAACGCCCACGATCGTCTGCCGGCACCGCGGTCAGACCAAGAACCGCACCGACCCAGACATCGGTCCCGCGCGACAGCACGGTGCAGAAGCAGGCCGCCAGGAGCACCCCCAGCACCGCAGTGGTCGCAGCGACATGCCCGGGCAATGCCACGGAGTCTGAAGCCTCTTTCGACCGTCGAAACGTCGCCAGCAGCAGAAGCACCACCAGTACGATCACAGCCGGCCACCCCGATTCCACTAATGTGACGGCAAACTGGCTGTTGCTGTCGGTGCGGATCTTGTTCTCGGCAGGGTGCGGCAGTTTCGGCACCTGCAGCCGCAAATAATTGATACGGCTGATGTACCGGCCGAGGCCACCACCGAGCGGGTAGTCTCGCGGCGCCTGCAGCGCTGCCTCATACTCGATGTACAACCGCCGCGTATGTTCCCCGTCATATGCCGGGCTCAAGGTATGCCATGCCGTCGGTTTCGGCATTGCCCACACGGAGGCTGCCAGCATCAGAGCCACAGCACCAACCGCCACAGGCAACCGGCGTAGACCGGAGAGACGCACCAGCGTGATCACCGTGACCAGGGTCCAGGCTACCAGCATGCCGCCATCCACAAAGGCAATGCCCACCATGCCGCCTGCCAGCAGCGCCACCGGCACGATCGATCGCGGCCGGGCAACGGAAAAGTGCGCCAATAGAAAAGGTGTCCCGATGACAATGAGCGCGGCGTATTTTGCATCGCTCAATTGCAGAGGCGCCAACCTGTACCAGCCGCCGGGACCGGCAACCAGCAGAAAGAGTACAATCCAGGCAATTACCCGGCAGATCTCAGAAAATTGCGAACGCCGCAAAATCGTGAAGAGATACCAGGCAACAACGAAAGCCTCGGTGGCCTGCAGAAGTTCCCGGAGTCCGCCACCGAGTTCGGCACGGCTCAACCCCGCCAGCCCCAGACACAAAGCGGCGAGCATGATGCCATGGGTCCACGGCAACAACGGAGCGGACAAGTGGCGTCGTCCAAAGGCAAGGACAACGAGCAGGCAGAGGAAGACCACGACAGTGGCGATGGGTACAGGTCCAAGACGCGTCTGCGAACAGGCGGTCAGGAGGACCAATGCGCCAATACCGGTCAGCCAGATCGGTGGCGCCTCGGGCGCCCCGTTGGTTGCCGGTGCGTTACCGGTGGAATTTGGGTTCGCCGAGCTCATAGCCGCTGTGCGCCGGGTTGCCGCCGAAACCGGCGAGCAGATAGCCCTCGTTGCTGGTGTTGCCCACGGTCACCGACCGCAACTCTCCACCCTCGATTCCGTGTACCCGCAAAGCCTTCAGGATATCAAAGCGGATGTTTGCCGTGTCTCCGGCATACTCGGCACCACCAGTGGCTCCGAGTAACAGAGTCTTGTCTCTCTCCTGAAAATCGAGTTCGCGCTTCTGAAACTGCTCCCCTGTCTCGAAGGCCGGCGTGAGCAGCGACTTCGTCCGACTCACCGGCGCGTTGTGCTGCAGCAGATAGGGGTTGCCATCTATATCGAGGTGCAGGTTGACAAAGACCTTCTCATCGCAGTGCAGTTTCAGATGCAGCACGGGGGTATCCTGCAGATTCACCGGCGAGTCGAATACGTGGCGCACGGCGTGAAACCCAGTACCGCCGTTAAAGGCAACGCGCGTCATGCCTTCACGTTCCCGGGTGACGTGCACGTCATCGTCCTTGAGCGGCTGCCAGATCGCCGTTGCTGCCGTATGGTCATTGGCGACGTAGAGAAAATGCGGTGCGCGCTCGAGCTCCGCCGCGGCAACGCTGTAGCGGGAGACGGTAAAACCGTTACGCACCGACCAGAAGCCGACGTGCCCGCCATTCAGCGGCAGCGGATCAATAAAGTCAAACAGCTTTTGATCATTGAACCAGATCCGGATCTTGTTGTCGTGCTTGCTGACACGGAAATGCCACCAGGGATAGTGTACGCCGTTGTGCTCCTGGCCATGAAAAAGGTGCTCGTCCTTGCTGGTTTTCGCAACGACGACACCGCGGCGAAGCAGGCGCGTCTCGGAGTTGTCGTCGCCGCCAAAGACAATCGCGTAGCCTGAAAGCGGATTGCGCCCGTCCATGCAGAATGAGAAGTTGAGGTCCCGCCGATTGTACCAGCCGCCGAATTTTTTAAACAAATCTTCACCCTGCCTGTTCACTCTTCCATAAAAGGTCCGGTCACCGATATCCCACGGCATTGCCGGCCGCAGTGACATGAAGAACTCATGATCCTGATCGCCGTTCACAATAGTCTTGCCGACCATGAACGGAACGGCCACGGAACTGCAGGCCATAAAATTCCAGAGATCCTGACAAGCCCACCGCGCGTCCATACGGAACGATCCGTCGAGCCAGTTCCAGTCTGTCGGTGCGGCCTCGAACAACTCGTGAACGAGATTGTCGGCATAGATCTGGTGATGCGCCGGTAACGGATACGTTACGGCCGGGTCTTGGTCAACCGCGACCACGGCTACGTGCATCGGCCCCCGCAGCACTTTTGACACGGTGTGCCAGGCACCGTCGATCTGCAGGCGGACCGTGTCGTCGGCAGCCCTGCGAAAACGCAGCGTGAATTCGTCGTGGCCCGCCGGCCAGGCAGGAACACCGTGAACACGCCACCCCTTCGAGCCATAGGTTGCGTCCAGTGTGAACAGCGACTGGTCGCGCGATAGATCCGGCACCTCGTTCCCGTCCGCGGCAAACAACTGCAGGCGGTATTTTCCGGCGGGCAGATCGCCGAAGGAGTCCAGGTACGGCACCGATTCGTAAGCAAAGGAACCGTGCAAAGGCAGGCGAGCAATGATCGCAGCGTTGGTGTGGCCCGTTTCGGTAAATTTGGACTGTAGAAAAGTATCGCTGCCCCGTGCCCACTTGGCGAACTCGGGGGGATCGGAATCTTTTTTCTTGTTCTTGCTGGCGAACTGTCGGCTTCGGACAAAAATCGGATTCTCATTCTTCACCTGCTGCGGCAGGCTCCAGGCACGGACATCGTCGAAAGCGATGCGGGCCTCCCCACAGGCTATGTGAAAGGGGCCGTTGATCTCGCGATCGAGTACGGACTGCAGCACGGCAACACCGTCGAGGTAACCGGTAACCGCACACCCCGCTTCGAGGCGCAGGCCGACCTTCACCCAGTTGCTGACCGGCGGACGTTTGTCGGACCACAGCGACACTGTCTGCCAGGGCGCCGCAAACCCATCCCGCTGCAGAAGCGCGAACGCGCCCTGGCTGCCGGACCAGCCAAAGGCCGCTTGCAGACCGTCGGCCTGACCGAAGACAATCAGCATATCGGTATCGTCCGGCACGTGGTTTTGCCGAATCAATCGACCCGTTCGCGGCTGCCCGAAAAAGAAACGGGCCTCGGCCTCGGCGTGCGGCATCGGTGTCTCGCCGTAAGTCAACAGCCCGTTTTCACGACCGTGCACAGCAAACGGATTGACGGCGCGCTGAAAATCGAAGCTCTGCTGTTCCGCTTTGGTTCCCGGCATGCCGCCGCCGCGCTGCTTCATCACCCAGATGCCGGAGGTCTTCTGCCAATCGGAATCGTCGAACAGATCAGCGCGCATGAAGCCGTCGGACACCCGCACTCGAGCATAATCGACGGAGGGCGGCGGCTTCGCATGCAGCGCATCACCGACCAGAAAGGCCCGCCAACCGCCGAGCGGAAGCGGTACGCGTACCCCGTCGACAAACAGCGCGGTCGCGTCGGGAGCCATCAGCAGCCGGCCCTGCTCCCGCAGTTCGCCATCGACCTTGCCGTCGATCTGCACACGACCGTTGCTGTCGATGTAGACGAAATGGTCGGAGGCATCGCCGCCAATCATATACAG
>CAJWLW010000262.1 GCA_913042885.1 uncultured Lentisphaeria bacterium | reverse complement strand
CCCGACACCTGAAACCTTTGCCATGTCATTCGAAATCACACCGCTCGACGAACACAATCAGGCGCTGCTGAACAACGTGCATCCGGCTGACTGGCGGAACCCGACGCCGGCGGACAAGTACAACCTCGTGGTGATCGGCGGCGGTGCCGCCGGATTGATCGTGTCGATCGTCACCGCCGGTCTCGGCGGCAAGGTGGCGTTGATCGAGCGCAACCTGATGGGGGGCGACTGCCTCAATGTGGGGTGCGTGCCGTCGAAAGCGGTGATCCGCTCGGCGCGGTTTCGCTCGGACATGCTGCGGGCCCGCGAGCTGGGATGGCGGCCGGTCGACGGGGTCGAGGTCGATTTCGCCGCGGTGATGGAGAGAATGCGCCGCATCCGTGCGACCATCAGCGACGACGACTCGGTACAACGCTACACCGACCACGGTGTCGACGTCTTTATCGGCGACGGCAGGTTTGTCGACAACAACACGGTCGAGGTCGGCGGTGCCAGGCTGAAGTTCAGGAAAGCCGTGATCGCGACCGGTGCCCGCGCCATCTGCCCGCCGATCCCGGGCATCGAGGAAGCCGGCTACCTGACCAACGAAACGGTATTCAATCTGACCGAGCTGCCGAAACGCCTGGCGGTCATCGGCGGCGGGCCGGTCGGCTGTGAGCTGGCACAGTCGTTCCGGCGCTTCGGCAGCGAAGTGACGATTCTCGAGATGATGCCGCAGTTCCTCGTTCGCGAAGACCCGGACGCGGCGGACATCCTGCGGCGGGCATTGGAGCGGGAAGGACTGCGCCTGGCGTTGAATGCGAAGATCGAGAGGATCGAGTCCGGCGACAGCGGCAAGGTCATTCATTTCACCATCGGCGGCAAGGCGCAGACCGTCGAGGTCGATGCTATCCTGGCGGGTGCCGGGCGGGCGCCCAACGTGCAGGGGCTCGGACTCGAAACGGTCGGCGTCGAGTACGACGAGGGTACCGGCGTCAAGGTCGACGACAAGCTGCGAACGACGAACCGGAATATTTTTGCGGCCGGTGACATCTGCACGCCCTACAAATTTACGCACACGGCCGACGCCGCGGCACAGATTGTCGTCGCCAACGCCCTGTTCATGGGTCGCAGCAAATTCTCGAGACTGGTTATTCCGTGGGCGACATACACGGATCCGGAGATCGCCCACGTCGGCATGTACGAAGCCGATGCAAAAGCACAAGGCATCGAACTGGACACCTACACGGCGCCGTTCGACGACGTCCACCGGGCGATTGCGGAAGGGGAAGAGGAGGGCTTCGTGAAAATCCACTGCCGCAGGGGCACGGACAAAATCGTCGGTGCGACGATTGTCGCGAGCCACGCCGGCGAGATGATCAGCGAAATCACCACGTGCATCGTGCACGGTATCGGGCTGGGCAAGATCGCCAGTGTCATCCATCCGTACCCGACCCAGGCGGAAGCAATCAAGAAATGCGCCGGCCTCTACAAGCGGACGAAGCTGACGCCACGGGTGGCAGGGCTGATAAGGAAGTGGTTGTCGTTTAGCAGATGATTACCCGATTGTTGGACACCTGAAACCTCCCACACACCCATGCCAGACTCCCAACAACCGGACGAACCCGTGAAGCGCCGCGAAGGCGTTCTGTTCTTCCAGGCTTACGTGCACCTGTTTTTTATCGGCATGTCGATGCTGCTGACGGGGGCCGTGTTCCGGCCGGTATGCCGGCAACTGATGCTGCGGGTCGAGCCGGGCACGCCGGTGCCCGGAATCTCTGTGCAGGCGATGAGGCACGTCGAACTGCTCGTGGCTGCCTGGGTGTGGCTGCTGCCGCTGGTGCTGCTACTTGACTGGGGCGTGCTGTGGGCCCTGAACCGGGCCGGGATCAAGCCGCTGACGATTGCCTGGTTCTGCATCGTCGTCCTGCTGTGCCTGGCGCATGTCGGCATCTGTATTGCCGGCGTGGTGCAGTTCATGATGTGCATCCGCGGGCAGGGCGGCTGATTATTTTTTGCGGCCCAGCCTGAATTTCTTGCGGACGTGAATCTTGGTGCACTTGCCGCAGGTGTAATTTTCCTTCTCCATCGTGCCGGCCTTGATCCTGTCCACGGCAACGTTGTTGGTGACCAGATTGCGGCCGGTGCTGGTGATCTGCTCACCGTCTTTATCCATGATAATCAACGTTGGGATACTGCGCTTCGTATTCAGCTTCTTCAGCTTGTTTGCCGCCGGCGAATTAAAGGGGACGGCCGGCCACGGCATGTCCGCTTTCTTCATGTACTCCTGCTGTTGTTCGACTTTGCGGTCGCTGCTGACAAGGACAACCTCGAAATCATCCCTGTTCTCGTTGCGATACTTGATCAGCAGCGGAGTGAATTTACGGCAGGGCGCACACCATTTGGCGGAGAAATAGAGAGCGACCAGTTTGCCATCGAGATAATCGATATCGACCGGTTGGTTTTCGCTGTCGACCAGGCCGTCGGGAAAGAGTTTCGCCGCACCACTCCCTGCCGTTGCTGCCGTTGCTGTCGTCGCCGGTTCGGGCGTTTCGGTTGTCGACTCCCTGGTGTCCGAGCTGCAGGCAACGATGGATGTCAGCAATGTGAAGATCAGCACGAGTTGTGTATAGCGCAGCATCAGTCGGATCTTCCATGTTTCGAGTTGCGGAGACAAAAACGCATCCCGTGAATATAGCCTGAAAACTCGAAAGTGGAGCAGCCGCTATTGCTGCAGCCAGTAAAAGGCGGCATCGGCGAGCATGCCTCGTGCGGCAGCACCGTCGTCGGCCGAATCGACGGCGGTGCAGAACACCGCGTTGATGTATTTCCCGGGTTCACCCTGTTGATCACGCGAAGCGACGAAGACGGTACGTGTAAGCCAGGGGTTGAGGATGCACCAGCGGCTGGCGCCGCCGTTGTCGAAGGTGGCTGCCTCCCACTCGGCGAAGGTGCTGCTTGGCTGGGTAACCACGGCAAAAAGGATCCCGTTCGAGTCCGCAGCCCGGGCCGTGCGGACATCGATTTGTACGCAGGACACGTTGCCTGGACTCAACGGTTCGCCAGCCGTTTCCGGTGTCAGCGCCAGCGCACAGTCCTTGTCCCCGCGCAGACTGTAGGCGCCCAGCGTCATGCCCTGTAAGGAACAGTTGACCAGCAGCATCGACCGGGTTTCTGACGGGCGGAACATGTGCATGAAATTGTGTTGCACGACTTCTGTTTTTGCGTACGTATTGACCAACCGTCCGGTGCCGGCGGCGAAAACCAGGTAGGCATCGTGTTCGAGCAGTACTGGGATAAGGGCGCGTATGTCCAGTTGTTCCCAGCGGCTTCGATCCGGCGCCAGGAAGATCCAACCGACAACCAGCAGTGCCGCCGTCATCCCGGTGAGCTGCGGCAGTCCGCCGCCGCCACGAAGACGGCCCAGCAGGGCATCGACCGCAACTGCAACCGGCAGCAGAATGAAAGGCACGAGGTAGCTGTACACGCGCATCGGTCCGACCGAGCCGGTGACCCAGGTAAACGCGGCAGCGGCACAGAGCAGCAGCACAGCCAGGTGAACCACCCTTCGGCGAATCAGACAGATCGCCGCGAGTGCGGTCGCTACAGTCAGTGCCGGCAACGTCAATCCCTGAACCAGATTGAGCGGTAGCAGAACGCGTTCCGCCACTTCCGCGGGTGAGCCCAGACCGATGGAATGCGTGAGGCCGGATCTGATCTTGAGCAACCAAAACAGAAAGGCCAGCGACAGCAAAACCATAGTGATAAAGGCCGGGAGCAGTGAACGCCACGTGATCGTGCCCCGGCGTATGTGGACCAGTTGCCCGACCGTCAGCCAGGCGAACAACGGTGCCCAGATCAACACCGCTGTAATAACCGAAAGCTGCAGCAGCACGGTCAGGAGCGCCAGTCCGAGGCACCAGGCTGCCTGCCGGCGAAGCCGCAGCTCGTGCAGTTGCAGCCACCAGCAGAGCAGGACGGCGAACAAAGCCTCGAAGACATAGCCGCGCAGCGTTTGCGAGAAGTGGATCAACACGGGGTCGACGGCGACCAGGGCGGCGGCCAGGATGCCGCAGCTTCGACGGCGGGTGAGGGCAGTTGCGAGCAGGGCGGCGGCCGGCACCAGCAGCAGTCCGGCGATCAGTGAACCGAGGCGCATCAGGATTTCCGACGGATGCTGGTCACCGGGGCCGACGGCGGCTGGCACCAGCGTGGAGATCATATTGGTCAGCGGATGCCGCACGTCCCTGGGATGCACCAGCGTATCGAAAGGTGTCATTGCAGAGAATTCGCGCCACGGCCAGATTTCGTCGTATTCGAGCGACCGTGTCAGGCCGTCCAGGCGCAGGGCTAGCGCCGTGATCATGACGACGGCCAGCAGCACCGCGTAGGGTAGCCACGACCGGGACGTTATCGGCTCGGGTGATTCTTCGTTGTTCGATTGGTCGGGGTGTTTACACATGAAATCTTCTGCCTTAATCTTCCCGCCTCAATCCCGAATTCCGTAATCCGGAATGACAATCCAGATGGATTAAGGCGGAAGAACTGCGGGTCCGCAGAGCCCCGCGAAGACCAGGTCGGGTACTTTTTCGTCGTCCGGGGGCAGGCTGTGCACCGTCGCCTCCGACGTAATGCCCGTGAGCATCAGGGCGGAGGTGAGCCCGAGGCGATTGGCACCGCGGATATCGGATTTGAGCGAATCACCGAGCGTCAGGATACGCTCCGGCTGCGTTGCCAGCGGCAGTCCGGTCCGTTGTTGCAATTGTGCGATGGCAAAATTGAACACGGCGGCATTTGGTTTGCCCAGATAGATTGGCGAGACTGTGTGGCTGTAGTCTTCGACAACCATGGCGATAAAACGCGCGACGCTCCCGGGCCCGATAGCGATACGGTTGGCACCTGCGGGCCAGTACCTGTCGGGGTTCGGCACGATCAGCAATGCGTCCTGGTTTGCGACGAGAAAATTGATCACGGCATTGCAGGTGCTGCCCATGTCGTAATTGCGTGCGCCGATGACCACTGCTGCGCACTCGGGCAGCGCCTCGAATGACCGCACTGGCCGGAGCCCCGCCTGCCGGGCGTAGCACGGGTCGCCGAGCTCGCCGATAACAAAGACCTGCTCGCCGGCGATCCCGTGTTCGATGACGCAGGCGGCCAGGGCGTCGCCACAGGAGGCGAGCTCGTCGGGGGCAACGTCGATACCTCTCTCCGCCAGCCAGTCGGCTTTCTGCTGATGCGAACGATCGCAGTCGTTGGTCACCAGAAAGAAGGGCACGTCGTCGGTCCGCAGCCATTGCAGAAACTCGGCGGCGCGCGGTACCGAGTGCTGACCGGTGGTCAGCGTGCCGTCGATGTCAATCAGCAGCCCATCGAACGCCTCGCGGCGGTCGGCGAACCAGTCCATGAAACTCTCTATTCGCGTGGTTTGCTGCACGTTAGTCGTCACTGAACGCTCTTTTACTCTTCTGCCGGTGCGGTCTTACGGCTCCGGCGGAAGTTCGCGAACAGCAGTTCGATGAACAGGAATGCGGCCAGCGCGATGGCGACGGCGTACCGCAGATCGGTCAGGTTGCTGGACGGCCTCTTGCCGGCAACCGTGAGGCCCGGGCTTCCGGATTTAAGAAGCTGGGCGTACACCTCGAGACTCTCGACAGTACGCGGGTCCGATTCGAGGCGTGTGTAGTTGAGCTCCAGTGGTGTGCCGTCAATCATGTGCACGCCTGGTTCGGCAAGGATTTCCGTGACCTCCAGACTGGCGGCAGCAGCGATGGCGGTATAGTCCTGGCCGACATCAGCGACCAGCACGCCGCGTTTCTTTTCGTCGCCCGGCTGGTACTGCACGATCTGATCGAGTAGCGGCAGGAAGGAGTACGACGTGGGAAACTCGCTCCATAGATGACTGAGATTGATGGCCAGCGTGAAACAGACACCGCGCCCGACATCCTCCTGGATGAGTAGGGGCGTTGCTTCGTTGATTCCCAGCAGGACCGTTGCATTCTCCGCTGCTTCCAGTTTGGCGAGTTTGTAGATCGGGAACAGCAGCAGATCGCTGCTCTCCTCTTCGAACACACGTGTCACCGAGCTGCCCCGTGCCATGTAACCAAGGCTGTACGCGGAGAGTTGATCGGATTGCCCGAGAATACCCAGAAAGTGGTTCTCTGTGATGCCCCAATGATTGAGTTTCGCCAGATTGTCGGCGCTGCGCCGGCCGGCGACATAGACGACCGTGCCGCCGTCTCTCAGGTATGTCTGCAGCGACTCCATCTCGACTTCACCCAGCGCCTGCACCGCGTCGAGCAGAAAAATTGCCTTGTAGCTATTGACGTCCTCGCTCCACAACAGGTCGGGCCCGCTGACATCGACTTCGGTAGCCGGAAGGCCCGGCGTGTTGACCGTGAGAGCGCTGCGCAGAAACAACGCTTCGATCTGTTTTTGGCGCGTCGGCCCCTCGCCGAAGATCACCGCAACTTGCGTTGGTGGCTGCGGTCCGATCCAGATGTGCCAGGCGTTGTCGAGTTGGTAGCCCTCGAGGCTGGCAATTTCGACGACGGCTTCGTTGGTCGCCGGGTCCTCGAGATCGATGACATGCTTCTCCGAATACTCACCGCGCAGCCGGACATCGATCGACGACGTCGTACCGGCCGTGATCGAGAGCTTTGCCTGCATAGGCTGCAGCGAGTAGTTGCGCACCTGCACGGTGGCGCGGATCCGCCGCTTCTGGGCCCGCATGAAATGCTCGGGATAAACGTCGAGGATAGCGACATTTGGTGGCGCTTTTTCATGGGGATTGACGATCTCCAGTTCGGCCTGGGCGGACACCCGCGGCAGCGACGACGGCGCCCAGTCCTGCTGCTGCAGATCGGTGAACAGATAGATGAGGCGCCGGACGCCGGGGGCTTCAGAAAACAACCCGTCGATGGCGCTGAGCGCGGACGAGTGATTGCCCGGTACGACCCCGGGCCGCAGGGCCTTCACCTTCGCCAGCACCTCGC
>CAJWLW010000261.1 GCA_913042885.1 uncultured Lentisphaeria bacterium | reverse complement strand
CTGGATCACTCCGACTATGTCGGGCGTGTCGGCATCGGCCGCGTGCATCGCGGCACCCTGCAGCATACCGCGCAACTTGTCGTCATCAAACGTGACGGCACCATCGAGCCGGCGAAAATCAAACAGATCCAAGTGTTCGACGGGCTCGACCGCAGCGATGTCGACGAAGTCCCCTGCGGCGACCTGTGTGCTGTCATCGGTATCGAGGGTATCGATATCGGCGACACGATTGCCGATGCCGAACACGCCGAGGCTCTGCCGCCGATCGTGCTCGACAAACCGACAATCTCCATGATCTTTCGCGTCAACGACTCGCCATTGTACGGCCAGGACGGTGAATTTCTCAGCAGCAGCCATATCCGTAAACGGTTGTTCGCGGAAGCCGAGCGCGATGTGGCACTGCACGTCGCAGAGACTGCCGGCGACGACTTCGAAGTGAGCGGCCGCGGCGTGCTCCACCTGTCCATCCTGCTCGAAAACATGCGGCGCGAAGGTTACGAAGTTTCGGTGTCCCGGCCGCAGGTCATCTATCGTGACAACAACGGCAAGCGCGAAGAACCGATCGAGCAACTGACCATCGACGTTCCCGACGAATCGGCCGGCAAAGTCATCGAACTTGCCGGTATGCGCAAGGGTGAGATGATCAGCATGGAGAGCACCGGTAATCGTGTCTGCATCAATTTTCTTATTCCAACACGCGGTCTGATCGGCCTGCGCAGCCGGATCATGACGGCGACCGGCGGCGAGGGTATCGTGACGCATCGGTTCCTGCACTACGCCGCGGACAAAGGCGAAATGCCGAGCCGCACCAATGGCGTACTGGTGAGCATGGACAAGGGTCAGGCGACCGCTTACGCTATCGATGCACTGCAGCAACGCGGCTCGTTCTTCATCGAGCCGAACGATGAATCCTACGAAGGTATGATCGTCGGTGAGAACCGCAAGGAAAGCGACCTTGTGGTCAATATCCAACGCGGCAAGCAGCTGTCAAACGTGCGTGCCTCCGGCACCGACAAGGCTGCGAAGATCGCACCGGCAAAGAAACTCAATCTGGAAGAGTCTCTGGAATTCATCGACGACGACGAGCTCGTCGAGGTGACGCCGAACAACATTCGACTGCGCAAGCGACTCCTCACCGAGAACGAACGGAAACGGCAGCCGAAATCTTCGAAACCATGGCCATCGACGAGCAGCTAGCCAAGGAACTGAATGCGCTGCGCCAGCGCAATCTGCACCGCTCTCTGCGGACATCCCAGCCGCTCAGCGACGGCTATCTACAGTTCGGTGGCAAACGCCTGCTGAACCTGGCGTCGAACGACTATCTCGGTCTGTGCGAAGACCTCGAACTTCCCGACGGTGGCCGCGGTGCCGGTGCCACTGCATCACGGTTGATTGTCGGCAACTATCCTGGTTTCGACGCACTGGAAGCGGACGTTGCAGAACTGAAGGGTACCGAAGCAGCGCTCGTCTTCGGCAGTGGCTACCTGGCTAATATCGGCATCATTCCCGCCCTGCTCGGGCGTCATGATGCCGCCTTCAGCGACCGCCTCAATCACGCCAGCATCGTCGATGGCATCCGGCTGAGCGGTGCCAATCACTATCGCTATGTCCACAACGACCTGGCGCACCTCGACCAGCTGCTCAGTGAGCACGCCTCGCACCGGCGCAAGCTGATCGTCACCGACACGGTGTTCAGCATGGACGGCGATATCGCCGACCTGCAGCGGCTCGTCGAACTGAAAGAACAGCACAACGCGATCCTGATGATCGATGAAGCCCACAGCAGCGGCGTCTTCGGGGCGCGGGGCGCCGGACTGGCGGACGCCGCCGGCATAGCAGATCGCGTCGACGTGCAGATGGGCACCTTCAGCAAAGCCTATGGCTGTTACGGCGCCTACGCCGCAGGGTCGGCAACGATGATCGAGTACCTGGTCAACCATGTGCGCACCGTGGTCTACACGACCGGTCTGCCGCCGGTAGTGGTCGAACTGATTCGCCAGAGCCTGGCAAAATCATCGGCAGAACAATGGCGCCGCGAACGTCTCGAGGAGAATGCCGTTTTTATGCGGCAGGCACTGCGCGAAGCCGGCCTGGATATCGGCGGATCGACGACGCAGATCATCCCCGTGATCGTCGGCGATGCCGGACGGGCCGTGGAAGTAGGGGATGATCTGCAGGCAGCGGGCATTGCGGCGGTCGCCATCCGGCCGCCGACCGTACCTGAAGGCACCGCGAGGATCCGTTTGTCGATGTCCGCCAAGCACCAACGCGCCGACCTGGAGCAGGCTGTCGCCACGATCATCAGGGTTGTCGCAAAATGAAACGGGGCGTTACATTGCCCCCGTCGACTTTGAATTGTTAACCTCGAACCCGATCATGCCACCATGCAAGTCTGCGACTTCAACAATTCCTTCCACCATTTCCGCGTAGATTTTGACATACGACAGCCGATTACCGTGTCATCGAAACAACCGTTTACGATGAACCATGTACGCTTGCCGATAGAGTGCCTTTGCGTCATGGACGACATCACGTACATGCTCGGGGCCTCATGCAAGACCGAGCGGGTCAACGTAACAGAGAATGTCTGGCGCGACCCGAATGCGGATTTCTGCGTCGTCGCATCGGCCGATGATTTTCTCCTCCTCAAACAGTTCGCGAGCTGCGGTCAGGAAGCCTCCAACGAAATCGACCCGGACCGTCCGCTGCAACTCGAGCGACAAGCGGGCAAGTGCGACGACGCGTGGTGCATGCATCGCATCGACACACGGCGAATCGACGGGGAGTTACTTGCCGATGGAGACGCTGTCTACGACGCGATCATGGCCAACGAAACAGTCGTGTCTCAGACCGAGTACGAACTCGTTGATGGCACAAAGGTGTCGCTGGAGTATCCCGTGAAGTGCATCAATGTCAGCGACCGCGAACACTACTACCAGGTTGATACCGGCCCGGTGCTGTTCCCCGATGATATCCCGAACGTATCGCTGCCGATCGAGCGATTTCGCCTGGCTTACGTCGCCCATAACTGCCCGCAATGGGCCGAGTTCATAGTCAACGTACCGACACCGGTCGACGGCAGTACAGCTGTGAATCACTACTCCCAGAGCCGACGCATCGAGACGACCGCTAATCGGATGATTGCGGTGCGGTGAACGACGCGGCGTTGCGAGCGGGCTTGTGGCGGCCGCCCCTCCCTCTCAGTACGCCACTTTCACCGCACCGGTGCCGGTGGCTACGGCGTGCTCCGCCGTCTGCACGATCTTCAGCGCGTCAATCGCATCGTCCAGGGTCGAGAGTGGCCCCTCATCACCAAGGATACAGCGATTGACCATGTACTCCACTTCCCCGGCAAAGCCGTCCTCGTAACATGGCAGCCCCCACGCCGGGCCACGGTTGTCTTCATACTGCGCTTCGTTCCAGGAATAACAGATTCCGCCATTGGTTCCCAGTATTTTGTAGAGTACGGACCACGGGTCGGTCGTGGGGTCGTTCGCAGCAAAGCTGCACCACAGGTTGGCGATTGCACCGTTGGGCATCTGACACATTATGCTCGCCTGATCCTCAACCTCCAACTCCTCGTAGTGGATATACGATTTCATCGCGGTCACGTTCACCGGGCGTCCGAGCAGGTGCAGCATCGAATACACATGATGGATGCAAGTCTCGCGCAGTACGCTTCCGTAGCGAGCCGCGATCTCCTCACTGTGATAGATGTTGAAGAACATCCAGAAACCGCAGATCTCGCCGAGGTTACCCGCATCGATGAGGCGTTTGGCCCGCTGAATCGACGGCGTATAGATGTAGTTGTGCGCCGGCATGCAGAGCCGATCCGCCTTCGCCGCCCTCTGCTGCAACGTCTCTATATCGCCAATCTCCTGGGCGACCGGTTTCTCGATCAGCACATGCTTGCCGGCTTCCAGCGCCTTGAGTGCGATCTCCAGATGCGATACCAACGGTGTGAGCACGTGTACGAGCTCGACATCCGGGTCGGCAAGCAGTTCGTCCAGGCTGGCATAGACCTGACCGCCGAACTTTGCTGCTACCGCAGCCGCCTTGGATTCGTCCCTGTCAAAGACACCGACCAGCCGCGACGTGGGGTTGCGATTAATAGCGCGGCCATGCATTTCCCCGACGATCCCAGTTCCAACAAA
Organism: uncultured Lentisphaeria bacterium; assembly: GCA_913042885.1. The sequence continues at coordinate 2,817 of CAJWLW010000261.1, read as the reverse complement.
GGCGCTGCCTACGGTTCGTAGCTGCATGAAATGTCCTCAGTTTGTGAGCGTATGAGATTTTGATTTGGACAAACGCAGAGCCCCGTACAACTAAGGCATGCCGGCCTGCAAGGCGGCGAGGTGCTTCTCGAAGTGCACAGCGACCACTTCCGTATACGTGTCCGGATGGGCATCGAGGCAGTCGCGTACGGCAGGGCCGAATTCTTCATGTGTCAGCACCGAGCCGAAGGTGCAATGCAAAATCTGACGACCGGCCTCGGTAAAGCCGACGCCTTCGGGAACATCCTCCCAGCATTCGAGATAGACACGCTCGAGCTGCTTGTCGTCGGTGATGTCCTCGACCGGCGGTACGCCTTCGAGTGTGGCGTGCACGTGATACGTGGCTTTGTCGGTGTTGTACCGCTCGCGGCCAAACCGGCAAATGCGACGGAACAAATCCGGCTGCTTGATGGCAGCGACCCGAAGCGCCTCGAGGTACGAGGTGCCGGCAGTCTTTACGTGGAAGCGGCCTTTCGTGGCACGCGCGAAAGCGGTATACATCGACAGCTTGTCCGACCCGGAGTGCAGGCTCAGTTTGTAGGGGCCGAGCAGCTCGGAGACCGCGTTGTGATCTTCAAGTGATTTTTCCAGAAGCCCGACTTCTCCTATGTAGTCGACGCCTTTCTCCATATGCCCGATGAACCGCGGCGCCAGCGACACCAGCTTCATGCCGCGGCCGAGACACTGGTCGGCAATTATGTAGTGCTCGGCCAGCGTCGTCGGCTGTTCCGTTTCATCGACGCTCAGTTCGATTTCGTAGTCGCGACCTGCGTTTTCGTTGGCTGAGCGAATGTAGTTCGCCAGTTCAATACCCTCGTTCAAAGCGACACCGTACTTGACGGCGGCGCGCATGATCGCTTCCTCGTCGAGCGCGACGACTGTGCCGTTGGGCAGCGTCACCGACTCACCATTGTAGGTGTCCGTCCAGTCGATCTGGTCCTTCACCATATCGAAGTGACGGCGCAAGGTTGCTTCGTCGTAGCCGTCTGATTTCTCGTCGACGTGGTCCGACGGATCTATCGTGAAAAACGTGAAGCCGGCTGCCACGGTGCGGTCGACATCTTCTGTCGTCTTGAGGTGATCGGCATCGGCGCCGGTCTCACCGGTCCAGCCGGCCTGCGCCATGCCATGCAAGGCGTCGTCCATGACTTCGTCGGGCTGGCGTTGCGTCCGTGCCATTTCGCGGATCGACTGCTGCGGATAAATCGGCAGCATCCCGTGGCCGGCGCGTTTCATCGATTCCACGTGCCCTGGCGTAGCGACGCCAATGCGATCGCCGAAACCGAAAGACGGCGTCAGGGCAAGGGTGACAACATTATTCCGGGACATAGCCCAACTCCTGTGATTGTGTTCTTTTCCAATGCAACAAGGTAATGTATGAACATCGTTCGTACCACGCACCGGCACAACCGAGACGAAGGAATCGAATCATGCAATATCCTCAGTTGGCAGGTACCGACCTTGACGTGTCCGTGCGGTGCTTCGGCCCGATGCGTTCGGCGTCACGGGAACCCGGCGGGCACAGTCGCTGCAGAAATGGACACCGCACTTGTCGAGGACGTACACGCACTGTGGGAAAATGAGTAAGAACGCTACAGAGTTCCATCGCCGGCGGCAGCAGTTTCTGCACTACCTATCGACCGAACGCAACGCCTCGAGGCACACGATCGACAACTATGGCCGCGACATCCTGCAGTTCGCGGCGCTGACTTTTGCGGACTGTGCAGACATCAAGTTCAACGATCGTGTTTTCAATCTGGCGATGGCACGTCGTTACCTGGTGGCACTGAACGGGCTTGACCTGGCCCGCACCTCGACAATGCGCAAGCTCTCGAGCCTGCAATCGTTCTGCAAATACCTGATACGCGAGGACGTGCTCGAATCCAATCCGTTCACCATGCTCGAGCGGCAGGAGCAGTTTCTGCGCTACCTGTCGACCGAACGCAACGCCTCGAGGCACACGATCGACAGCTATCGCCGCGACATCCTCCAGTTCGCGGCGCTGACTTTTGCGGACTGCGCAGACATCGAGTTCAACGATCGTGTCTTTAATCTGGCGATGGCACGTCGTTACCTGGTGGCACTGAACGGGGAAGACCTGGCTCGCACCTCGACAATGCGCAAGCTCTCGACCTTGCGATCGTTCTGCAAATACCTGGTACGCGAGGAAGTGCTCGAATCCAATCCGTTCACCATGCTCGACTCGCCGCGACGCGGCCGGCCACTGCCGCTCGTCCTGAATGTCGACGAAGTCGACCGCCTGCTGCAGGCGCCGGCGCAGTTCTGGCGCAACGCCAAGGCCGTTGATAAGAGAATCCGCGGTTCGGCAGAGTTTTGCACGGCCCGCGATGCGGCGATTCTGGAAGTCATCTACAGCGGCGGCCTGCGCATCAGCGAAGCGATCGGCCTGGAAGCAGCGGACGTCGACATGCACGGCCGGTCATGCGCCGTCAAGGGAAAGGGAAAAAAGCAGCGCATGTGTTTTCTCGGGCCACCGGCAGTTAAGGCGCTGCGAGCTTATCTGGCGGAGCGTCAGAAAGCAGGGCTTGCCGACAAACATGCTGCCGGCCGTATTTTTCTCAATCAGGCGGGCGGACCGCTGACCGAGCGCTCGGTGCAGCGCGCCTTCAAGCGCTACCTTGGACAGGCGGAGCTGTCGATCAACTACACGCCTCACGCCCTGCGCCACTCCTTCGCAACCCACCTGCTCGATGCCGGTGCCGATCTGCGCATGGTGCAGGAGATGCTCGGACACTCGAGCCTGTCGACCACACAGAT
>CAJWLW010000260.1 GCA_913042885.1 uncultured Lentisphaeria bacterium | reverse complement strand
TCTGGAACAGCGCATGCAACATATGAAAGCCTGTTTTGTCGGCGGCGAACCAGGTGCGTTCGATCTTCATGCCGCCGAACGGCCGCACGGCCACGGTCCCATCCGGTTCACGACTCCACGGACAACCCCAGTGCTCCAGGCGGATCATCTCTTCGGGTGCTTCGTTGACGAATGCTTCTACGGCATCCTGATCGGCCAGCCAGTCTGCACCGGAAATCGTATCGTAGCAATGATCTTCCAGACTGTCATTCGGTTTGATCACCGCCGCCGCACCGCCTTCAGCAGACACGGTGTGGGATCGCATCGGATAGACCTTGGAAACAACGCCTACGCTGAGGTCTGGATTTTCCTCGCCAATCGCAATTGCCGCCCGCAACCCAGCACCGCCACCACCAATGATTAGAATGTCGTGTGTCTTCAATTCCATGTACGTAATCCCGTCTTCGCCGTAAGTTAGAAAGCTTAGATTATGGCTTCTGAAATAGGTCTTTGCAAGCGGACAGTCGCGACAAATATTCGATTGCGATCAAGGCGGCTGCAGCGGCTCTCCGGCAAACTCAGCAGCCAGTTTGCTGCCGAAAATACCGAGTCACAAGATAACCGACAGCGGATTGCTTTCGGAACTCTTGAACGATAGCACGAGAAGGGCTGGGATGCGAACATGAGAACCGACAATCCGGCCTGCGCTCCGGGGCAACTGCAGGGAGGGAAGACGGCCTGATCCTGACGCCTGAACTGCGGAAATGGACAAGTGCCCTTCGGTGGCATCTCCGAGGGGTTCAGAGTGCCTCGGAGAAATCTGCGATGGGAACGCACTCGAGCTCGAGTGCGTTAATTTTGACTAAATTATGGCATGAATAACCTGTGCAATTTATCAGATTATATTTCGTTCATAACTCAATACTCAAATATCAAATTCGCCACAACAAAGTCTGTCCAGTTCTCAATCACAGTGGTAAACTCAGGCGAAATTAAATTAATGGCTGTAACATTGCGGCGTTAAAACTAGGGCAATTGTACTGTAAAGTTCAGTTCACCGGCCGTTGCTGGTCGTTTTACATCAGGCACTGCATCATGTCACTGATCGATCAAATTGATATCCTGGAAGAGCTGTGCGCCACCCCCGGCATTGCCGGTCTCGAGGACCCGATGGTCCGCCTCGTCCGGCGGCTGATGAGCCAGTACACCGACGACGTCTGTGTCGATAAACTCGGCAACGTCATCGGCAGGATGCCGGCGGCACAACCGGATGCCAAGACGCTGCTGATCGCGGCGCACATGGACGAAATCGGTTTCGTTGTCCGGCATATTCGCGACGACGGATTTATAAGTGTCTTCAAATGCGGGTATCCGCTCGATCGCGTGCTGCCGAGCACACCGGTCGCCGTGCACAGCGACGAGGGTACGGCGCACCACGCCATCTTCGCGATCAAGTCGCACCATGTCTCGACGCCGGAAGAGCGCTTCCAGGTGATCCCCATCGAGGACAGCTACATTGATGCCGGCTTCGAGAGTGCGGAAGCGGTCGCGGCGGCCGGCATTCATGTCGGCAGCCCTGTCACCTGGTGGCCGAATTTTCGGGTCAAGGGCGATCAGATCATGACGAAGACCCTGGACAACCGGTTGTGTGTTTTTGCGGTGCTGCAGATGATGGCCGCACTGAAAGGGCGGGACCTGCCGGTCAATGTCGCATGTGTTGGCACGGTTCAGGAGGAATTTTCATGCAAGGGTGCGGTGGTCGCGGCGTACAACGTCAAGCCCGACATGGCCGTGGCGATTGACGTCACAATCTCGATGGACACGCCTGAGCTTCAGGGCCAGGAACTGAGCGAAGCACGATTGGGCGGTGGTATCGCCATCAACAGTTTCGGTTATCATCCGACCCTGCCGTTCGTCGGAACCACCGCGAATCCGAAACTGGTGCAGCAGATGGTTGCAACGGCGGAGCGCCACGAGTTGCCGTACGTGCGGACCATCAGTTCACGGATCATGACGGACGCCTCGTGGATGCAATACGTCGGCGACGGCGTGCCGGTAGTAGAACTTGGCATCCCATGCCGCTACTGCCACAGCCCGACCGAGGTTGCAACCATTACCGACACCCAGACTGCGATCGATCTGTTGACGAACTTCGTGCTCGACCTGCCACCTGATCTCGACCTGAGCCGGGGGTAGGGTGTCGCCGGCCGGATTCTGTCCAGCGCTCAGCCCTTCTTCCCAGCCGCTGTCAGGAAATCACGAAACAGGATTGTTTCGCTGAGGTTGTCGACGCGCAGGCAGTCTTCCCACTCGGTTCTGACGTACTCGAGTGTCATGTACCCGCGATAGCCGATCTTGTCCATCACCTTCACGATACGTCCGAAGTCGATGACGTTGTCGGCGAAAGACGATTGCAGTGCGCCTTTACGGGAGCCGCGCACGTGGAAATGGCTGGTGTGTGCGAGCAACGGCTCTACTTTGGCATCGGCGATGCCGATACGGGTGAAATGCGAATAGTCGAGGGTGTACGTCAGGCCCGGCACAGCCTTGACGAATCGCCGGGCGGATCCGGGGCGCCCGATCATCGAACCGAGATGCGGTTCGACACCGAACACGATGCCATGTGCTTTGGCCCGTTCGATACGCCAGGCCAGTTCCCGACATGAATTGGCCCAGGATCGCGTCAGCGATTCTTCCTTGAAGCGGATACCCGGCGCCGACGTCACGTGGGGCGCACCGACGCGCGCCGCGTACTCGAGAGATTTCTCGAACCAGTCACGTGCCTTGCGACGGCGCGACGGCATTGGGTTGTTGATCGCCATCGAGAACTCGTCCGTTGCCGGCAGCAGAAAAATATCTGATGCTTTCAGGCCGCGTTCGTCAAGTTTCCTTTTCAATGTTTTTGCGGATTTCGCAACGTTACGAAACTCGGTTGCCGGCTGCAAGTGCGAACGCTCATGCATGAGGCCGATGTCGACTGCCTTGACCCGGAGCATCTTGATCAGGTCGAGCACGTCATTGTGCGGCAGCAGGGGAAAGGTGAAATCGGAGCAGGCAAGTTTTGGTCGCATGGGGATGGCTTGAATGTTGGCGTTTCAGAGTTGTGTGAGAGTGTTGCAGTCCCATTCGGCGGCGGCCAGGTAGCCGCCGTCGATGGTGAGGGATGTGCCGGTGATGCCGGCGGAATCCTCACACGAAAAGAACAGGCCTGAGCGCGCGACCTCTTCTGGGGCGACCAGGCGATTGATCGGGATACGTCGAATGCGCTGGGCCAGGAACTTGTCGCCATCGGCGAATTGGCCGTAGTATCCAGCCGTCATCGGCGTGTCCGCCAGGCCCGGGCACAAACAGTTGCAGCGCAGCCCGAGATGGGCGTAATCGAGCGCGATCGACTGGCTCAGGAGCAGCACCGCCCCTTTTGTCGTGGTATACGCCGGGGTATCGACCTGGGCTACGAAAGAACTGATTGATCCGATGTTGACGACATAGGAATGCTGATTTTTCTCGAGGTGCTGTATGCCATGCTTGAGCGAGAAGAAAATAGACTTCACGTTGATGCCCATCAGTTCATCCCACTCGGCCTCCGTCATGTTTTCAAGGCGCTTTGCAATACCTTTCGCGGCGCAGTTGAAGATGATCTGCAGGCCACCGAACCGGTCAACAGTGGCAGCGATCGCGGACTGTACGTCCGTTTCATTACTGACATTGCAGCGGCAGAAGATCGCCTCGCCCCCGGACGCATTGATTTCTTCGGCGACTTCGTTGCCGAGCGCCTCGTTGATGTCGACTATCGCAATGCTGGCGCCTTCACTCGCGAACAGCTTCGCCGTGGCGCGTCCCATGCCGGAGGCGCCACCGGTTATCCAGGCGATCTGCCCCGTTAGTTTTTTGCTCATTTTATGTTCTCCGTTGAATTGCAGTTTTGGTAGGGTGGACAGGACTGGTACTCTACGACCAGAACTGCGGTAAATCTTCCCGGTACGCGTCGAGAAAGGCGTCGGTCACGTCGCGTGCCTCTTTGATGTGACGCACCCACGGATCGAGTGCCATGGCCTGCACGACTTTGCCGCGATCCCCTTCCACGGTGGCTTGCGTCAGCAGTTCGTGAATCGTCACCTGTCGTCGGCACAATTCCATGGCGAACGTCGGCAGTGTCCCGACATGCACGCCACGCGCCTCACCGCCGGCAATGATTGCGGGGACGTCGACGATGGCATCGTCCGGCAAGTTGTCGATGGCGCCGCGGTTCGGGATGACCAGCGCCGGCAGGTACAGGCGCTGCCCGCTTTCCAGTGCTTCCATGACCTGCGTCGGCTTTTCGTCGTAGTGCGGATGATCCGGGTCAACCGGAAACGGGAAGTCGTGATACTCCTGGCGCACCATGCTCTGTTCGGCGGCGGTTGCCTGCTGCGCTCGCAGGCTATCAATTTCCAGATGGTAGCCCAGTGCTTCCCATTCGGTGTGATCGTAGAAGAACGGCAGATATTCGATGATGTGATCGTCATAGCCGATCGGGTAGATCCCGAACGTCTCGAGCATATCGAGTGTGAATTTCTGGGCCGGGATGTTGTGGTGAATCTGCTGCCAGTATTTACTCGTTCGCACCTGCTCGGCGAACTGCGTCATGTAACTCTCACCGGTACTTTTCAATCGCAGGTCGAGCAGCCAGTTGAAGTGGTTGACGCCGCCCGAAATTACCTCGAACGCGTCCGGTTCGTGCCCGAGCATTTCGGCAATAACTCCCATTGACCCGTGCACCTGATGGCAGAACCCGAGTGCTTTCAGGTCGGTGTACGCCCTGAAATAGGTACACAGAAACGACATCGGATTGGTGAAGTTCATCAGCCAGGCGTCCGGGCACAACTCCGCCATGTCGTCACAGATTCTCATGAACATGGTGATATTGCGCATGGCGTGCGCCTGGCCGCCGGGGCCGCCGTTCTCGCCTTTGAACTGGTGTACGCCGTGCAGTTTCGGGATCTCGATGTCCTGAATCCAGTAGGGGATGCGTTTTGCTTCACAGGATGTCACGACATAGTCACAGCCCGCCAGTGCGGCGCGCTGGTCGGTGGTGCTGGTCAGTTGCAGGGGTGCACCCGACTCCCCGACAAGTTTCTGGTTGCGCTCGAGCGAGTCTGCCAGTCGGTGATCGTCGATGTCCATGAGCACGAGCGTGCTGTCATGCAACAGTTCACAGGCACACAGGCCCTTGGTGATTTCTTCCGTGAAGCCGGAGCCGGCCCCGAGCATTGCGATACGTTTTGCCATCAGTATGATCCTCCACGGCAACTGTACTTTGTGCAGCGGTGGCGTCCAGCTATATTGCCTGTCCAATCTGGACAACACGTGACAGGCCTCTGCAGAAGAGGATACATGCATCGAGAAAGAGATCGGTACGTATCGTCATTGGTATGGTTTGATTTTTTTTCGTTCTGGTGAATGCGATCACACTGCGGTTGGTAAGTTGTTTGCGGCGGCGGCATAGTTCTGCGGCTAAACCTTACTTCCACATCACGCGCCATTGAACTCCTAACCGATCCCGGACTCATGGACACAGTTCTCAATGTGTTTGCCATCATCGGCGGCATTGCGTTGTTCATCTTCGGCATGAATATCATGACCGCAGGGCTTCGCGGGACTGCCGGTGACGGGTTACGCACGGTTCTGACGCGAGTCGGTCGGAGCCGGTTGGCCGGTGTGACTGCCGGCACGTTTCTCGGTGGGTTGATCCACAGCAGTGCTGCGACTGTGATGATCGTGGGGTTTGTCAACGCCGGGCTGATATCTCTGCCCAGTACGATCCCATCGATTCTCGGTGCGAATATCGGCACGACGATTTCTATGCAGGCGGTTTCGTTCAAGTTGTCGTCCTACTGCTACCTGGCGATCGTTTTTGGCCTGGCGATGAACCTGCAAAAACGTTATCCCCGGATAGGGCAGGCGGGATTGGCCCTGCTCGGATTCGGCTTGCTGTTTCTGGGGATCGAGACGATGGCCGAAGCGGCCTACCCGTTCCGTGCTCAGCTTCAGCCGATCCTCAGTCCGGTGAACGGGGCAACGTGGTCGGGCATGTTGTGCGGCATCGCGCTGGCGGCGGCGCTTACAGCCGTCTGGCAGAGCAGCGGTGCGACCATCGCGATTTGTTTCGCGTTTGCCGAGGCCGGGATTTTTACCAGTCTCGAGCAAGTGTATCCCATCGTTCTGGGTGCGCACATCGGCACATGCGCGACGGCGCTGTTGGGCAGCATCGGCACCAACATTCAAGCACGCCGTGCTGCCTGTGCGCACCTGGGCTTCAACCTGTTCAATGTTGCCTTTGCAGTTGCTGCCAGTCCGCTGTTCCTGCGATGGATTCCTCTTACGGCAACTGACCTGGTACGGCAGACGGCAAATCTGCATACCGCAGTCATGGTGGTCTCGGCACTGATTATCTTGCCGTTCTCGGCGGCGTTTGCCCGCATCATCACTGCGGTTGTGCGTTCGAACAAGCCGCCGCCGCCGCCGAGCTTTCTCGACAGCACGGCGATTGCGAAACCGGAACTGGCACTGCATGCGGTGCTCTCGGAACTGCAGCGCGTTGCGAAAGTATGTGGCAACAGTTTTCAACTTGTCCCGCATCTGATGCTGTTTAAGCACAAACGCGACACGGTACGGACGATCAAGAGCAATGAGAAGATCGTCAATGAGATCAAGCGGGCGGTGCGCGACTACCTGGATGCCTTGACTGGTCGCTACCTGTCGCAGCGCCAGCTCATGCTGATTCAATACGTCGATCGATGCATGATCGACCTCGAACGCATCGGCGACCACATCGACGAGCTCTGCGACGTGTCGTTACGCCGGCAGGCACAGGATGGTGCGTTGATGGACAAGGCGTTGCTGGAGGAGTTGCTGGGGTTGTATAAGAGTGCTGCAAAGGTCCTGGAGCTGGTCATTCAGTCTCTGGATCCCGACCAGAAAGCGTTTCAGAAATCTGCCCGCGACATCCTTGACGCCCGAGATGCGTTCAA
>CAJWLW010000259.1 GCA_913042885.1 uncultured Lentisphaeria bacterium | reverse complement strand
GACCGCCGCGAAACGGCTGGCAGATGACGGGATCCGTGTCGAGGTGATCGACACGCGCCAGGTGGGGGGCAAAGTAAAGCGGGCGCGGACGCTATTTCTTCATACTTCCGTCGTAAACCCCTGCTGGTCCCCGATGCAATGACGCTGACCGGCAACAATCCAGCTTGGACGGTTGTGACTCTGACCGCAAATCTGCATGTTCTCGGGATGCCTGTACCCCACCCGTACCAACCGCCGCGGCACGTCCGTCGTATTGATATGTGAGCCGTGGATTTCGAAAATATTGAAACAGACAAGGTCGCCGCGCTTCGCCGGTACTGCGACGGTGTCGGTCAGGCTATACTGATCGGTCGGCAGATGCGGCGTGCAATCGTCGCCATCCCGTGTTTTCAGGACGTGTGACAGGGGACCCAGCTTGAATGAGCCGTCCATGAAGCGGATTTCACCGTTTTCGTGACACGTGTCATCGAGGTGCACCAGCGTGTCGATGTAGCGATTGTCCGTATGCTGGTAAAAGGCGTTGTCCTGGTGCATCGGAAACGGGTGCCCGGTCTCCGGCGGTTTAACATGCATCGTGGAATGGTGCAGTTCGACGTCCGGCCCCAGCAGGTCCACCATGGCGCCAACCAACCGTGGGTGGGTCACGGACCGCATCCAGGCCGCTGAATAGTACCACAAGTCGTGCATGGCCCAAAGCTGCGAGACCTTTTCCGTCCCCTCATCCATGTACTCCCGGCGCCAGTCTCCGCTCCAGCCGGCGTCCCGCATCGCCCATTCCTCCATCAGCCGATCCATCTCGTCGGACAACTCATCGATCTCATCCGGCGTAAACAACTGCGGGATGTGCAGGTAACCGTGTTCCCAGAAAAAATCGACGTCTGTCTGGGAGATGGTGTTCAGTTTCTGGGCGGTTGTCATCATGTCTCCTGATATGGTGACAACATAACGTGTGCAGCCGAAAATTTGTAGGCCCGCACACGCTCAAGGTGACCCTGTAGATTTCGCACTGTCAGAGCATCGACTGTTCGGTAACGGATGCCGGCGGCTCGGCGCTGCTGGTCACGATCTCTGCAGGCAGGCGTGAAATCTTGAACTCCTCGACGAGATCGACCGTGGCGTTGACAACGATAGGATCGCTGTCCCGCAACAGCACTCGGTACAATGCTGTGTTCGCCGGCTGCGGCGTATGCCGCAGCACTGACACGAGATACATCCGAACCCACCGGTCGGGATCGGTGGCTGCGATCATCAGCACTTTCTCGCCACAGCGCTGGCGATTGCAACTGGCAACATTGATTGCCGCTATCTTGGTCGTTAGATCCCCCGTCTGCATCGCTTCTCCCAGGAAAGACACGGAGAAATTCGGCTGCTGCGACGACGGTAGCCGATCGAAATCACGCAAGGTTTGCAAGCGCATTTCAGAACAGCAGTTGCCGATCAAGTGCACGCAAATCGCTACAAGCATGACTGCGATAACGATCTCGACCAACCGTGATTGCGAAGTGGCCGCAGCCGTTTTGACATTCGAAGACGGGCCGGGCGTGGCTTGATGCGTCGCGTCAGCGCACTCGTTCTTCATTTTGCCCTCCTTTAGGCATAACCCCTTCACATACCCAATACTATACTCAGTGCATCACGGCGCAGGATTCGTTCCAGATACGGCGGGAACTTGACTTTCAGGTAATCTTTTACACCTTAAAAAGGGGCGAGAGTACACTCCACTGAAGAAGGGTCACACGATCAGCCGTGGAGAGAGCGCCATGTGCGTCGTCGACGAATCCAGAATGTTCAAGGGGATGTAACCGGCATGTTGACGAAAGAGCAGATCGATTACTTCGAGTGTTTCGGCTTCCTCCATCTGCGCCAGGCTTTCAGCAACGCCGAAGTGCAGGAGATAGGGGACGCAGCCGAGCGAGTTTTTGAGACCGAGGTGGGTCGGCTCACCGGAGAAGAGTATGGAGAGGTGGACGCCATTGTGGAGCGCGATCCCCGGCTGACTCAGCTGGTCACCGACGAGCGCATCCACGAGCCGGTGCGGCAATTGCTGGGTGACGACTTTCTGTGGTCGGGCTCGGAAGGCAAACGGGGTATTCCCCCGCGCTTGAAAGCCCATCACTGGCATGCCGATCGACCCGGCGATGTCGAGGCCGCGTATAACCGACTGAAAATCATGCTCTACCTCGATTCGCTGGAAAAGGAGACTGGCGCTTTCCGGGTGATTCCGGGATCTCACCGGCCGGGTTTCAACGAATCCTTGATGTCCTTCAACGACGAACACACGGGTGAGAATCCGAGGTTTTTCGGTTTGGAGGGACCCGACGTCCCCTGTCATGCGGCGGAGACGACCCCGGGTGACATCGTCATCTTCCACCACAGCCTCTACCACGCCGTGTACGGCAAAAGGGGGGCGCGACGTTACATCGCCATGAAATTCGTGACACCGCCAGTCGGGGACGAGCAGATCCTCTCTCTGCAGAAGTATTCACACTACGTTTTTCATCCAGCAGAAGCGTTCGTCAACAGCGAAGACGAGCGCATCCGGCGCATGGTGAGCGGCTTCGACGGTTTGGCAAGGCGCCTCGAAGAGCTGACCGCAAACGCGGCAGGTTAACGGATGTTGTACGGCGAACTGGCAAATGAGAGCGCCGCCTATCGAGCCGCGCGGGCCGAGTTGCTGCAGGCGGAGATCGCACTGCGGGACCAACGGGAAAAGGTGGCCGAGTTGCGCAGGAGACTTGCGCAATTTATTTCACCGCTCTGCTTCCCACTCGAATCACGTTCGGCGTACTCGGAACAATGAACACCCCCCCAGATAATTTCGACACCCCAGCCGGTGCACAGCTTGCCGATGCCGGGGAACTGCCCGGGATCGATGACATTATCGACGCCTTCCGTGACCCGGACGAGCCGCCGACGGTTTCGATGGCATACAAGGCCGGCCTGGTGGTTGTGGGGTTTGTGCTCATCTTGCTGCTGCTGTTTTACGTGGCTCTCGTTGTTGCCTGCGTGGTTTACGGTGTCGCACTGACGACGGAAGCACTGGCCCAGGAGGGGATCAAGGAGACCATCGCCTACGGCATCGGTGGGGCGCTGTGCTTCATCGTTTTCCTGTTTATGATAAAGCCATTTCTGATCATCTTCCGGCCCCGTCCGGAGCCGCATGTCGTGAGCACCGACGATGAGCCCGGATTGTTCGCCTTCGTCGAGCGAATTTGTACTGTGCTGCAGGCACCGATGCCCAGCCGCATCTATCTGACGACCGAGGTCAATGCATCTGTGACCTGCCGCCACGGGCTGCTGTCGCTGTTCAGAAACGACTTCGTGCTGTCAATCGGGCTGCCGCTGGTGCACGGCCTCGACCTGCGGGAGCTGGCCGGGGTCATCGCCCACGAGAGCGGACATTTCGCGCAGGCCACAGGCCACCGGGTCAGCTACATCGTCACCACCCTCAGCAACTGGTTCTGGCGGGTGGTCCATGAGCGCGATATTTTCGACTTGACGCTGCGTGAGTGGTCACGCAATGTGCGCATCCTGATGCCGTTGTTCATAATCGTCTTCTTCTTCATCGGCCTGCCCCGACTGATCCTGCGGTGCCTCATGTATATCGGGTATTTGGTGGGTTGTTTCTTCATCCGCCAGATGGAGTACGACGCCGATCGCTACGAAGCTCTGATCTCCGGCAGCAAGAGATTCGAAACCACCAAGTGGCGGATCGCCCTGCTTGGCGCCGCCTACGACCTGTCGATCGCCGGGCTCGACCAGGCGTTCAAGGACGGCCGCCTCGGTGACAACCTGCCGGTACTCGTCGCCACCAACGAAAAACTGCTGAAGGTCGATGATCGCAAGCGCATCCGCAACGCCATCTACCAACCCAAGCCAGACCAGAATGGCCACACGTTCGCCGACCTCGTGGACGTTCTCTTCAACACGCGCCCCTCCGATCTGCGCCGGATAAAAAGCGTTCGCAAGATCGCCGCCGAGGGCCTGTTTCATCTCGACGGCCCATCAACAGTGCTGTTCGACAACCTCGCGGCGCACGGCAGAGAAGTCACGACCAAGTACTACAGGTTCGTGCTCAAGAAGCGCTTCAAGCGTGCGAAAGTCGTTGACTCCGAACAGATCATCAGGCAGCTCGAAGAAATAATCGACGCGGGCGATGCGCTCGATCGCTGCTTCCAATACGCGGTGTCCTTTTATCATCCGTACACGATCAGCAACAGGAAGCCGGAGACCGACCGGCCGATGGCTGAACAGATCCGGCTGCTGCAGGCCGCGCGCGAACAGATGGAATTCCGCACCCAGGCCGCGCAGGCAGCAATGAAACGCTTCGACCAGGCGCAGACCTGGCGGAAAAACGCTAATCTGGCAGCTTCCATGCTGCGAGTTAATATCACCAATGAGGCGCGGCGCCTGCTCATGATGCAGGTCGACAAGGTGACGATCGCCACGATGCTGCGCGAGGCCGACAAGGATACGCGCATGGTCATGGAAATTCTCGATTCGTTCCGGGACCAGGCGACTACCCGTTTCAACCTCGCTCTGCAACTGCTCAACTACGACGAGTTCCGTCAGGATTTGAACGACGCCGAGAAATGCACCACACAAGTCGACGACCTGCTCGTCGCCCAGCGGCAGATTGCCGCCTGCCACGGCGACATCGACAACCTCGCCGGCAGCTCCTATATCTGGTACGCATTGACGAAATTCCGCAGCGAGCCCTCGCAACGCATGATCGCATTCCTCATGTCGACAAGCGAACGCACCGATTTCACCCTGCACAAGGTGCATCATCAGTTGTCGGAAGTCGCCTACCCCTTCGAACATGAGTCCGGCCGCATCTCCATCGGACCGTATGTCCTCGAAAACATGCCCGAACGCGACGACTATATGGGCCTGCTCGCCGGCGCCAACGAAATGTACGACAAGACCATCGGTCTCTATTACCGTATTGTCGGCCAGATCGCCTCGATCGTTCAGAAGGTCGAAATGCAGGCCGGAATGCCCGCGTTTCCCGAAGTCCCGACCCTCGAGGAAGAGATCAGCGACGAGGACGATACCGATTATACGCTGTGACCACTGGCGCGCCGGTCCATCCCTCGGCCGCCCTGTGTGTATTTTCCCCTGTTATCTATTCCGCCCCGCCGGCCATTGCGTTCTACTCAGGCGTGCACCCTTCGATAAACGCACGCACCGCCGCTACATACGCCGCGCCGCCAACCGCAAAGGTGTCGTTGTGACCGGCGTCCGGGACCTCGTAAAACGTTTTTGGTTCCGATGCTGTATCGAAGAGCTTCCGGCCCATCCGATACGGAATGATCTCATCAGCCGGGCCGTGGATAATCATCTTCGGATAGCCGATCGCGCCGATCTTGTCAATCGATGACATCTGCGAGCGAACGACAAACTTCGGAATGAACGGATAACAGGCATTCGCCAAGTCGGGTATCGACGTAAAGGTCGACTGCAGAATCAGACCGGCCGCCTCCACTTTCGATGCCAACTCTGTCGCCGGGCCGCCGCCCAGGGATTTGCCGAAAATCACGATGCGGTCACCGGCAATGCCGCGATCCTCCGTCAGGTACTGCCAGGCAGCAGCGGCGTCCAGGTATATACCGGCCTCCGTCGGCTGCCCCTCGCTCTGCCCGTAACCGCGGTAGTCGATGATGAATACATTCACCGGGATGGCCGTGAACAGGCCGATGATATCGTAGCGTGCCGCGATGTGCCCGGCATTGCCGTGCAGCCACAGCAAGGTCATGCCGGTTTCGATCGGGATATGCCCGCCACCCGGCCGGGCCACCGCCGGGCGGCAGAACCAGCTGTGGATCCGCGTGCCGTCGGACGCCGTCAACCAAACGTCCTCCAACTCCGGATAGCGGCTTTGCGGCGCCGGGGTTGGCGGCACGAAAGCCGCCGCATCATAGCGCGACGGCAGGAAAATGAAGTGCCGCTCCATCACGACCATCGCGACAACCAGCGCCACATAGAGCAGGACTGCAAAACCGACAAACCAAAGCATACGCTGCCACCAAATACCGGATTTTTTCCAAGTGTCTTCGGATCGCTGTACCATATCACATGCTCCGCAAACCTGCATATTCTTCCGTTATCGTCGTTCCGGCTCGACACGCAAGGTATCCTTGCTATCTTTTGAACATCCAGTGATCCCGTGGTTCCGTCATAATTCGCAATCCGCAATTCTCATAATGTATCCCTTTGACAAACTAAGCCGTATCGAGCTTGACGACGCCAGCGATTTCCTGCAGCACACATTTCCGTTCATCAACAGCATGGACCTTGTCGTCCAGCTCGGGTCCGGTCAGTCCGCGGACAACCTGTTCGACGAGGAATGGGGCCGGATACCACTGCAGCGCATGCCGCATGTACCGGCCGCCGAGTCGCTCGCACAGCATCGCATGGAAATCATCTGGGGCCGCGTCGGCGATCATCGCACCCTCGTTTACACCGGACGTTTTCACCTCTACGAGGGATATGGCCGGGTGCCGTGCATCCTGCCAGTGTGGGCCGCGTCCGCCTGCGGCGCCCGGACATTCGTCTTCGCCAACGCAGCAGGCGCCATCAACGAAAACATGCCGCCGGGCACCTGGATGATCATTACCGATCACATCAACAACCTCGGCGTTTCACCCCTGGCCGGACATCAGCACCTGCTGCAAACGCCATACATCGATATGACCGAAACTTATTGCCGCCATATGAACGACTCGGTTTGCCGCGCCGCCGCCAAGGAGGGTGTCACCCCCCAGCGCGGCGTCTACATGGCAAACTGCGGCCCACAGTACGAAACCCGTGCCGAAGTCAAACTGGCCCGCAACCTCGGGGCCGACGTCATCGGTATGAGCACCGTACTCGAGGCCACCACTGCAAAAGCACTCGGGGCCTCGATCATCGGCATGTCGATGATCACCAACTGGGCCGCCGGTATCGGCGACACACACGAGCTGGCGCACCAGCAGGCGATCGATACCGGCAAAACCTGCAGCACGCAGCTCATCGCCATCCTGCGGCGCTGGCTGACCGAA
>CAJWLW010000258.1 GCA_913042885.1 uncultured Lentisphaeria bacterium | reverse complement strand
TCACGTCCATGTGATTGCCTGCCCGACCGCATCGAGCCACTGATCCGGTTGCCCGGACACGCGCAGTGCCTGCACCTCGCCGGTTCCGGCCCGCGAAACTGCCGATTCCGCAACACTGAAACAATCATTGGCGATTATCAGCCCGCCGGTTGCGATCTGCGTACCAATCCTTGCCAGTGCGGACTCCGCAAGCTTGGCCAATTCTGCAAGCGCGCCATCGTCCGGCGATTGCTGGGGACTGTGGATTGCCCATACAAATACACATCGCTGCGCCGACCCGTTGACATTTGACACCAACAGCAGCAGGTCCGCTCCCGATGCGGTTGCCCAGTCCGCCAGCGGCAGGCCGAAGTAGTCACCCTTCGGCATCGTTGCCGGACAGAACGCTTCAACGACTGCGCGGCCATCGTCGATCAACACGGGCCCCGGCCAGTCCATCGATTCGATCCAGTTGCCGGTCGTCGCGCTCTCACGCAGCCACAGGTACTGTTGTGCCGGTGACCGGACAGCTGCGCTGGAGAGGCAACTGCAAACCATCAACCGCACGACATCCGCCCATAGGCGGTGCTGCCAGCGCCAGGCGTCGAGCGTTGCGGTTTCACGTTTGACCAGGCGCAGGTACCAATGCCACATCTCGCGATAGGACGTGTCATGCAGTAGCACATAATTGGGTTGCGGTACGCCGGTAAGATTGTGGATCCCCGCAAATACCGGCGACTGAAGTGCGGTTCCGCAGCGCTGATCGAAACGCTGCACCATGCGGTAACGCGCCTTGTCGGCGTGCGCGCGGTTCTGGTGCAGGGACAGCCGTGCCGCGTGCCGGCAGCGCCGCAGCATGTCCTTGAGCACGCGGTTCTCCATCGTGTCATAGCCCTCAATCCGGGTCACCGCCAGAATCTCCTGGCGCGCCCCTGCTTTCTGGGCTGCCGAAATTCCCGGCTGGCGCGTCAGCCAAGACAGGCAGGCGGCGTCGAGCTGCTGAACGCGTGACAGATGCTGCCGTTGCCGCTGCCGATGCAACACCTTGTGCGGCGACGCCGCGAGTTTGAACAGAACCGTATCAAAGTTGCTGGCGATCTTGCCGATCAAGTCCATTCGCAACTCTTCCCCTGGTGCCTGCAGCATGCTGTGGACTTCCTGCCAGGGTAACGGCGCCAGCACCGGCCGCGGTGTTGTGAACCAGTCGTCGGTTTCCTCGGCTTTCTGTTCGGCGACCCACCGGAGCTCGTCGAAGACGCCGACGAGGTTATCGATGAGGTTGTATAGCATCAGCTGCCGCCGTTGTTCCTCGGTCATCGATGCCGGCGACTGCTGCCGATCGAACTGGCGCAGCAACTGCTCATCCGGAAAGGGCACCAGTCCATCGATGGTCACCGAGAGCTCCTCGCCTTCACTGTCGAGGGTTGCTGTCAGGGCGTCCTCGCGAACCGGGTAGGGCAGATCGTACAGGCCGGGAGCCTTGTGCGGCAGCCGCCAATTGCCCGGGCGCAGTTGTGGTGCTGTCGCCGACGCGACAACTGGATATCCGCAACTCGGTGCCGAATCGTCCGGCGGCCGCATGCCAGCCAATAGTGTGTTCAGTTGTTTCAACGATTTGTTGCCGGTTGATGTTTGCCGTATTTGTTCAACATTACCCCATCATACACTATCGGCGCTGACAGTTCCATTATTCCCAGCGCCCGTTCGCCAACCACTCAACCTTTGATTCCCTGTGCGTATCGTTCATTTTTCAGATCCCCATGCCTGGTGCGGGCCGTGCGGTGTCCGGCGGCCGGACAAGCGGCTCTTTGGGATGTTCAACCACCTCATGCGTCGTGCCCGCAAGCACACCTGGGAGCTGGCGGTTGCCGCGGTCGAAAAGATTCCGGCCCTCAACCCGGACGTCGTCGTTTGTTCGGGCGATCTCTCGACGATCAGCGCGCCACGGGAGTTTGAGCAGGCGGTACAAACACTGCAGCCGCTGGTCGACGACACCTCCTTCGAGTTGCTCTATGTGCCTGGCAACCACGACCATTACACTCGCGATCCGGTGTGTGTGGAGCATCTGCGGCAGGCATTCCACACCATGAACCGTGGCCGCTGGCAAGTGGATGAATTACCGTTGGCGCACACATTCGGAGGGGTCGAGTTCGTGCTGGTCAACGAGGCGCGACCGGAGCCGCCGTATTCCTCCGCCGGCGGCGTCACGCCAGTCGCTCAGGAATGGCTGCAGCAGTGGTTTGCACACCTTGCAGGGGACACGCCCGTGTGCATGGTGCATCATTATCCGTTGTACGACGAGCAAGGCCGCGAGCTCGCCCGGCGCCGCCGCTGCCACGGCAATGAAGCGATGCAACAGGCACTGCGTGAGGGGGCCGCCCAACTGTCGCTGTGCGGGCACATCCATGAGCCATATGCGCGCGAGGAAGCTGGCGGCGGCATCGAATTTTGCGCCGGCTCCGTCACCGCCTGCGCCACCGTCACGGTGATTGAGTTCGATCCGGCATCGAAGACAATTGCCTGGGAATTCGTGGAGGTGTAAGCGGCGGGTGGCAAGTAACCGACTCGACCGCTCCTGACACCAGCGCTGACCCCGCATGGCGGGCGCAACCAAAGAACGCGTCAAAGCGGATACCTGAACCCGCCCCGACTGAATTTTCTCCCCACTCTGTGAATAATCTCCGTTCACCTGACGTCTCACCCGATGACGTCGATAAACCGGTTCTCGCATGACAAACGTAAACGGACTGCAGCGGAGAAACAGACCATGAAGACTTACACGCGAATCATGACCCCAATCATTGCCCTGGCGATTATCGCAGCGTTCTGCTGCATACCAAGGACTGCTGAGGCAGGCGACAAAGAATGGGCCACTGCCGGCAAGATCCTCACCGGACTGGTCGTACTCGATGCCCTGACGGACGCCAATCATCGCTACTACGGCAACCGTTATGCCAATGTGCGCCATGAACAGCCGCAACAGACGTACCGGCGCAACCGCAACCGGGGCACCACGGCCAGAACAACGACCTACAGACGGCAGCGGTCCAATTGGCGCGATCGTTACGACAGCCCCCGTGTCAACACCCGTTGGCCGGTGTACCGCACCGAAACCTACGAGTGCCGGACCGACCCGGTGATCCGTTATATCGAGTACGGCACGCGTCGGATCTATCAGCCGCGAATCCGCGGGCATGTCGCCTACGTGCAGCGCTGGAGCAGCTGCGACAACAACTGGGTGACTATCGGCACGTGCGAGAGCATCTACTGAGCGACCCGGGTCTGTGATTCCGATACCGAGGCGTCCGCCACGCGGACGTCCGCAGGTTCCTTGCGGCCGATCACCTCACCTTCGAGAACAAGCAGACGGGGGGGGTAACTCAAGGATCTCGATGCAATTACAACCCTTTCTCGCAGAAGTTCAGGACCACTTTGCCGGCATCTATTTTCAGCGCTGCTTCGAACTTCTTGCCGGCCTTCGACTTGAAGCCTTTGAGCACAGATGTCTTGCCGTTGCGGATCAGGCTGGTCGCTGTACGTGCGGAAATGCCCTTGCCGGCAATCTCTTTCCAGATCACAAACTGACAGCCCCCGCGCCAGTCGGAACAACTGAACGAACGAGGAAACGGCACCACCGGTTTGCCGCAGTTGGGGCAGTCGCCAACAGGGGTTTCCTGAGTTTTGCTGCGCCCTGCTTTCGCCTGTTTACCGGATGACTTTTTCGCGGTGTCGCCGCTGCGCTTGGGCCGGCTGCTTTTGGCTGCGCCGTGGCGTTTGCCCGGCCGCAGGGGCTCGACGGGCACGCACACCGCGTCGCCGTGATCGTCCATCGCTACCTTGATTATCGTGCCGTTGCTCAGTACCGGCGTCGACAGCAGGCGCAACTGCAGCAGCTCGCGGATCTGGCCCACAGTGAAGGTGATGCCATGCTGCTCCTTCCACAAGACAAACGGACAGCCCTGGCGCCAGTCGGAACAACCATAACCGCGTTTGCCTTCGACAACCGCCGCACCGCAGCGCGGGCAGCTGCCGTAGGTTGCGTCGTCGATCTGCCGGGTTTCACTGTCTGTCACGATCTGGCGGGTGAAGTCAACGATCTGTTGCATGAACGCCTGCGGCTCGCATCGGCCATGTTCGATCTCTTTGAGCTGAGCCTCCCATTCGCCGGTCATTTCGGCTGATTTCAGCCGCGGGCTCTGTATCAGGCACAGCAGAAACCGCCCGGCATCGGTCGCGGTCAACTGTTTCTTTTCCCGTTTGATATACTCGCGCGTCAACAAAAGTTCGATAGTCGTCGCGCGCGTCGCCGGTGTACCCAGACCCTTTTCCTTCATAGCTTCCTTGAGCGCCTCGTCGTCAATCTGTCGGCCGGCGGTTTCCATGGCAGCGAGCAGGGTGTTTTCGCTGTAGTGTCGCGGCGGCTTGGTCATGCCGTCTTTGATGTACGGGCTGTGCGGACCGCTGTCGCCAGCCTTGAACGCCGGCAGTATCTGCTCGTCGTCCTCGCTGTCGTCCTGCCCCGTCGGCTGCTTGGGCTTTCGCGGGTACAGGGTGGTCCAGCCGGGATCGACGATCGTGACGCCGCGCGCCCGGAACGGTATCTGATTGGCCTGCGCGTCGACGGTCGTGACGTCCTTGAGGCAAGGCGGGTAAAAGGCGGCGATGAAGCGGATGACAATGGCGTCGTACACCTTGCGCTGCAGTTCGTCGAGTTTGCCGGGGACCTTGCCGGTTGGGATGAGGGCATGGTGGTCGCTGACTTTGGAATCGTTGACGATGCGGCTGCTGAAGTTGAGGCGGCTGGTGTCGAGTGGCTCGACGGCCTCCGGCTTCACCTTGCAAAGGTTCGCGAGGATCCCCGGAACCTCTGGTTTCATGTCGCTGCTCAGGTAACGCGAATCGGTCCGGGGATAAGTGATCAGTTTGTTCTCGTACAGGGCTTGGGCGGTCTTCAGCGTCGTTGCCGCGGCCAGGCCGTAGCGACGGTTCATCTCGCGCTGCAGGTCGGTGAGGTCGTGGAGCAGCGAGGGCAGGGAGCGTTCGCGCTTGGTGTTGACCGCGGTGATCGCCAATGGCCCCTGCTGCACCTGCGCCAGAGTTTCCTGCGCGGCGGCCTCCGTGGAGAAGCGGCCGCTGCCGGCGGAACGCCGGGTTCCGGTGTACTTGAAGCGGACGTCGCAGTGCTTGGTGAACAGCTCCCAGAACGATTCCGGTTTGAAATGGCGGATCTCGTCGTCGCGCGCCGCGATCAGTGCCAGTACCGGGGTCTGGACACGGCCAACGCTCCACAGTCGGGGGCCGTGGCGCACGCTGAAGTTGCGGGTCGCGTTGAAGCCGACAATCCAGTCGGCTTCGTTCCGGCACCGGGCGGCATGGAACAACGGGTCATAGTGGCTGCCCGGCCGCATCGCATTGAAAGCGGTGCGGATCGCCTCGTCGGTAAGTGAACTGAGCCACAACCGCCGGCACGGTTTGCCAATGCAGCTGCTGAGCTGCTGGATGTAGCGGAAGATCAGCTCACCCTCGCGTCCGGCGTCCGTGGCGCAGATCAGCTCGTCGGCAGCGCGGAAAAGCTTCTTGATGACACCGAATTGTTTGCGGGCGCCTTTGTCGCCGGTGAGTTTGAGTTCGAAACAGTTGGGTACGAACGGCAGGGGCGCGATCGACCATTTCTTCAACTGCGGATCATAGTCGTTCGGTTCCTTGAGACAGACCAGGTGGCCGAGGGCCCAGGTCACGTGGTAGCCGCTGCCCTCGAAGTAGCCGTCATGCTGTTGGCGGGCACCCAGGTATCTTGCGAGGTCGCGGGCGACGGATGGTTTTTCTGCCAGCACCACTGTCATGTCGTGGCGTCCTCCGGCAGTCCCGTCGGTCCGAGATGGTTGCGATACTGTCGATGCGCCAGTCGCGGCAGCAGGCCGGGCACCAGCGACCCGAGATATAACAACCGGCTGGCACGGTCGGGCAGTACCCGTCGTTTTCGCCGGGCCACGCCGCGGACGATGGCCGGCACGATCCGTTCCGGATCAGTCCCGCGTCCCTGGTCATAGTCCGCGTAGTGACGCACGTGGCCAGTGCGCAGCGGTCCCGGATAGACGCGTGTCACGGACATGCCGGCGCCGCGGACGTACGGCTCCAGAGCCGTCGCGAAACCGTCCAGCGCCGCTTTACTGGCAGCGTACGACACGGCAATGGGAAACGGTAGAAAGGCCGTCGCCGAACAGATGAAAACCAGGCGGGCGCCGGTGTTGAGCCGACTCTCCTGCAGCAAGCGCTTGATCAGCCGGATATGGCCCAGGCAGTTGACCGCAAATACAGCTTCCTCACGCTCAGTTGCGAGCTTCGCAAAATCGCCGCTGACGCTGATACCGGCGTTGCAGATGAGCAGGTCGAGCGGGGCCAGCGTTGCCGGCAGCATGTCGTTGTCGAATGCCACCAGATCGGCCGGCAGGAAATCGGCGGTGTCGTACGTCTGTGCAAGGGACTGGCCCTGGTCAGTATCGACATCGAGAATCGTGACGTGCGAACCGTGTTGCAGGTAGTGCGTGGCGAGCACCCGACCGAGACCGTTGGCACCACCGGTTATCAGCGCCCGGGTCATGGCGACTGCAGTGCGGTTGCCCGCCGCCGTGCCGAACGTCGGCGCAGCACACGGTGAACGATGTCCTCGAGGCTCATCAGCAGGAGGCGCCCGCAGGCCCAGTCGAACGCCAGCGTCGTTACACCGGTACGTCGCAGCATGGCGTCGTACAGGCGGTTGCCGATGAGGTCCTGCGCCTTGAAGCCGCGCCTGCTCTCGAGCTGCAGCTTGGCCTTTTCGTGGAAGTCTGTGTGGACCGGGCCGATCTCGACGCATAGCATCGGGATCTCCGGATACTCGAGACTGAGGGCCGCGTAGAAATGACTGAGCCCGGCTTTCGACACAGCGTAGGCAGCGTAGTCCCGGCCGGGCACACGCGCCACAATCGAGCTGACGAATATGACTCGAGCACGCTGTCGCCGGATCATCGGCAGCAGGCCGTGGACGATCTGCATGTTGCTCAGCAAATTGGCCTGCATGACCGTGTCGATGTCGTCCATCGACTGCTCGTGGTACGC
>CAJWLW010000257.1 GCA_913042885.1 uncultured Lentisphaeria bacterium | reverse complement strand
GAAGAGGGCTGGAAAGAGTAACGGTCAATACGGCACGACGATGCCGTAGCGCGACGCCAGCGCGTCGATCTCCGCCTGAATCTCAGGTGAGTTGCGGACGGTACGCTCGCTCACCAGATAGTAAATCTTCTGAACCGCCCATTGTGTTGCCAGAATCGAGTCAGCCGGCTCAGCCTCGCTCAGCGAATGGCGGATGATCAGCTCCTCGCGCTCACCGTTGATGTCGTAGCCTATAATCTGTATGCCGATCTCGTCGGCGCCTTTCGGAAACCGACCGTATACTGTCAACGGATAGCCGCGGAAGAGATGCGGTAACTCGCGCGGATAGATGTCGTCCAGCAGCTTTCCGGTGATCTGGCAGCGCAGATCGGACACCAGCACCTCCGACAGCCCGCCTATGTAGTCGGACAACGCCTCATCAGCACCTGTGACACTTTCGGTGTGCAAGCTCATCCCGCGGTTTTTATAGGACAACAGATCCATCAGGAAACGATTGCTCTCCTCGCCGGCGCTGAACGAAAAAACGCAGGCGCGCGCCTGGTTATGCCGGATGATCTGGGTGATGAACTTGTTGTCGGTCAGGGCACTGTCCGTCGTCGAACGACCGTCGCTGAGCAGGAATACCAGGTACGGCCGGCGCAAGTCAGGACGGGCGAAGTTGACGAATGGCGCCAGGCCGGCATAGACGTCGGTCTTGCCTTTCGAACGGAGGCGACTGAGGAACTTGCGGGCTTTGACTATGGCGTCTTCATCGGCAATTCTGAACTCCGGGAAGAGACGGTCCGGTTTGTCGCGGAAGGCCACGACATTGAACCGGTCGTCGGCACCCAGATAATCCAGCGCCAGGTCCAGGCCCTTGCGGAATTCCCGCAATTTCGGCGGTGTGATGCTGGCCGAGGAATCAACCAGAAACAACACATCGCGAGGTATCGATTCGAGCGATTCACTGCCGGCACGCGTGCTGATCACCGCTTTGAAGTAACCACCGCCAAGCTTCGGATCTTCGTACACTGAAACTTCGACATCCAGCATCGAGTCGATGATGTTCACCGCTGTACGGTCGGTAATGCTGTCGCGCGTGTCGTCGATCGACACCATCGGCAGGTCCTCCGTTTCCGGCGGCGGAAAGGAGCGCAACGGTCGCCTCGGCAACTCGAAACGCATCCCCAACTCGACCGATTCGCTGTCAACGCCGCCGCCCGAATGCGGCGACACCAGCGACGGTGCCACCGGATCGCTCAGCACATAACGCTTGACGTCCGGAATCATCCGGCGACCGGTAAGCAGACTCTGGACGGGAAGGTCGGCAGCGCGGATCGCCAGGATCTCCGGCGGCGGCGATGTGATCGGACCGCGGTAGCGCGACTCGACACGTGCTTCATCCTTCAACAGGTCAGCACCCAGACCGGTGAGCCTGGCGTTGAGCTTAGGCTTCGGCCGCGTAATCAGGCCCTCGCTCTCGAACAGCTTCTGTAACTGATGCTCCTGCTCCTTGAGCAGGCGTATCTTGACATTCTGCTGCTCTGACGGCGGCTGCATCAGCAAATCACGAACATCGAGGGTATCAACCCGAACGCGCTTCCTGTCCGACTCGTTGTCGGTTTCGGCGTTCTCTATCGGCCGCATTTGTATGCGCGCCGCAGCCTGCCACAACAAGAGATGCAGCACCAGCGTGATGAGGATCGACGTCGTGAGGTATGTGATGGTCGGAGACTGGTCGTTCATCAACTCAATCCAGGCCGTTGACAATGGAATTGCTACGGTAATACTATATCAGACCGCGACATCGTTGCAAAGTTGCGGGATCGAAGAAACGCTGATACCTGTTTACCAACCGCGCGAACAGCAGCGGCGTACCTTGTGTCGCTGCAACGCTGAACACGTACAAGCGAGGACCCGACAAACCGGAAAAACCTCTTGACCCAATACATCCAACACCGCCTGGCGCCTGTGTCGGCAGCCGAGCAGGCCGCCTACGACATTGCCGGCCGCCTGCAGGCGGCCGGCTACCAGGCCTGCACAGTCGGCGGCTGCGTGCGCGACCGTTTCCTCGGCAGCATGCCCGAGGATGTCGATGTCACCACCGACGCCACCCCCGATGTCTTGCAGCAGATTTTCCCGAACACCTATGCGGTCGGTGCCGCCTACGGCGTCATTATCGTGCGCGACGGCAACCTCCACACCGAAGTAGCCACCTTCCGTGAAGACGGTGGCTACCAGGACGGACGGCACCCCGATTCCGTCACCTTTTCCGATGCCGAGCACGATGCGCAACGGCGCGATTTTACGATCAACGCGTTGTTCTACGATCCGCAGGCCGAGCAGGTCATCGACTTTGTCGACGGCCTCCGCGATCTGGATGCCGGCGTCATCCGCACAGTCGGCGACGCGGACCGGCGCTTCGGCGAAGACTACCTGCGCATGCTGCGGGCGGTCAGGTTTACCGCCCGTTTCGATTTCGAGCTGGATCCGGCTACCCGCGCTGCGATCATCAAACACGCACCTAAAATCACTGGCATCAGCCCCGAACGCATTTTCAACGAACTCACGAAAATGCTGTGTGGCCCGCAGCCCCAGCTCGCCTTCCGGCTGCTCGATGAAACCGGCCTGCTCGAGCAGGTGCTGCCGGAAATCAGCGCCATGAAAGGCGTCGCGCAGCCGCCGCAGTTTCACCCCGAAGGGGACGTCTTCGTGCATACCCTGCTGCTGCTCGAAATGATGGTACACCCGACGCCGGAAATCGCCTGGAGCGCCCTGCTGCACGATGTCGGCAAGCCACCGACATTAAAAATCGGCACCCATGGGCGTGAGACCTTTCCCAGTCACAACCGCGTCGGCGCGGAGATGGCAGAGACGCTCCTGCAGCGACTGCGCTGTTCGCGGCAATTCATTGATTGCGTACGTGAAACCGTCTACAATCACATGACCTTCGCCGAGGTGCAGAAAATGCGGCCATCGACACTGCGACGGTTGCTCGGACGCCCCGACTTCGACTGTGAGCTCGAACTACATCGACTCGATTGCCTGTCCTGTCATCGCTTAGTCGACAACTATGTGTTTCTTCTCGATCGCCTGGCAGCGCTGCGCGATGAACCCCCGGTGCCCGAACCACTGGTGCAGGGGCGCGACCTGATCGGGCGCGGCGTCGAGCCCGGACCTGTCATCGGGGAAATCCTCAGGGAACTCGAAGAACTGCAGTTGAATGGCGAGATCATCACACGCGAGGCGGCCCTGGAATGGCTCGACCGGCGCGTGACGCCGCATGTCTGATCCGGCCCGCGAAAACGGGCCTCTCGAACCCGCCGCGCCGTCGGACAACGGCTCGACGCGCGTCATCGGGCGCGGCATGCTCGTCGGCAGCGCCGGCACGCTCCTCAGCCGCCTCACCGGACTGGCCAGAGACGTCGCCTACAGCGCCGTCTTCGGAACCGCCGGCCCGTTCAGCGTGTTCCTCGTCGTCTTCACGATCCCAAATCTGTTCCGTCGCGTTTTCGGCGAAGGCGCATTGTCCGAAGCATTCGTGCCGCTGTTCAATGAGAAACTGGAGCGCCACGGCAAGTCCGCGGCCTTCACATTTTTTAGCAACGTCCTCCTGCTGACTGCCGCCGTGCTGCTGGCGATCGTTGTCGCCGGCACCCTCATCTGCCTGCTGCTGCAGCAGTTCTTCCCCGACGGGCGCCCTGCCCTGGTACTGGCACTGCTCCCCGTCATGCTGCCGTACACCCTGTTCATCTGTCTCTTCGGCCTGCTCTGCGGCGTGCTACAGAGCTTCCGCCACTTCGCAGCACCCGCCGTCGCGCCGGTGCTGCTCAACGTCACGCTGATTGCGGCAACCCTCTGGCTGTGCCCGCGAGTCGGTACGACCGCCGAGCAAATGAAAGTGCTGGCAATTGCCGTCGTCGTCGGGGGAGTATTGCAGCTCGCCGTGTTGTGGCCGGTGCTCAAGCGGTTCGGCTTCGCCTTGCAACGTGCCCGCCCGCAGGTCACGCCGGACGTCAAACGGCTCATGCACCTGATGATTCCCGGCGTTATCGGTGCCTCGATCTATCAGATCAATGTGATGTTCGACCGAATCCTGGCGCTCTACCTCGATCCCTGGGCCGCCGCCGCACTTCTCTACAGCGAACGGCTCGTCTACCTGCCCGTCGGCGTGTTCGCCGTCGCCTTGTCGGCCGCCAGCCTGCCGCTACTCTCCCGCGCCTTCGCTGCCGGCCGGCAGACCGATATCATTGATGCCTTGAGCTACGGACTGCGACAGGTGTTTTTCGTCTCCGTCCCCTGCGTGCTGGTGTTGATGTACCTCGGCAACGCCGTCGTCGGACTTATCTACGAACGGGGCGCCTTCGATGCCGATAGCGCCCGCCAGACCACCGCCGCCTTGATGTTTTATGCGCCCGGCATCCCCGCATTCGCCGCTGTCGGGATCGTCCGTGCCGGCTTCTACAGCCGGCAGGACATGAAAACCCCGATGCGAGTCGGCGTCTTCTGCCTGGTGCTCAACGTCCTGCTCAGCCTGGCATTGATGGTGCCGTTACGCCATTGCGGGTTGGCGTTGTCGACCACTATTGCCGCCTACGTCAACGTGGCGATCCTTATGGTTCTGCTGAAACGCGATCTGCAGCCGACCATGCAGGCCTGGCGCAATGGTCTTCTGGCAGGGACGCGCATGCTCGTTGCAGTCGCCGTTGCCGGTGTCGCCGTATGGGCCACTGCGCACGTTGCAACCACCCTGGCTTCACCCGGACTCGCCTCGAAGGCAATCGCCGTGTTTCTGCCATTGGCCGCAGCCGCAGCCGCCTACCTGCTTGTGCTCCGCCTGATCGGAGCCAAAGAACCGAGCGAGTTCTTCGCCGCCATCCGCCGCCAGGATCGGTGAGCACACACCGTCACTCAAAAAAGTGATTGACTTGAGCATGCCCACCAACAGATCTTCATCGGCGCTGGGGCCATAGACCGTGCTGACGAAGGCGCCAGATCGCCGGCGGTTGGCAGCAACAAAAAAGCCTGCGGACTGCGCAGGCTTTTCAGGATCAGAATATTATCTGGACTCGGGTCGTCAGAGACCTGGAACCTTGACAGTCAACGTGCCTTTGTCCTTGGCCTCCTTGAGCATCTTGTAGGCGCCGTTCTTCTGGATCGACCGCAGCATCTTGTTGGTGATCTTTAGGGTCACCCACCGGTCCAGTTCCGGCACGTAAATCCGGCGCTTCTGCAGGTTCGGCAGGAACACGCGCTTGTTATTCTTCACGACGTGCGTACCAATGCCGCCCTTCTTCTTTGCCATACCCTTGCGGACGATGGAACCACCAACTGTCCGGCGGGCACCGCTGACATCGCAGACTCGACTCATGATTGTATCCTCCAGGGGCAAAAAACAGCGAAAGTTGGTTTGGGGAACAGGTAATATCGTCGCGCCGGGTCGAATGTCAACCAATTACTGTCGAGCAAACACCCGTGACCTGCCAATGCCACGACTACGCCAGTGGCGACAATTGCTGCAGAGCCTGGGCGATCAGTTGCGGCTGATCATCGGCAGTGGTCCCGCGCATGCCGTTGGGTGATAACTCAGCCGCAAGGCCGTGAACGAAGACCGCCAGACGCACCGCTGCAACAGGATTGTCGGACTGACAGAGAACGGCAGCGATGACACCGCAAAGTACGTCCCCGGAACCGCCGGTGGCCAAAGCCGGTGTGCCGCTGGTATTGATGAACATCCGGCCATCCGGCGCCGCCACAATTGTGTGGTGCCCTTTGAGCACGACAATGGCGTTGAGCTCTTTGGCCACGGTCGATGCCTGGGACTCGCGGTCCGCGGTGCCGAGCCCGGCGAATCCGCAGGACGCGATCAGGTGGGTCATCTCGCCAGGATGCGGCGTCAGCACGGTCACGGCCCGGGCCTTGAGACGATCGCCGCAATCGCTGCAGACACGCAAGGCATCGGCGTCGAGCACGACTGTCTTGTCGGTCCCGAGCAGATCGCGCACCAGACCGAGCGCCGCGTCGCTGCCGCCGAGACCGGGGCCGACAGCGATAACGCTCTTGTCGGCGGTGAGGTCTGCAAACTCCGCGGCGTCTACCGGGCCGTGTGTGCCGCGGCCATCGTCGTCGATCAGCTTGCGGATCAGCGCATTGTCCTGTGGCGCCAGCACCGGCCCGATCGAACGGGGACAGGCGACGGTCACCAGGCCGCCACCGGCGCGCAATGCACCGGCGCCGGCCAGCATCGGTGCCCCGGGGTAGTCGGCACTGCCGCCGACAATGAGAATGCGGCCCATGTCGCCCTTGTGTGTCGTGCTCGGCAGTCGGTGTATCAGCGGGCGAACGTCTGCGGCCAACGTTGCTTCAGCAGCGCTGTCGATGTCGTCGACGAACGTCGCGGGGATACCGATATCGACGCAGCGCAGGCAGCCGCACAGGCGCGCGCCGTCGCCACGTAGCAGGCCAATTTTCGGCAAAGCCATCGTGATTGTCAGGTCAGCACGCACAGCAACGGCGGCGACGGCGCCAGTGTCGGCATCGACGCCCGACGGGATGTCCATGGCAACGACCGGCAGGTGCGAATCGTTGATCTGGCCGATGATCGTGGCATACGGTTCGCGCACAGGCCCACTTATACCCGTGCCCAGGAGGCAGTCGAGCACAATGGTTCCGGGCAGCAGGGCGTCGTCGGGCAAGCGGTCGCAGACGTTGATCGGCAGCGGCAGGCGATCGGCATTGAGCTTCGCGTCGCCCTGCAGCTCGTCCGGCTGGCAGGTGGCGTAGACGATCGCTTCATAACCGGTGCGCTCGGTGAGCAGCCGAGCAACGACGTAACCGTCGCCACCGTTGTTGCCCTTGCCATTGATCACGACGACGCGGTGCCGATGCACATAGGGCAGGGGCTCGATGAACTCGAGCAGCGCTTCGAGGGCTCCGGTCCCCGCGCGCTCCATGAGCAACTCGCCCGACACACCCCCGTTGATGGTCCGCCGGTCCAATGCCTGCATCTGTTTGCCGGTAACGATTTTCATTGCAGTCTCCGCATTCTGGCACTTCCACGGCTCGCTCGGAGAGCGTCGCGTTACATCTACGGTAGCGACCTGCATCCTTGATTTCCACCGGGATTTAATCTAACTTTGAAGTACA
>CAJWLW010000256.1 GCA_913042885.1 uncultured Lentisphaeria bacterium | reverse complement strand
CTTTCAATAGTGTTGCGGCAATATGCGCCGGTCGTGTGCCTGTAATGCTACGGCGAAGTCGGTGCTCCTGCAAGTGTGCTGCTTGTTCGTGCGACTCCACCCATCGAGCAGTGGTACAGTCCCGGCGACTTCCCCTGTTGCCTTACTATGGACTGTCTGCCGGGCAGCCCCTGGAGCTTGTTCGACATTTTCACCACCGAACGCAGCCGTTTCGGCGGCACATTTGTTCAATACCGCCACTGTGGGATCGATTTCGCGGCGTTTATGCTCATCGAGGATGGCGACGAAAAGGTTCGAGACACCGGTTATCGTCTGGAAGTGGTCACGGCGGTCACCGAGTTTTTTGGATGTTCCAGCCATGCAGCGCGCGCAGACTCGCGCTGACGTTGGAGCGTGCGACCTTGATGGTATCAAGCAGGCGGCAACGGTTTTCCTCAAAAAACGATGGCACTCCAGGACCGACATGCCTTGAACACAACTTTTCTCCAACTACTTTCTCGACACTATGGCTTCCAATGGTTCCATTGATCTGCAGGCGCTCGAGCGGCGCGATGTGCCCGTCGAATTGCGGCCCGAAACCTATTTCGACTGGCAGGCGCATCCGTTTGCCCATCGGGCGCTTTTCGACGACTGCAATTGCGTCTGCACCGCTATCCGACAGATTGCCGTTTTCGCCCGCAACTGGCTGGCGCAGGTCGAAACGACCGAGGATCATCTGGTCAAAACCGCCAGCGCCGGCGAGTCCCATCGCGTCGCCAGTTTCGTCGTCTACAGTGCCGGCGAAACGCCGCATCGCATCATTATCGAAGGCGGCGCCCGTATCATCGACGCCCATTTCGATGTTACCGGCGGCGATGTCTACGTTGGTGCCGGCACGATGATTGAACCGGGCGCCCTGATCAAAGGGCCGGCGATTATCGGCAGCGGTTGCGAACTGCGCAAATCCGCCTTCATCCGCGGTAACTGCATCATCGGCGACGGCTGTGTCATT
This sequence comes from uncultured Lentisphaeria bacterium, assembly GCA_913042885.1. The sequence goes on along the minus strand of CAJWLW010000256.1, from coordinate 6,163 downwards.
GGCGGCGAGCTCAAGAATGTCGTGCTGATGGACAACGGCAACTATCCGCACCCATCGTATATCGGCGACTCTCTGTGCGGCTATGCCGGGCATCTCGGTAACCAGGCGACGGCCGCCAACCTGGGCATTTTCCAGGGGCTGAAGCCGGGGAACTACGATCCGCTGATCGTCGAGTGTGACGGTAGTCGGTACAATATCGGTACGGCGAAGATGGGCGTTTGCCTGGGCGATTGGAGCCAGGTCGGCTGTAGCGCCGTGCTTGACCCCGGTACCTTCCTTGGCCCGCGCACCATTGTGTATTCGCTGAGTCGGGTCAGCAAAGGATTCTATGGGCCGGACGAGATAATCAAGAACAAGCCGCACGAGCATGGCGTCCTCGAACGGGCACCGCTGCGGAGTACATCATGAGCACAATTTCCTGTCCGGGCTTTATCGACATCCAGGTGAACGGCTACGCCGGCATCGACTATTGCGATCCGGACACCAGTGTCGATCGTATTATCGAAAGTACCGAGATCCTGAGCGCCTGCGGTACTGCCGGTTTACTCGCGACAGTGATCACCAATGAGCCGGCGGCGCTGGAGCAGTGTGTCGCCAATATCGTAAATGCGAAGAAACGCCAGGGCGCTGACAGTCCGATTTTGGGCATCCATGTGGAGGGCCCCTTCATTTCACCGGAAGACGGCTATCGTGGTGCCCATCCTGTGACTGCTATCGGCGATCCGGATCTCGAACAGTTTCGGCGTTTGTGCGAGATCGGCGAAGGCGAAGTGCGCCTGGTGACGTTGGCACCCGAGCTCAAAGGCGCGGCCGATTTCGTGCGTGCGGTTGCGCCGGATGTCCTGGTTGCGGCCGGTCACACCAATGCAGACTTTGCAACTTTGCAGGCTTCGGTCGATGCCGGGTTGTCGCTGTTCACCCACATCGGCAACGGCTGTCGTCAGATGATAGACCGCCACGACAATATCATCATGAACGCGTTCGGTATTGAAAACTTGAGACTCTGTTTCATCGCCGACGGCTTCCACTTGCCCGAAGCTTTTCTGCGGGCACTGTTTCTTTGCCGGCCGCCTGAGGGGCTGATCGCTGTCAGCGATTCCGTGGCGTTCGCTGGGCTGCCGCCGGGCACCTACGAGTTGATCGGCCGTGAAGTTGTGGTGACGGAAAGCGGTCGCGTGCATTTGGCTTCGGACGTCAATGTCATGGCCGGCTCGAGCGCCAATCTGGTAGCCTGTGCGAACAATCTGGCACGGATGGATATTGCGACGCCGGAGACCATTCGCCAGGTTGCCTTCGAAAATCCGCTCCGTTTGCTCGGTCTGGATCCCGCGACCTATCGGAAAGGGCAGGGCGGCGTCACCTATAATCCGGAAACCAGACAATTCGAGATCACGTCATGACTGACCAAAAGCTGGACGTCGCCATTGTCGGCGGCGGAATGATTGTAAACGACCAGATCCTGCCGTCCCTGTACCACCTGCAGCGTCTCGGCGTGGTTGGCCAGATCAGCATCTGCGCGCGCCATTGCACGCCGTTGAAGGCGTTGGCGGAGAATGCGGAGTTCGCAACGGCATTTCCCGGCCACGGCTTTACGCCGCACCCGGCGCTGGATGAGCCGGCGGATGTTTATCATGCGGAGTTATACAAAGAGGTGATTGCCGGGCTGGCACCGCGACAGATCGTTATTGTCGCTGTGCCCGAGAACATGCATTACCCAGTGACGATGACAGCGCTGGCACATGACCAGAACGTGCTGTGCGTGAAACCGCTGGTGATGACGCACAATGAAGCAGCCGAGATCGAGTTTGCTGCTTTTGACAAGGGTTTGTTTGTCGGCGTTGAGTATCACAAGCGTTTCGACCGTCGCGTGTTACTGGCGCGCAAATCGTATCAGGCCGGGCAGTTTGGCGACTTTGTAATGGGCGATGCGAAGCTGCTGGAACCGTATCTGTACCGTGATTCCAATTTTCAGAACTGGTTCACCTGCGATCACACCGACCCGTTTGTGTACATCGGCTGTCATTATGTCGATCAGGTCCACTTCATCACGGGGCTACTGCCGCAGTCCGTTTCTGTTGTCGGTGTCAAAGGCTCCTTTCCGAACGGTAACGTTGGTTTTATGTGGGCCAACGGCCGTGTCGTGTTCGAGAACGGCGGCGTCCTGTCCGTCGTCACCGGCCTGGGCTACCCGAACGAAGGCGCCGGCAGCAACGACCAGGGCATGATCATGTATTTCGAAGGTGACAGCTGCACGGGCATGATTGAGCACGATGACCAGTTCCGGGGCATGGCGCATACGTTCACGAAAGGGGCCGGGCCTGGCGGCTCGGCCTACAACTATATCAACCCGGACTATTTCAAGCTCATCCCTTGGATCGGCGATGGTCTGCAACCGGTCGGCTATGGTTATGAATCGATTGCTGCCAACCTGCAGACGATACAGCGGATCGAGGCCGAGACGCGCGATCTCGAAGCCGATGAGGTGTTGGAAAGACGTCAACAGCTTATCGCACAGGTTGATGCACAAGGCCTGATCGCGACACCGGCAAATTCCGCCTTTAACGAGCTGGTCACGGAAGCCGCGCGCTTGTCGATCCTCAACGACGGCGTGACGGTCGACATCGTCTACGGCGACCAGCCGCATGTGCAAAGGCGCTGGTCCGCATGACCTCCGCGCAGCTAAGCGATATCCTTTTGCGCCTCGGATCGGTTCGATGTGGTGTTGTCGGCGATTTCGCGCTGGACGTGTACGTCGACTACAGTGACGATACCGACGAACATTCTGTTGAGACCGGCAAACCGATTCACCACGGCCAGGATATCCGCTGCGCGCCTGGTGGTGCCGGCAACGTCGCAAAGAACCTCGCGGCGCTCGAGCCTGCAGCGATCCACGCCTTTGGCCTTGTCGGCGACGATATCTATGGGCGAGAACTCGTCCGTTGCCTCGATCAACTGGGTGTCGATACCAGCGCTATGCTCGTGCAGTACCTCGACTGGCATACATCGACATACGTCAAACCGCTGCTGGACCGGATCGAACAGAACCGCCTTGACTTCGGCGCCCGCAATCGGCCGACGTCGGACAGTATTGAAGCGCTCGTCAATCGCCTCGAGGCGGCTGTCGCGTCGCTCGATGTGCTGATCATCAATCAGCAGATGCTGGCGCCACTGATGACCGTCGACTTTACGGAACAACTGGCATCGTTGGCGGTGAGGAATCCGGCGCTGCTGATCATTGCCGACTGCCGCGATGTGTCACTGCTGCGTCCGGGCGTCATGGCGAAAGTCAACACCACAGAAGTGGCGGGCCTGCTGGGCCATCCCGTCGATGAGCGTGATACGGAGCAGTGTATCACAGCCTGCGGTGAAGCTTCGGAACGACTGGGCGGTCCCGTCATGATGACGCGCGGCGAGAACGGCCTGATTGTTGTCGGCGACGACCATCTGATCAACGTACCGGCCGTTACAGTCGTGGGCGAAACGGACACTGTCGGTGCCGGTGACACCTGCCTTGCGGCCTACGCTTTGGCGACAGCAGCCGGTGCCGGTGCCGCGGCATCTGCGGAGTTCGCAAATTTGGCAGCGTCGATTACGGTGACTAAACTGAATCAGACCGGCACGGCAAATGCCGATGAGCTGGCGGCACAGGTCGTCGATGCCCGCTACATCCATGCTCCGGAAATCGCTTCCGGGCTGCGTTCGCCGGACCTGCTCGCCGACACTGCTATCGAACGCATTACCGGGCGTACCAGTGGCGCGATCACGCACGCGGTCTTCGACCACGATGGCACGATCTCCACACTGCGCCGAGGCTGGAATGAAGTGATGTACGACATGGGGCTCAACGTCACCAGCGGTGGCAGGTTGGCGGAATTGCCAGCCGACCAGCTGGCCAGGCTTACAGAGAAAATCCACAAGATGGTCGATGAAACCACCGGCATCCAGACGATCCGGCAGATGATGTTTCTGGCGGATATAGTCAGCAGCGAAGGACTGGTCGAGGCATCGGCTGTCCGTACGGCATCCGAATACAAACGCCAGTATCTCGAGCAGCTGATGACGACGGTGAATGCCCGGATGGCCAGTGTCCGTGATGGCAGCCAGCCGGTTACGGCGTTTACTGTACCCGGTGCCGTGGCGTTGCTTGAACAATTCCATGCTGCCGGTATCGAATTGATTCTGGCCAGCGGCACCGACCAGGACGATGTCGAGAAAGAAGCGGCGCTGCTCGGTTACGGTGGCTGTTTCAGCAGTATCCGCGGTTCGCAGGGCGATGAAATTGGCGATGCCAAACGTCTGGTCATGCAGCGATTGCTTGCCGGCCGCCAGACATTGGCCGGCATTGTTGTCTTCGGGGATGGTTCGGTCGAAATTGCCGAAGGGCGTCATGCCGGCGCGGTGACCGTAGGGATAGCGAACGACGAGGACATTCCCGGCAAACTTTGTAACGACAAACGGCGGCGTCTCATCCGCGCCGGTGCCGACTGGATCGTACCGGATTTCACGGATGCCGCACAGTTGATCGAGGCGATTCATGGCGATTGAGATATTTGATTCACCGGCGCGCAACCGCCTGGTTTATGGGTGCGGAGCCATCGAGCGGCTCGGTGAGCTGGCACGCGAATACGGCAGCCGAGTGCTGGTTGTCAGCGACTACGGCGTGGCCGAGGCCGGGCATACGCAGCATGCGGTCGACAGCCTCGAGGCGGCCGGGTTGTCTGTCACCTCGTTTGTTGACGTGCACCAGAACCCGACGACCGATGACGTTGCATCCTGCCTGGCTGTGGCGCGGCCGGCGGATATCGATCTGTTTGTCGGCATCGGCGGCGGCAGTGCCATCGATACTGCCAAGGGCTGCAACTTTCTGTTGACCAACGGTGGTGACATGCACGACTACTGGGGTTTCGGCAAGGCGACGAAACCGATGCTGCCCCTGATCGCCGTGCCAACGACAGCGGGTACTGGATCGGAATGCCAGTCGTTTGCGCTTATCGCAGAGTCGGACACCCACCGCAAGATGGCCTGTGGCGACCGCAAAGCCACAGCGGTGATCGCGCTGCTCGATCCGGTCCTGACGGTGACGCAACCGGCCATGGTCTCCGCCTGCGCCGGTATCGATGCGGTCAGCCATGCGGTCGAGGCCGCGGTGACGACCAAGCATACTCCAATCTCCAGCCTCTATGCCATGGAAGCCTTCCGATTGACCAGCGCCAGCTTCACTCGCGTTCTCGAAGCCCCCGACGATCTGGCCGCGCGCGAAGCGATGTTGCTCGGTGCGGCCTATGCCGGCATCGCCATCGAGAACAGCATGCTCGGCGCTGCTCACGCGATGGCCAACCCATTGACAGCGCAGTTCGGTATCGTGCATGGCCAGGCGGTTGGCACGATGTTGCCGCATGTCGTCGGCTACAACTGCGTCGATGCTCAGACGGCAACGATTTATCTGGAACTGGCGACAGTTGCCGGGTTAGCGTCGGTCGATGCTTTGATCGACCTGCTTGCGGGCTTCGTCGAAGTGGCGCCTTTTCCGTCAAGCCTCGCTGCTGCCGGTATCGATGCCGACGCCATCCCGACGCTTGCAGTCAATGCCGCCGAGCAGTGGACCGCCGCCTTCAATCCGGTGGCGATTGCGGCACCCGATTTCGAAGATCTATATCGCGCTGCGATCTGAGGCGAATTCGTATTGCGGTGGAACGGTCGCGGCCGTTGCCGCAAACCGTACAGTAGACGGCGCGGTATCAATTCTTCTTGATGTATTTACTTGACGGCGCGTGGCGGAGGAAAATCGGTTGGTACCTGTACCGTTGGGTAGACCGTCAAGGATGACCACGGCTGCAGCTTTTGGGAGGGGGAACCGGTGGCGTATAATCGAATCACGCCGGATCACTTTTCAGCGCTGATCTTGATCAGCCACTGAACCGTACAATGCAAATATGCATGCAGTGAAGACAAGCGATACTGTGATGGCGCACAAGAATGAAAGGGGACTGAATGACGGATAATGCACGATACATAAATGACTTAGGCGACGACGAGTCATCGGAGGAGCACCTGCCGCTGCCGACAGCTGTCGCCGAACGCTATGCGATCAGGGAATGCATCGGTCAAGGTGGTTTCGGTGTCGTCTATCTGGCCGACGATCAGCACATCGGTCGTGACACAG
>CAJWLW010000255.1 GCA_913042885.1 uncultured Lentisphaeria bacterium | reverse complement strand
AATACAAAAACTTGTAGCACAAAGGCGAGTTACTGACGTTCCCGCAAAACGATTAACTCAATGGCGGGCGAGCGTCCCGACGAGCCGTGAGCATATCGGTCCACCAGAATAGACGAGCGTCCCAGGTCACATTGCCTGAGGGTACGCTCCGGAGCGTGGGATAGTCAAGGGATTGTGGCGCGGATGGCGTTTTTGAGAGGGACACCTTGACACTGGCCGCGGAACTGGCTCATATTGCGGTTGTGACGGTTCGTGGCGTGGACGGTCTTCATCAGAGGAGCACCGAGAATGGAGATTCAGACGGGCCTTTTCGAGCACATGGTCCTTCAGCGGACCGCGAGGAACGTGTCGGACGCTGCGATCAGCGGCAAGTGCGGTGTCGCCGGAACCGTGGAGGCACGTGTCACACAGTCCGGCCGGGCTGTGAGGGGTTTCAACTGGCGCGTGATCGGCCGGGCGGCGCGGAAGCGTTTCACCGGTCGGGTGAAGGGTCTCGGTAGCGGGGGGCCCTACGACATTGAGCTGAGGATTCGCGGCGGAGATCGTGCGGCCGTCGAGGCGCTGACGGTTGGCGATGTGCTCGTGGGCGATGTCTGGGTTGCAGCCGGCCAGTCCAACATGTTCGGGTGCGGACGGCGTCATCACGCGCTGCGACCGGTCCCGCAGGTCCGCGCCTTCTACATGAACGATCACTGGGCTGCGGCGAAAGACCCGATCCACAACATGTGGGACGCGGTGGACCAGGTCCACGCAGACCTGAAAGGCGGCAAGCTGCCCACCAGGGAAGCAATGGCGAAGCACGGCGTGGGCCCGGCGGTGGCGTTCGGCCAGGAGATGCATCGGCTCACCGGGATCCCGCAGGGCCTCCTGGCGTGCGCGCACGGCGGCGTACCAATGACCCAATGGGACCCCAAGCTCAAGAAGCTGGGCGGCAAGAGCCTCTACGGCGCCACGTGCCGCCGGATTCGGAAGAACGGCGGCCGGATCGCGGGCGTGGTCTGGTACCAGGGGGAGGGCGACACCAATCCGGACGCGGCGCCCCTGTACACCGATCGGATGAAGGCGCTGGTGCGGGCATTTCGTCGCGTTGTGTGCTCGCCCTGCCTACCGTTCGTTGCCGTGCAGATCGGCCGGGTCGTTTGCCCGGGGATCTCCACGCCGGCCTGGAACTCCATCCAGGACCAGCAGCGCCGACTGACAGGGGCGATCCGCAACTACGCCGTTGTGCCCACGATTGACCTGGACCTCGATGACCTGGCCCACATCGGGGGAGCCGACCAGCACCGGCTGGGACGGCGCCTGGCCAATGCCATGCATGCTCTGATCGCCGGCCGTAAGGGCGGAAAGCTGCCCGTCGATGTGGCCGACGTCCGGGTGGAACGGGACCCGCATTCGGGTACCTGCGACATCGTTGTGGAATTCGCCAACGTCATCGGCTCCCTTCGAGCCGGCGGACGGCCCACGGGCTTCAGCATCTGTGCGCCGGATCCTCAACCCGTGCTCTACCGCGTGGACCTCGATGACAGCCGCGCCAGACTGAAGACGTCGGCGCCGATGGTCACGCTGGACGACCATCTGCTGTGCTACGGCTACGGGCCGGACCCGTACTGCAACATCACGGACGAAGCGGATCGCGCCGTGCCGGCTTTCGGCCCGCTCCCGATCGTCAAGCCTCGGGCAATCACTCCGTTCCTGCGCAACCCGCGCGTCAGCGACCTGCTGCCCTCGGCCGGGAAGCTTCAGCGCCTGGCGTATCCGAAGAACCGTCGGGCGCTGAAGCTGAAGCCGCGTGCCTTTGCCCAGAGCCTCTGTGACCGGCACCTGGAACTGGCCGCCATCGCTCCCAGGGACGTGGTCGTCTACTACGCATTTGACTTCGAGTGCCACGAGGCGATGAAGCTGGCCGCGTCTCTGGGCTACGATGGGCCGGTTAAGATGTGGGTCGATGGCAGGAAGGTCTTCCACGATCCGAACGGGACCAACCCCGCCTGCCCCGATGCGAGCATGGTCCCCTTCAGCGCCCGACGCGGCCGGCACGAAATACTGATCGCCCTGGGCTCGAACCAGGGCAGCGCCTGGGGCGTCTTCCTGCGTATCGAACGAAGCGGAGTCCCCGCCCGACTGATCCGCAAGGGCCCGGACCACTGGGGCCTGCCACGCATTATCACCACCTGAAGCGGCTCGGTCTTCCCGTTCAAAGTCTAACGGTACCAGTACGCGTGGGTGTTACGATCTGCCAAGTAGAGGATCTTTGGGCGTCGGTGAGCTTCGCCCCGGCGGTTCCAACGGCTGTTCCATAGCTGCCAACAGATTCAGAGGGCAGTGACAGTCTTGCCTGGCCCGGTAGCTATCGTGACCAGCAAGCGCTGCTTGCCTTTTGGAATGGCCTGCACCAGTCGGCTCTGGTGGCTAATCTGCCCAATGCTCCAACTCGATCAAGGCTAATCACGATAGGAGACCACAATGAAGAAAAGACACGCTATCCCTGTCGCAAAACCCGAAGATATGCTGAAGAGTCGAGAATGGGCGGGGAACTTTCTCTCCGATCCCGCCGATCTTCCCATTTCTTTCGTGCTCGACGATAAAGCCGTACGCGGCATCCCGGAAGAATGGCAGCCAGTTTCATCTAGACGCAGCATTGACGCCAATATCTGCGAAACGATTTTCGAAGGCAATGACGCCGGGACCGGCTTGAGTATCCGGGTCGAGTGCACGGAGTATCGTGACTATCCGGTCGTGGAATGGGTGGCATGGTTTATCAACAAAGGTCATGAGACCACACCGGTAATCCGCGACATCCTCGCAATGGATGGAACGTTCAAAGGTCCTTTGCCCGTTCTGTATCACTGCAATGGCGACTTGAGCAGTGAGGAAGGATATTGTCCTGATGAGACGCCTCTGCGGGCAGGAGATACACTCGGGTTTGCTCCCGACGGGGGGCGCCCCTGCGACCACGCATTTCCCTACTACCGTGTCATGTTCGAGGACGGCGGCATAGCCATGGCCATCGGTTGGCCCGGACAGTGGGCGGTCAGTTTTGAGGGGCTTGCGGACGGCATCCATGTTCGGGCGGGCCAGGAAAAGACAAACCTACGGCTCATGCCGGGTGAAAGTATCCGCACGCCGCGAATGACCGTCCTGTCTTGGACGGGGGACGTCGCAAGAGCCGTGAACCTGTGGCGCCGGTGGTATTTCGATCACATCATTCCCGTCGCTAACGGGCAGCCGCTGAAGCCCTTCCTGGCCTGTTGCTGGCCTGCTGAGGGTGTGGAATTCACAGCTGCCACCGAACAGAACCAGCTCCAACATATCGAGAAGTTCAGAGAACGCGGCATCCCCTTTGACGTCTGGTGGATCGATGCCGGATGGTATCCCTGCTACGATGAGAACCATGAGAGGGATTGGCACGTCACCGGTACATGGGAGCCCGACCGCGAGAGATTTCCCCGTGGTCTTAAGCCGGTATCAGACTGCGTGGCCGAAAGCGGCGCCAACATGTTGCTGTGGTTTGAACCAGAAAGAGTGTACCCCGGCACCAAACTCGATACCGAGCACACGAAGTGGCTTCTGAGGATAAAGGACAGCTATAGAGATTACAGCGTTCTGAATCTGGGTAACCCGGAATGCCGTCAATGGCTTACCGATCATGTGTGCAAGCTGATAGAGGACAACGGTATAAAGATCTACAGACAGGATTTCAACATTAGTCCACTGAAACACTGGCGGAACAATGAGGCACAGGACCGCCAGGGAGTCAACGAGAATTTGTATATTCAGGGATATCTCCAGTTCTGGGATGACCTGCTATTACGAAATCCCGGCCTATGGCTCGATTCGTGTGCAAGCGGCGGACGCCGCAATGATCTTGAGACGATGCGACGTTCCGTTCCGTTACACTACAGCGACTACGGATACGGGATTCCTCCGGTAAAACTGGCATTCCACCGGACAATGTTCGAGTGGCTGCCCTACTTCAAGGAGGATACCCGGGCTTGGGACATCAAGCCGGCCACGGGAGAAGGAAGATTCGATGAAGAGATAGATTCCTTCTCCTATCACTGTAGCATGGCCCCCATGCTGTTTGCGACGTTGGACATTCGGCGGGACGACTACGACTACGCTCTTGCCAGAAAACTGATCGACATCTGGCGTAGAGCATCTGAGTTGATGCTATACGGTGACTACTACCCCTTTACGCCGTTCCACCGCAGTGACGAAAAGTGGGTCGCCTGGCAGTTTGACAGCCCAGAAACAGGCTGCGGCCTTATCCAGGGAATCCGTTTACCGGCATGTCCGGAGGAAACTTTCGCAATCCATCCGAAGGGGATTTGTCCGGGTTCGATGTACTTTCTGGAGAACCCCGAAATGGGTGAAGAAAGAGAAATTGCGGGGGCGGCTTTGATCCACGATGGTTTCACATTTACACTTCCGGCCCGCAGCGCAGCCATCTGGTTTTATCGGAGGAAGTCCGATAAAAGGGCTCGAACCGACGCCGAGAACGGAGAGGCTCAGCTCTATCCGCGTCTCAACCCAGAAGGGAGTGTTACCCCGTTCTCCGAGCCAACTGTCACATAATTAGTGCCTGAACGGAAACCCGCCTGATTCAGAGACCCGACCAAATTACTTGTCTGTTTTGCCGGCGGCTTTGTCGCATTTGGCGAGTTGCGTGTCGAGCCATGCGGGTTGGCGTTCGGCATCTTCGGCGGCTTCTTTGCGACGGATGGCGTTGCGCACCAGCATGGCGCCCAGCCAGCGGACAGGTTCGGGTGGGAAGAGCCCGCGAGGCCCGCCGACAAAGCCGCAGCGGCTCCATTCGTCATCTGCTTCAAGTACCAGAGCGGCAAGGATCTGGCCGCCTAGATAGGTTTGGGTGACGCCGTTACCGGAGTAGCCAAAGCCATAGAGAATATGCGGTTTATTGTTGAGTTTTCCAAAGAATGGGAAGCCGGTGACGGAGCGATCGGAACCACCGTTCCAAGCGGCGGCCAACTGGACGTCCGTTGCATGCGACTGGATGGCCGGCGCGCCTCACGGTCGGCGCGAATAGCGACGTACCGTGCAGACGTCTTGTTGCGCTGTCATTATATGAACACCTCGCCCTCTTGCTCGCGTGAGGCCGTAATGAGGGCGAGGAGTGCCTCCTTCACGTTTTCGTTATAAAACGTTGAGTTGTGATGGACTTTCCGTGGTGACACCACAGACGCCCACCAATGATTTACCGTGATCCGACCCCGATGCCATCATTCTTGCATCGTCGAACAGACTTCCAGAAACTGTTCAAGATGGCGACGGCGTTCCGGGCCAGCTGTGGCGACGAGATCGGGATGGTATTTCCCATCGCTAGTTTGCAGGTATCTCGCCAGGTCGTCGAGGTCGGCATCGGCGTAACGCGAGCACATATTGAGTGTGAACATTCGCCGACGCGTGTCGCCCCCATAGGAAGCGTGCAACATCGCCTGGTGAAACGCCACGACATCGCCAGGGTCACTTTCCAGTGCGAACGCCGGTACGTCGCATCCGGGAATGCCGAACGCCGTATCGCAGCCGTGCACCCGGTAGCCAAGCGCCTCACGGGCCTCGTTCACGATATGGCTGCCGGGGATCAAACGCAGCGCGCCGGAATCCCGACGTACAGGATCCAGGTACAGGGCTATCTTCAAATAGTCACTGTGTTCGTGAATCGAATCACAGTGCCAATGCGTGTCGCCCACGTACTGGTTGCCATCGCTGCTCGTGTAATTGAAATCATCGCCCAGCAGCCCGGCGGCAATCCCGGTGATCCGGGAATCGTCCAGCAAGCCGCGCAGGTATTCGTGTTGATCGATGAACTGCAGACACGTGGACCGGGTCTTGTCGTCGTGTTGCCACGCGTTGCGCTCGAAAACCTGCATAAAGGCAACCGTGATGTCGTCGATGCAATCGGACATCAGCCCTGGCAACTGCAGATATCCGAAGGTCTGAAAGAAGGCCTTTTGATGGTCGGTCAATTTGAATTCTGTCATTTGTTTTAGCTCCTGGGACTGCTTTTGGTGTCAAAAATAACAAGTCTTTGCCATCCAGGGGTTCAACTTTTTATGCAACCGGAAAAGAGGCCTTGGAACTGCGTTTCTGGGGTTAAAATGAGTGTCTAAGAATCTGAGCTCGAGCACCCGTAAATGTGCTCGAGGCGTTTGGGCATTGCATAAGCACATTCTTCTTAGACTATCAATACCAGGATCGAACAAACATCCTAAGCATGTCATATCAGCATCCGACTTGCCTATGTTGGCAGATTTACTGTGTTCCTCGATCTCGAAGATTCTGTTCATTGCGGACACGTTACTGTTCTCCCAGAACCCCAGCAGCGCAAGGAAAAGCCCGAGGAGAGTTTTCAGAAGCAAGCTACAGACTGCTGCTGCGATCTGTTTCAAATCTTCATCCTGCTATCTGCCAACGTCCCAGTGACCTACGTGACGAAGCGCAGCGTCGTCACGTTATGGTCCACTGGCTGGTTGGGATTCGTTTTCAGTCAGCGGGGGGGGGGCGCGTCCGTGCTCAATTCCCTCAGCCGCTGCCCCGCAGAAGAGCCAGCAGCTCATCGTGCAGGTCGTAGTCCTGTTCGAGTTTGTCGAGTCCTTCGCTCAGCCACCACTGATAGGTCATTCTCATGCCGTCCAGCAACGAATACTGCGGTTTCCAACCCAGGCTGTCGCGGATCTTTTCGGTGTTGTAGGTTGCGAACCCGGCGCAGCCGAAGGGGAACAGGTTGCGCATGTGGGCGAAGCGCTCGTCCAGTTGCGTCGGGTCTCCGGTGCATACCAATTCCAGCGGCACGCCCATAGCTTCGGCAATGGTCTCGATGTAGCCCTTGTGGGTGTAGGCCAGGCTGTCGGCGATGTTGAAGATCTGGCCGGCGGCCGCCTCATTTCCGGCCGCCAGGGCGAAGGCGGAGGCTACGTCGTCGACGTGCACGGAATGAAGCACCGCCAGCGTGCCGTCGCCGCCGAGGATGATTGGGCGGCCCCGGCTCAGCTGCGCGAAATAGCTGGCTTCGCGGTTGACGATGGGGTTGTGCGGTCCGTAGACGACCGGAGGGCGGATGACGGTCGCGGCGAATTCGCCCCTGGAGCATGCCTCCATGAGCAGCTTTTCGCTGAGGATCTTATCGGCGTCTTCGATCACCGGAGATCGGAAGAG
>CAJWLW010000254.1 GCA_913042885.1 uncultured Lentisphaeria bacterium | reverse complement strand
ATAGGCTGCACATCGTACTTAAACAGCAGGTCACGCATCGTCGAGTTGCCGACAACGACAATCTCGTAGATTTCCTGGCGCTTGAACCCGTGGCGCCGCCCCATTTCCATGATTTCGTGGTTGATCGTCTGGACAATCACCCGCTGCAGCTTGCCACGAAAATCGCGGTCGTAGGAGATGCGGTGCATGACATCGCTGCCGCCGAACTTCTGGGGGTTCTCGAAAGAACTGATCGTCACCGTCCGGCCGGTTTCCAGATCCATCAGGGCCAAAACGACAGTTGTCGTGCCCAGGTCCATGGCGAGCCCGTACATGTGACCGCGATAGGTGTCGATCTCCTCGCCGTCGTAGTAGACGACATCGCCGGTGCGGGTGACGATGGGATCGAACTCGGAAGCTTTTTCGCGGCTGGCACTGAGGATTCTCGAACTCTGGCGCAGCGGCGCGAACTTGAGGTCGGTGGTGTCCGTGTTGACGACGGCCTGGCAGGCGAGCCGGTAGTTGTCCTTGAGAAAATCCTCGCTACCGGTCCGCTTGCTGAGGCAGTCCATGCCTTCTTCCACCTCGACGATACATTCGTGGCATTGCCCCTGGCGGCCGCAGGTGGTAGGCAGTGCGAGGTCGAGTGCGTCGGCATGATCGAACACGGTCTTGCCGGGCATCACGTCACAGGTTGCCTTGTCGTATGTCGCCTTCGCCATGTGTCACTCGGATAAAGCAAGGTCCCGAGTGTCATACGTCACTCGGGACCTGTTGAAATACAAAAATCGGACCGGATCTACTCCGCTTCTTCTGACGCATCGGTCTCCCAGGCACCGCGGTAGTCGATCTTATCGTCGCCGCCGCACTGGCGCAGGCCGCCTTTCTCGAGCGGCTTGCGCTGGTTCTGGCAGCCGAACTTCGCGGTACACCGGTCCAGCCGGTCACGGTATGGACAACGGCGAGTGGCCTGGACATCGGACTGTTCGACAATATCGCTGAAGATTGCCGTGATGCGGTCAAGGCGTTTCTGGTATTCTTCCGGATCGATTTTTTCCATGACCATTGACCTACTCTGCTTTGATTTCGGCCATCAGGCTGCGGGCCAGCTCGACGCAGGCCATGGCATCCTTGCCGTAACCGTCGGCCCCCATGTCGTCGGCAAATTCCTGGGTGACCGGCGCACCGCCGACCATGATCCTCAGGTCGTCGCGCAGTCCTTCGTCGATGAATGCCTCGATCGTCAGTCCCATGTTAGGCATAGTCGTCGTCAACAACGCGGACATACCCAGCAACGGCGCCTTGTGTTCTTCAATCGCTTCTATGAAATCATCGGGCGAAACATCGACGCCGAGATCGTGAACGACGAAACCGGAGCCGCGCAGCATCATGATGCAAAGGTTCTTGCCGATATCGTGCAGATCGCCTTTGACCGTTCCCATGACGGCTACGCCGACCGGCTCGACGCCGGAGGCGGACAGGATCGGCTCGATATAAGCCATGCCAGCCTTCATGGCACGGGCGCAGGCAAGAACTTCGGGGACGAAAATGAAATTCTCGCGGAACTTGATCCCGACAATGCCCATGCCAGAGATCAAGCCGTCATCCATGATTTCGAGGGCAGTGACTCCATCGGCCAGAGCCTGCTTGGTCAGTTCGTCGCAGGCGCCATTGTCCCCGTCGATCAGCGCCGCCGCGATGTTCTGCATCCGTTCACTGGCGGCAGAGAACATGTTGACCATGCGCTCGATCTCTTGGGGGCGCTCGAGAAACTCCTCGATCTCGCTGCGTATGAAAGCGTTGGCAATATCACCGATCTCGGCCATCCGGAAGCTCCTTCATGGGTCGCTGTTCAGGCGACGTTCTTATGCCAGTCACGTACGGTCTGAGGAATGGCTTTGAGGTTTTCAACGGCAGTCTGCAGCGGGATGGCGCACTCAGGCCCAACCAGTTGTACGCCCGCCTCGAGGTTTTCTATGACTTCGGCACTCACTTCCTCCGGGCCCTTTGAAAAGAGGGTCTCCGGATTGTTGATGTTGCCGACCAGTGAAATGCGATCACCGACAATCGCCATGGACTCCGCCGGCTTGTTCTTCGAATCGTAGTGGAACGCATGCATCCCTGTCTGCGCGATGTACTCCATGCGGTCGACAGTACGGCCGCAGATGTGCAGGATGATCGGGATCGGGATGCGCTCGGCGAACTCGATATGCAGGTCGCGCAGGTAGCGTTCATAGTACTCGCCGCTGACCAGGTCGCCGGTGGCATGGTCCGGCAGGGTTATGGCGTCCGCACCGGCTTCCGCCTGGGCGATGCCGAAATCGACGGTTGCCTCTTTCATGCGGTCCAGGCACAGCTTGGTCTTGCCCGGGTCGTCGAGGGAGAGGAGCAGGAACGGCTCGACACCAAAACAATGGTAGCCCATCGACCACGGCCCCATGGTCTTACCGATGATCGCCACCTCGTCACCGTATTCCTTGCGCAGGATTTTGATCGCCTCGGTGACGCACTTCGTATCGGGATGCGTGCACAGGTCCGCCGGAATCTTGATATCGTCCGCTGTTTCCCAGATGGGCTCACGCATCTTGACCGTCGGCCAGTTGTCCTTCTGTTCCCACTGGATCTTGCAGCCCATGGCGGAAGATTCCTGGATGATAGTAAAAACGGGCATAATCGTGTCGAACCCGAGCTCGGTATAACCGGTGGCTGCCAGGCGCGCCATCAGTTCGGGTTCCCGGTTGGCTTGCGGAAAAGGTGCGTCCACCAGGTCCATCAACTCGACCGTCGCCACCGACGTCGGGTTGCAGACCGGGGTGCGATCGACCGGCTCCCGATTCAAAGCGGCCAGAACACGCTGCCGGCTAGTCATTGGTTTGATTGCATCTGCCATATCCCTTACTCCTGTTGGCTCGGTGAGGCCAGAACTCCACGGCTTGCTGCTGCTTCCTGCTCGCGCACCACGGCACGCACGTTGATCGCCCGCGGCAACAGCTGGGCAACCAGAACATCGTGACTGTGACCGCAATCAAAACTGACCGTGGTATCGTCCTCCAAGGTCGTCTCGGCAAGCTTGACAATGCCGTTGGCGATGGCACCGGTGCGCATCGTCGCTTTGTCAGTATCCTTGTCCGCGGCAAACGTATAACGGCCGCCAGCGTATGAAGTTACTGTGACCGTAGCATCGGCTTTCTGATCAAAAACATTGAGTTCCCGAGCGGCCGGCGGTCCGTCGGGGACCAGTTTGCAAATGTCCAGAAAAACCCGGCGCACGCCACGGTTGTGTTCACTCCCGCAGGGGAATCGCAGGCGCCCGTTTTCGGCAGCAACAAGGCCGCCCATGGTTTTCATCGCCTCGGTAACGAACGCAACACGCACGGGCACACCCGCAAGCCCGCTGTAGCTGTGCACGAGGAATTCGGCACCATCATTTCCGTCCAGGCGGTATAAGCCTAAGGAAATGTCGTGGAAGTGACGATCCATCGAGACGAGTTCAATGCGTATTCCAATATCGAGCGTCTGGGCCATGAAACCTCCGTTATCCTGCTCATAAGTTACTATACAGCAGATGCTAAGCGTGCCAATCCGCCTGGAACTGTTGGTGAAAATTTTCAGTGGATATTCAATCAACGCCAGATACTGTTGTAATTCGCCGCATTTTCGGCGAATTACAACTTGTCACTGATTGTCTAAACACATCCAAATGAGGCATGGCATAGATGAAGGCAGCAAAGATTCTCAAGGAGAAACTGAGTAACAAGGAACCGACGATCGGCTTGCTGGCAACGTTTCAGCTGTGGGTCGAGCTCGTGGAGTCCGCAATCGCCCAGGGCTATGACTATCTGATCGCCGACCTGGAACACAAGGACCACGGCCACGCGCTGGTCGCCGATATTTGTGCCATCGGGCGGATGGCTGATTTCCCGATACTGGTCCGGCCGCAAAAGACCGATGTCAACTCGATCCGCACAGTCATGGACCTCGGGCCATGCGGCCTGCTGCTGCCGATGATCGAGGATGCCGCGATGCTCGACGAAGTGCAGCAGGGAATTTACATGCCGCCACGTGGTAATCGACGGCCGGGCGGCTCCGGCAACATGTGGGTGAGCGATTTTCATTACGAAAACTGGAAGACGGAAGTCGAGGATGACCTGATCATTATTCCGCAGATCGAAAGTCTGAAGGGTCTGGAGAACGTCGATGCGATCGCGCAGCACGAAATCGTCACCGCGCTGGGCGTCGGCCCATACGACCTTGCCGCCAGGCTCGGCGTCCTCTGGGATCCGGATCATCCGAAGCATCAGGAAGCTATGATCCTGCTCAGGACTGCCGCAGACAAGGCCGGCAAGGCGATGTGGCGTATCGGCGACGGTGTCGCACTGCGCAAGGAAGGCTACCATTTCATCTGCGCGGGCGAACCCGCGATAATGTTGTACCAATTGCTGGGCAACACGGCAAAGGCAATCCGCGCAGTGTAGAACGCAGGCACCGAAATGGAAGGGGATATGGCAACAACAACGACCGACAGTCAATCGCACCCGGACAACACCATAGGTGAAGGTACGATAATCGAGCCCGGTGCAGTTGTCGGCTTCCGTTATCACCCGGACTGCGGACCGGCACGGATCGGGAAAAACAGCATCCTGCGTCGCGGTACGATCATCTACGGCGACGTCGAGCTGGGCGACTATTTCCAGTCCGGCCACAACGCTGTCATCCGCGCCAAAGTGCGGGTCGGCGACTACTGCACGCTATGCAACGGCTCGACGCTCGAGGGCGGCATCCGCATGGGAACAGGGGTGCGCCTGATGTCACATGTCTACGTGCCGAGCCGGACCTGGTTCGGCGATCACGTGTTCGTTGGTCCAGGTGTAATCTTCCTCAACAGCACCTATCCCGGCCGTCTGCCGGACATCCCGACGCCGCGCGGCGCAACGATCGAAGACAACGTGATGATCGGTGGTGGCTGCACGATTCTGCCGGAAATAACGATCGGTGCGTGCAGCTTCATCGCTGCGGGTGCGGTGGTCGCCTGCGACGTGCCGCCGCGCAGTCTGGTCAAGGGTTGCCCCGGACGGATCGAACCCTTGCCCGAGCAACTGGATAAGCCGAATGACCGAGTGTTGACGATTCAGGAGATCGATCTGTGGCATCCGGAAACACCCGACTTGGACACCGTCGACTGGCCGGCTGACTGGCCAGAACAGTGGCGAAGCGATGAAAAGTGATATTCTCTGTCGACTCGGCGCAGCATCTGCACGCCGACTCGCGATCGCCGGAATCCAACGGTGCGTTGAAAGTAATAGCCAACACTATTAGTGTGTACTCGCGCATACTGTGCCTACTTACGCCAAGGGCTGATCCGCCGAACCCCGCAGACCGGCCCGACGGTAGTTTTTTTCCTCACATCAGAATCGCAGGAATGACATGACTGCAAAACATTTATCCGCTGAACACGGCATCGTCTGCCAACTGCCGGGCGATGACTTCGGTTACTTCGGCTGGCCGAGCGTTGAACGTTTGGATAACGGCACGCTGCTTGTCGGCAGCTCCGGACTGCGCTCCGAACACATCTGCCCGTATGGCAAGACCGTGTTGAACACCAGCAAGGACGACGGACACACGTGGTCGCCACCGCGTGTCATCCACGAGTCGCCGCTCGACGACCGTGACGTCGGCGTACTCGACCTGGGCGGTGGAAATGTTCTTTTGAGCTGGGCCAGTGTCAACAATCGTCTCCAGCTGGAGGACCCGGAAATAAAACAGTCGTTCATCGATCTGGTTGGCAATGCCGAAGTGGACAGCTGGACAACGACGCTTGACGCACTCACTGACGCTGTCGCCGCGCCGCATCTTGGATCGTGGATCATGCTCAGCGCGGACGGCGGGGAAACCTGGAGCGACAAGGTGCGCGTGCCGCTGTACACACCACACGGCCCGATTAAACTTCGTGACGGCGACCTCGTATACGTCGGCAATCGTTTCATGGCCGACCGGGACGAACTCGACAACAGCGGGGTAAGCGCCGCGCGCAGCAGTGACAATGGCCTTACCTGGACAGTAGTCGGCGAGGTGCCGCTGTATGCGAAAACGCAATCACGCAATTACACTGAACCGCATGTTGTCGAACTGCCCTCGGGCAAACTGATCTGCATGGAACGAGTCGAAGGCGACCTTGGCCAAGCGGGCGTTCTGGCTTTCAGCATGATGCAGTCGGAATCGACGGATGGTGGGGAAAACTGGTCGATCCCGAAGCCGCTGAATTTTCATGGTTCGCCGCCGCACCTGTTACGCCATTCATCCGGTGCATTGATTTTGAGTTACGGCTATCGTCTGGTGCCGTTCGGACAGCGTGTCGCCATCAGTAATGACGAGGGCGCGACCTGGGACCACGACATCATTCTTCGCGACGACGGCCCGGATTGGGATCTTGGCTATCCCTCGACCGTTGAAATGGGCGACGGCAGCCTGTTTTCCGTCTACTATCAGAAAGTGCCTGGAGACTATCGGTGTTCGCTGCTGTGGTCGCGCTGGCAACTGCCGGAGTGATCTCGCGTACCGGCAATTCGCCAAAGCGCCGGCACCAGGATTTTTTCTTGACCTTGTAAGCCGGCCCTATAAATGATTGACCTGCGCAGCGACACCCTGACCCAACCTACCGAAGGCACGCGCCTTGCCATCGCGGCCGCCGCAGTTGGCGACAACTGCTACCGAGAAGACCCCACCGTCCAGGCGCTCGAAGAGACGACCGCCGAAATCCTCGGTAAAGAAGCCGCCCTCGACGAAATCCCCACAGCACTGTCTCGAGGCTAATCTGTAATTGGGCCCCGGACAGCAGGTGCGCGACAGTCCTGATCGCGATATTACCTTGTGCCGCCAACGACACATGCCTTTGTGAGCCGGTCCCTGGAAGTTGAATAAATCGATGCCGAACCGCGTCACAGATGTAGAAAAGGCGTTTGTGTGTCAACCGCAGCAAGGTCCGGGGCTGCTGCTTTGCTGCATGGGTATTCTGCCCTATAGTATCCGCAATGCGGGTCAATCACCTCACAACCCAGCCTCCCCATATGAAGAGAAAGTTCCGAACTGCCCCCCGACTGTTTGCCTCGTGCACCATTATTTTAGCCGTTTTGGCGGCAAGTTCCGCCGCTGTCGCCGACGAAGAAATGCCACCGCCGGAGATCCTCAAGAAGTACAAGATCGATCTGCGCC
>CAJWLW010000253.1 GCA_913042885.1 uncultured Lentisphaeria bacterium | reverse complement strand
GTGCCTGGGAATTGGGCCAGGACCGCCCGCATTACGGCCCGCGTCCGCCCGAGTAATTGGCGCTATTCTCAAGAGACATCGTCCGCCGCCGGCACGACAGGTTTCTGAACACTGCTTCTGGGTGCCGTCGCGTTGTTGCTTGCCATCGTCAGGTTGCGGCTGTCGCCGGCTTCGAGTCCTCGGCTTTGAAATACACGGCCAGCGAGGTGTTCTCGATATAATAAAGTCTGTGGTCCTTCGACAATCCGTTGAGGAATGCGTAGATGTCACGGTGCAGAATGTCGAAGTCATGCCAGACGATGATGCCATCGTCCGCCAGCATTCGAAAGGCGTTTTCGGTATCGCTCTTGACGTACTCATACGAATGCCCGGCGTCGACGAAACACAGACCGACCTTGCCGTGCCACGGCGAATAGTCGAAGGTCATGGTATCGCCGAAAAGCTGGGTCACATGGCTGTATGCATCTTTGCCGACGAAATGACGACCGGTCCCGTCTGCCTGCACGCGCTGGTTGGTGACGACATCTTCGTATTTCTGCGAGGCGCTGAGGTGGTCGAGCGTTTCGTAATCGGTGTTCGGCGGCAGGTCGAGCGTGAAGACGTTACCGCCGTCATCCACGTTGCGCGCCAAGTGCACCGTGGAGAAGCCGTTGCAGGTCCCGAACTCGAAAATACAGCGTGTACCCGAACCGGTGGTCAGAAGGGCCAGATACGGGATCTCGGTGATGCGGGTGTTGAGCCAGATATGCGGGTACATCGAGATCGCGGTCCAGCAGAAGTTGTCGCGGCGGGTCCGATAGAACTCGGATTCTGTAAAGTTCCTGAGGTTGCACGAGCGGTCGCGGACGTAAGCGAAGATGGCAATCAGAATCTCCTTGATCGCCTGCCGGAATCGGCGAAAGTCGAAACGCACTAAAGACACCACACATGAGCTCAGGATTGAGCAGCAGCGGATGAGATAAAAGGTCAGTCGACTCATGGATATCCAGCGCCGGCGGCAGCGGCGGCAGCCACTTGTTCCACCTCGGTGTCGGTAAGCTCCGGGTGAATGGGCAGGCTGACGATTTCGGCGGCGAACGCGTCGGTGGCGTCGAACAACTGGTGCTTCTGCCTTTTGAAGGCTTCCTGCCGGTGTACCGGTACGGGATAGTGGATCAGGGTCTGGACGCCGCTGTCCCTCATGTGTTCGATGAAGGCATCGCGCTGCTTCACCTTGATCGGAAACAAATGGTACACCGGTTCACCGTATTCCCGGATTGTCAGCAGGCAGCCGGCCGGTAAAAGTTCACGATAGCGTGCGGCGATTTTCCGGCGGCGCGCGGTCCAGCGATCCAGATGTTTCAACTTGACGTTGAGAATCGCTGCCTGTATCTCGTCGAGCCGGCTGTTGATGCCCTGGCTGGCGTGATAATAGCGCCGGCTCTGGCCATAATTGCGTAGCTGCAGAAGCCGCTCATGCAGGTTTGCATCGTTGGTGACTACGGCTCCCGCGTCGCCGAAAGCGCCCAGGTTCTTAGTAGGGTAAAAGGAAAAGCATCCAAGCTTGCCGATCGTCCCGGTCGTCTTCCCGCGGCAGGTTGCACCGACCGACTGAGCGCAGTCTTCGATCACGCTGATTCGATGCGCTTGCGTTAATGCCGTGATCGCATCCATATCGCAACTCTGACCGTACAGATGCACCGGCACTACGGCGCGCGATCGCGGTGTGATCGCAGCTTCGACTGCCGCCGGATCGAGCAGACCGGTCGCTGGATCGATGTCGACAACTACCGGCACTGCCCCGGTCATCGTGATTCCGGTGATCGTCGGGAACGCAGTCATGTTGCTGGTAATCACTTCATCGCCGTCACCGATCTCTGTCGCCATCAGGGCCAGCGCGATGGCATCGGTACCGGAGGCAACACCGACAGCGTAGCCGGCGCCGATGTATTTGCTGAATGACTGCTCGAACGCCTGCAGTTCTTCGCCGAGGATGTACCATGCGCTCTCGAGTACCCGATCCACAGCCGGACGGATTTCGTCGCGTACCGCATCGTAGTGGGATTTGAAATCGTTGAACAGAATCATTAGGTACCCGTGAAGAAAACTTAATGATCCCGTGCACACTGGAGGAAGTCGTCGTAGTTGCGGATGTAGTCGGACTCGTCGTAGTAGTCGGATGCGGCGATGAGCAGTACGCAGCCGGTTGAAAAGCTGTGCATCTCATGCCATAAAAGGCGGCCGAGAACCACGCCTACATGATCGCGGTACATAAGGATCTCCTGTTGCGTCTCGCCGTCGTCGAGCTTCAGTACAAAACTGCCGTTGATACAGAATATCACCTGCTCGAGTTCGTGGTGGGCGTGCTTGCCCCGGATACTGACGCAGTTCTCCAGGTTGTTGATGTAGTAGATGCGCTTGACCTCGAACGGAACGTCACGGTGCTGCTCGAGGACACAGAGGTTGCCGTCGTGCCCGTCGTTGATTTTCGTGAGCTCGACATAGCCGCTGCGCGCGACGTGAATATCCTGGACATGAATATGGTGAGGATCCATCAGCAGAGGTCCGGGGTCATGGTTCCCAGATGCGCCGCGACTGTGATGTTGTCGGGAGGTACCGGCCACTCAGGCGCCAGCTCACTTAGCGGGCGCAGGACAAAGTCACGGCATGTCAGATAAATATGCGGAATCCGCAACGCGGTCGTATCGAAGACCAGATCATCATACAAAAGGATGTCGATGTCGATGATGCGATTGTCATGATAACCACGCTGGCGAGGTCGTCCCATTTTGTCTTCCACGGATTCGCAGACGGCGTGCAGGTCGCTCGGTGAAAGTGTGGTGCGGCCGACGACAGCGGCGTTGAGATACAGCCCGGCGTCATCCGGGCAATCAACCGGTTCGGTTTCCAGCATGGACGACATTTGCAGCTCGGAGACTGCCGTTTGGCCGAGATGCGCCGCCGCGGTGCCCAAATACGCCCGGCGGTCGCCCAGATTGCTGCCCAGCCCGAGCGCCACGCGATGACTGGCCGGTGCCATCAGTTTCGCCTCCGATAGATGCGGCCATTGAGCCAGATCAAGGTGTGGATGCCGCGCAAGATCGCGTCGTCACGACGTGGCCGGTAGTTGCTGAAGGTCAGGGTTCGCAACTGTGTCCGTTCTAAGGGTGACAGGTCAGTTACTCGAGTGCCGCTGATGTTGAGCGATACCAGTTTAATATCCATCAGTGCGGAGATATCCTTTACCTTCGTGTTCTTGATATTGAGTTCGGTAATCGGACAATTCGCCAGAGAGGAAATAGTTTTGATTGGACAGCCTTCGGCATGCAGGACACTGATTTTCTTGCCGTCCAGGGGGCTTAGATCGGAAATATCCGTGTTCGAAATGTAGAGCTCTTCGACCGGCATGGTCTTGACCGACAGAATGCTGGTCACGTCGGTGTTGCGGATGGCAAGATAACGGATTTTCTTTCTGGCAATTGGCCGCAGGCGCGTGATCGGGCAGCCGTTCAACGCCACACTTTCCAGCGGCATCCTCTTGAGCATGTCGATATCGCGGAACGGCGTGTTGCTGAAGTCGAGCCCCACCAGCTTAAACCTGGCGATGACATCGAATTTGTGAACCTGCGTGTCGGCAAGATTCAAATGCTGCAGCGGCATGTTGGTGAGCGACTCGATACTTGCCACCTTGGTGCCCGAAGCGGACAGCCTCAGCAATTTCAGACCGGCAAGGTTCTGCAGCGTCCGCACCGGTGTCCCGTCGATCCATAAATATATGAGGGTCTGGATGCCTCCCAGGTTTTTCAGTTCCGCGATATCTGTGCGGCTGATGTCCAGAGAGCGCAGCGGCATCTTCGCGAACGAAAAATCTGAGCGCAACGGATTGTCCGAAATGTTGAGGTACTCGAGTTTGTGATCGGCGATCGGGTCGGCGTCGATGATCCGGTTGTTGCTGACGTTCAGGCGCTGCAGCGGCATGCCCTCGAGATGGTTGAGGTGGCGCAGGTTGCAGTTGCTTACGGTGACTTCCAGTAACTTCTTGTTGCGCATCGAGGTCAGCGGATTCACCGCGACTCGCTCACTGTTCCAGGCGTAGAATTCGACCCGGACGAGGCCGTCCAGCGCCGACAGCGCCGACAGGTTGGT
Organism: uncultured Lentisphaeria bacterium; assembly: GCA_913042885.1. Next base: position 3,077 of record CAJWLW010000253.1, on the reverse strand, counting down.
TATGCCGTCGATCGGCATCCGGACAGATCCGATTTCGCCGTTGCGCAACGGCTGGAACTGCACGCTAGCCCACAACTTCGGGTTTTTCACATTCTGATTTTTCTGCCGCAACTTCTTCAGCAGCGCCGATGTGCGTACCTTCCACTGGCCCTGATTCACGCGTTTGACCGGCACCAGCAGGTCCTTGACGCGCGGGCCGGCCGGCGGTTGATTCTGGCCTGGTCCGGGGGTCTGCGGCTGTGCCTGCAGGCGATCACGTATCGACTCCAGTGCCGGTCCGACATGGACCGCGGCCTCGGTGCCGCCGTACCGGTTGAGGAAGGCGTCCAATGCAGTGAGCAACCGTCGCGCGTTGTTGGGCGCGAGTTGGATTTGGTCGGGTGCTCCCAGGTCTGCCGGCGACAGATTGACTCTGGCCAGGACGGATTCCAGCGCTGCAACTGCTTCCTGCTCGACAGCAGCCCGCTGGTTGGCCAGCACACGCTCGTTAAGCAGCGATGCCAGCGGCGTGGCGGCACGATTGAAGTACTTGAAAGCGGGTTTCTCCTTGCTTTCCTGGAGAAACAGCAGGCCGCGCATGATGTGCAGATGTGGTTCCTCCCGCCGCCCGAGACGTTTGCGCATCTCGGTCGAGCTCAAGTCAGCGAGCTTGATATTTTTCGGCATGTGGCCGAACTCGAGCTCCTCGGTACACTTGATCGTGTCGCCTTCGACTTTGACAACGTCCAATGAGAGGTCACCATCGGTTGTTATGATCCGCGTCTTTTTGCCCTCCACCCGGCGGAAGCCATCGAGCACCAAGGTCGGCAGCGTTGTGGTTTTCTGTATTTCCTCGTAGAGCTCCAGCGCATCGATGTCGCCCGGCACCGTAGCCGCAATATCCATCGCCTGTAATTCCTGCTTGATCTGCCGAATGTCCAGATCGAGTACGGCGCCGATGGCTCGATCGCGCCATTCAATGAACTGGACGTTCGGGAACGTTTCGGGTTCGGGTTCGGGCGGCGACACCTGCAGAGCTTGCGACTCGATCAGGGATTGCTCCAGTTTATTGCGTTCGTTCCTGGTTTCATTGGCAAACTCACCGTTGTAGTTGCGCACGGTGGCGATGGCGCGGTCGTAGTCGCCGGCGGCTGACAGTCCGTTTGCCAGCAGTTCAAGGGTGGTCAGCACAGACTGCCGGGTCTGCTCCAGGCGACTGCTCGCGCGGCCGATCTCTTGCTTCACAGTTTTGGCGTGCGGCGTGTTTGCGGCCGCACTGCCCAGGGCCTGCCAGCGCTGCAGGATTTCCCGGTAGGCGTTCGGCTGTTCCTGGGCAAACGCGCGGGTTCGTTCGATGTCGCGCAGCAATGTTGCGTAGGCGAGCGTCGTTGTCGGTGTGCCCAGCAGTGGCGGATTCGTTTGCCCGTCGGTGACCGGTCGGGGTGTGGGGCCAGTGTTGCTGTCGCTGCTCATGGCGATGATGATGAAAGTCGCCAGCAGGGCCACACCAACCCCGATAACCAGCCACCGAATGATCCTGAGACGACTGCTCGAATTCTTCGGTTGCGTGGCCTGCATGAGGCGTGGTACCGTCGAGGTGCCACGCAACTTTTTAGCCTGGTCGGCGCCAAGCTTCAGCTTTGGGCCGGCGCCCCGGCCGGCCGCCCTGGACTTCTTTTTGTTTGGCACTGCCACAGCTGCTTCCGACGGCATCTTGCCGTCGAGGACGCGGTCGATGTCATCGACCAGTGTCTGCCAGGTCTCGTGTCGCTCGCTTTGGGGCTTTGCGAGCATCCGTTTCAGCAGCGCACAACAGCCGTTGGTAAGTGCGGAGTTCTTCTTCTTGGGCGACGGCACGGGTTCGTTGATGTGCTGGGTCATGACAACCAGCGGATCTTCGTTGTCGAACGGTTCGCTGCCCGTGACCATGTGATAGAGCGTTGCGCCAAGAGAGTAAATGTCGCTGCGAAAGTCGAGATCATTGCTGCCGCGCGCCTGCTCTGGACTCATGTAATACGGCGTGCCGACGACATATCCGGCCGTGGTCTGACCACCGGAACGCGGGTCTTTCAGGCTCTTGGATATGCCCAGATCCATCAGCCGCACTTCGCCGCTGTTGTCCAGCATGATATTTCCGGGCTTGATGTCGCGATGCAGCACCTGCCCCTTGTTCCAGGCATAGTCAAGGGCACTGGCAACTTTCCGGACGATCCCCAGCGCCTGCGACTCCGCCATCACGCCGTCCTTGACCAGGATGACATCAAGATCCTGGCCGTCGACGTAGGACATCGCCAGATAATGGAGGTCGCCGACCTTGCCGGCTTCAATCGCGGTGACGATGTTCGGATGCTCGAACTTCGCTGTCATCCGCATTTCGTTGAAGAAACGATCGAGCGAGTCGCGGTCGGTCGTCAGGTTCGACGGCAGGATTTTCAGTGCCACTTTGCGATTGATCGGATGCTGGACGGCGAGGTAGACATCGCCCATGCCGCCGACGCCAAGAAGCTTATCGATGCGGTAAGCGCCGAATGTCGAACCCGTCTCCAGGTTGGTCTTCGGCAGTTGCACAGCGCGATGACAGTACGGGCAGGCGACACGGTCGACAGTCGTGTCCGGCGCCAACTCGACCGCGAAGCCGCAGTAGCCGCATTCTATGGAGGATAACATCGTGCTGATGTCTCGCTAAACCTGCGTTGACTATGTGAGTGGCAGGTGACCCGGGAATCGCACCAGCTCAGTACCACATGATTGACTGCAATCTTTGTGTCAGGCTTCGATCAAGCCGCGATGCAGTGCCTTTATCGCCAGTTCGAATTCCGATTCGTCGACGATAAACTGCATGTTGACCTGGCGCATGCACTGGTCACAGGCCAGAATGTTGATCTTTGCCTCGGCCAACGCATTGGCGGTTTTGGAAAGGAACCCTGGTACTTTCATGTTGCTGCCGATTGCCGAGACGATGGCAACATTGCTGATTGTGACTCTAGCGCTCGGATTCGTCGATTTGATCTGCTCGATGCAGGCATTGAGACCGGCGGTATCACCCGGGACATAGTGGGTAATCGTATTGGCGTTGGTGTTTTTGGCGATGTAGCTGA
>CAJWLW010000252.1 GCA_913042885.1 uncultured Lentisphaeria bacterium | reverse complement strand
TTACCTGTTGAACAACGGCAGCAGCAAGATCCCCACGTTCATGGCCTCGGCGAAGGTGGGCGAAGGTGTGCTGGAGACGCTCAATGGCGTCGCCAAGTTGGTTCTGCAGGACTTCATACAAAAGTACAACAACAGTTAGATGACTCGAACGAAAGGTCAGATATGGCATTCATTCTACAACCTGAAGAATACAACATTATTAAAGGTGACCTGGACGTATTCCTCAACAACTCCGAGGCACGCACCGTGATACTGTGTGACCGTGGCGGCAATGTCATTGCCGACAGCGGCGAGGAAGTCACGGGTGCAGTTGATCTCGTTACGGCACTGGTGGCCGGTGCGTATGCTGCCACCAAGGAATTGGCGATGGTGCTCGGCGAAGATGAGTTCAATGCTATTTTCCACCAGGGCGAACAGACAAGTATTTTCATGTCGTCGATTGGTGAAGAAGTCTTGCTGCTTGCGGTCTTTTCAGACGAAACCAACGCCGGGCTTGTCAAGATGTATGCCACCACCACCTGCCGCAAGATCCACAGCTTGGTCGAGGAAGTGATGACTCGCAGCGAAGTGAGCACCAGCGATCCGACCCAGTCCTTCGTCATCACCAAGGGCAACATCTTCCAGTTCGAAGACGGCAGTTGAAAATTTCGTGTGCTGTGTTCACCCTCTTCTCTCTGTCTTTCCTCATAATCCTTCCTCATAGTCTTTTTTCATTGTCTATTCGATGCCGGGAAGACGAGGAAGAAAAATCACGATGAAAGACAAGAACCTTCAATTACAGTTTCATTCATTGTCGATAGCCTTGGGGCAATTCGGTAACTGACAGCCGACCCACCGGTTAACTGACCGCATGCGATGAGTATTCTCGACGTTGTTGATGTTCGCCTGCCGTCGCCGCGCCTGGCACCGCTGCGCCGTGGACACCCGTGGCTGTATGGCCATTCGGACCTGCACTTTCCCCAGTTGCCCACTGGGCAGAGTGTGAATCTGGTCGACGAGCGTGACAACACTGCGGTTGCGTACGGCCTCTACGACCCCGGAGCGGCCATCGTGTTTCGCGCCTACGACCGCAAGGCGCCGGTCAACGCCGACTATTTTCAACGCCGGCTGGTGCAGTGTCTCGATAAACGCCGGCCCCTGCGCAAGGTCACCGATACCATCCGCATTTTGCACGGCGAAAACGATGGCATCCCGGCTGTCGTTCTCGATCAGTACGGTGACTATGCCGTCCTCAAAATTTACAGCACCGCATTGTTGCCGTGGGTTGACACGATCTCTGACGTCCTCAGGGAGATGGATGTTTTCAAGGGTGTGTATTTGAGGTGTAGCCGTGCCCTGAAATCCTCGGAGCATGTGTTGTTTGGCGAGGTGCCGGAACAGGTCGTCATCACCGAGAAGGGTATGCGATTCAACGTCGATGTGCGTCATGGACAGAAGACCGGGTTCTTCATCGACCAGCGCGACGGTCGCCAGTTGGCCAGGTTACACGCGAACGGGACTGTGCTTAATTGTTTTTCGTATACTGGCGGCTTCAGTGTGGCATCTTTGTTGGGCGACGCGGACAAGGTGATTAGCGTCGATTCCAGTGCGGCAGCGGTTGCTGCCTGCGACGAGCATGTGCAGATGAACGTGCCGTCATTCGTTGACCGGCATGAAAGTGTAGTTGGTGACGTCTGGGATTACCTGCGTAGCGGCAACAGCAGGTTCGATATGATCATTCTCGATCCGCCGACCTTTACCGGCGACAAGACGTCGATGGAATGGGCGCAGAAGGCCTACCGTGATCTGCACGAGGCCGCCCTGCGCCGCCTCCGCAAGGGCGGTCTGTTGTTGACCTGTTCCTGCAGTTCGCGGATCACTGATGCGATGTTCAGCAGTCTGGTGCAGGAAACCGCTGTGGGAAGCGGCCATGTGCTGTGCCAGCTCGAGAGCCTTGCCCAGCCGCTGGATCATCCGACCCGAAATAAATTCCCGGAAGGCAGGTACCTGAAAGTGATGTTATACGGATCACGTTGAACACGGGTATCGGGTAAGGACGAAAAGCCTGGCAACGGATGGGGGAGGGGGCAAGATGCACACGGCACGGGCTTTTCCCGACAATTTTCTCGGCCCTGACACCGTCGTCTTATTTTCCTGCTTTTTGTCTTGTATCACGCCAGGCGCCGCAGTCCGGTCATCTTGACGGGGCCGCCGATACGCGATTCTATGTCGTTGGCAGCGATGGCGTCTGCGAGTTCCGCAAAAACCTCGTCACAAGCTTCGAGGTAAGTGTCGACGTGGGCGTCGGTGTGCGTCCACATCGGATAGAAGCCACTACTGATGAGCAGGCCGTGGGTCAGCATGCGCACTGTCCACAGGGTCTGGATGGCCGGTGCCTCGGGGTGATCGAAACCGAAATACTGCAGGCACGGGTGTCCGGTGAAGGTCAGCGGGATGTCGTACTTCGCGGCCAGCTCATGCAGGCCCGCGTGGACTGCGCTGCCGATGTGGTCGAGATGCGCAGGGACATCGAGGCGCATGTGCTTCTTGACGGCTGCCAGGGCGGCTGCCGGTCCGATGCCCTCACTCCAGAAGGCGCTCGAGCAGAAGGTGTCCTGGAAGGCATCCATCGGTTCGGTACGCCCGATGATGGCGCTCATCGGCACGCCGTTGCCGAGCGATTTTGCGAACACTGCCATGTCGGGCTCGATGCCGTATTTCAAGTGGGCGCCGCCACAGGTGAGTTTCCAACTGATCGTGATTTCGTCGAAGATCAGACAGGCGCCACACTGCGTTGCGAGCTCCCTTACGTCTTCGAGGAAACCCGGTTCGGGAAAGAGGTTGCGCGTCGGCTCCATGACGATGGCGGCGAGTCGGTCGCCGTGAGATTCGATGATCGCCTTGAGCTCGTCAATCTTGTTGTAGGTGAACGGCATCGTGGTGCCGGCGAGCCCGGCGGGCACGCCCTTGGGTTCGAGCCCCGGCATCAGGTGCCAGTTGCCGAGTCGGTCGCTGCTGTCGTTGTCATCGATTGGGAGGTTGGCGGAGATGTACCAGTCATGCCAGCCGTGGTAGCCGCAGAAAGCGATGTGATCGCGACCGGTATAGGCTCTCGCGATGCGTACGGCGATTGCCATAGTTTCGCCGCCGAGCCGTCCGAAACGGACCTTTGACGCCCACGGATGGAGCTGTAGCAGGAGTTCGGCCAATTCGACTTCATCCGGCGGGTTCAGCATGCACATGGAGCCGTTGACGACACGATTCGTCACCGCTTGCGCCACATCGGGATCAGCGTACCCGAGAGCGGTAGCCCCGATACCGCAACTGGCGAAATCGATGAACCGGTTGCCGTCGAGGTCGACGACTTCGCTGCCTTTGGCTTCGGCGAAATACGTCGGCCACTGTTCCGGCGCATGCATTTCCTGGCGGTGCCCGAACAGGCCCGTGCCGCCGGGTATCATCGTTTTTGCTTTCCGGTAAAGTTCCGGGCCTTTGCCGGCACGCAGCGCCGCCGGATCGATAGTGGTTGCCATGGGGAGATCCTTCGGTGATTCGTTTGCTTTCGTTGCGGGTAATGTGACCAGCGTGCGGCTGATATCAATGCCCTGGTGCTAACCGGAAGGGTGTACGAAATAAAAGGAAAGGAAGGGGGGATGGCCGAGCGCCTGACTCACAGGAAGCTTCGCTGAAAATCACGACTGATTGAACTTGATCGACACCAGGTGATTCGCCTCTGCCCGGACAATGACGTCTGCCAGCCCGACACTGCCGCTGACGCATCCGATATTAATTGCATCGACCGCGTTGATATGTCGCAATGCGTCTTTCTCTGGGCGCCCTCCGCGCCGGTGGCGGGCGAGCAGGTTGGCGCGGCACTCGGACTCCGGCACGTCCAGGTAAACGCACAGATCCAGTTGCTCACGCACCCGACACCAATCGGGGGCGTCCAGCAACAGATAGTTCCCTTCGGCCACAAGGAGATTGACCGCGGTACCGACTTTGATCCGATGTTCCCGTGGTTCGTGTGTCTCACGGCAATAGGCCGGTAACGACAACGCCACAGTACGATCGGCGCCCGCCGTGAGATCGTCGAGAAAACGGACGATATCAAAAGTTTCCGGCGCGCCTTTGATCCGGCGCAGCGGCTGTCCGCTCATTTCCGGATAGCAGTCGCCATCGCAGACCAGGCGGTCGAGCGTGTCGTTGCGCAGATGATAGCCGTCGAGCGGCAGATGGACAGCGCCGTCGCGGGTGACAATTCCCTCGTCCCGCAGCCACTCGATGAGGCGCATCGCGAAAATGGTTTTGCCGGCGCCGGGAGGCCCGCAGATTCCCAGACGCAGCCGTGCTTTGACCGGCGTGCGGCACAAGCGCTCTTCGACGGCTGTGCCCAGCAGCCGGACGACGTCGCGCAGTTCATCGGCATCGAACCCGGAGACTTCCAGGTCCACGCCATCGACTCTCAAATTCATCAAGACAGACCATACGGCGGAGTTGTCAAAGTGCATCGCGGGGCTTATCAGTAACCACACAACCGGTCACCGGCAACCTGTGTCATGGTGAAAAAACACTCAGACTTTTTCATTTGCCGCGAGCTTCCCGAGGCAGCCCTGTCTGACTTCCGGGAACAGGGCTATCACATGTACGGCCCAATCCTGACCGTCTTTCCCGAGGTCGCCGCGCACGAAGCCGAGCTGTGTGGGCATGCCATCTGTCCGCGAGATTGCGACAGCCGTTGCCTTTCCCCATAGCGACTATGCGGCTATCGTACCGACCGCAGCGGCCATCATTGTGGAAGAAAATTAGTTCAGGACACATGAAATGATCGCGGGAAACGTGAAACGAATCAGTAAGATCACCGAACGATAAACTCGCAGGTTTCACCGATGCTCACGAACGACAGCAGACTCGAGGATTTTCCGTCGCTGGCGGAGCGGACCTATCTCAACACCGCTGCCGAAGGCATTCCGCCTCTGCCGGTGATCAACGCACTGCACCAGTATGCCCAGGACAAGATCCTCGGCATGGATGGTCGTGACCTGCACGAAGTACAATGGGCTGAAGCAAAAAGTGAAATTGCGCAGGCTTATAACCTGACAGCCGATGAAATCGGCATCTGCTCCTGTACCTCCGAAGCCTACAACATGGCGGCTATTGCGCTGCAGTTGCAGGAGGGTGACGAGGTCGTCATCAACGATCTTGATTTTCCCGCCGGCGCAACACCGTGGCTGCAGACTGCCTGCCCGGCTACGGTCCACGTCTGGAGATCGCGCGACGGCGCCTTGCGGGTTGACGACCTGGTGCCGCTGCTCAATGCAAAGACACGCCTTCTGACGGTGTCGCTGGTCAGTTTCTTCAACGGTTTCAAAGTCCCGCTGGATGACGTTCGCGCCGCCGTGCGCCGGCACTCATCTGCGCTATTGGCGCTCGATGTCACCCAGGCGCTGGGCCGCGTGCCGCTGGACCTGACCGACGTTGACTTCGTCGTCAGTTCGACGCACAAATGGATTCTCGCCAGTCACGGCGGCGGCCTTGTCGGCGTGCCGCAGGCACGCGTTGCGGAGTGGACCTCGCCCGCCGGCGGCTGGTTCAATATCGAAAACGCTTTCGACGCCGATCGCTTCAATCATCCGGCAGTTAGCAAGCCGGGCGCTGCGAGCTTCACTGCGGGCATGCCGAACTATGCCGCGGTGTACGCCATCAACGCCGGCCTCCGATACATTCGCAGTGTTGGTGTCGAGAACATCGCCGAGCATGCCGATCCGCTGGTACGCGCCTGTATCGAGGGACTCAGGGCGCTGCCCATCGACCTGCTGACGCCGGACGAACCCGCGGCGCTCGCCGGTATCGTGTCGTTTCGCCATGAAAAACCGGCGGCGATTCAGACGATCCTGCGGGATGCGGACATTCATATCATGAGTACCGACGGTCGGATGCGCGTTGCCATTCATGGCTACAACACTGCGACGGACGTCGAGACGTTCCTTGCCGTGCTGCATCAGGCACTGAAGGACGTCTGATGTTGGGCTCGCCGCCCGTTGATACCTGCAACCTGATCCGGCAGCTGACGGACTGATATCCGGAGTTTCCGATGCAATACCGCAGCCTCGGCCGTACCGGCGTAAAGGTCTCACAGCTGTGCTTCGGAACGATGGCATTCGGTGGTGACGCCGACGAGGCAACTTCGGCGCAGATGTTCAACCGCACGCGCGACGCCGGCATCAATTTCTACGACACCGCCGACGCGTACGCCATGGGGCGCTCCGAGAAAATCCTCGGCAGGCTGTTTGTCGGTTTTCAGATGTCAACGTAACGGCCGGGGCAGAAGGGGCTATAACGAATCTTTTTTGCTGCTTGAGAACGGCCGATCCGTGGAAGTCTCCCCACGGAGCCTGCTGATCAGCCAGCCTTTGTTGGTTGTTGCCTCAAGCATTTTCGTTATGTTTTGTTTCGACAGGTACGTCGTCTTCAGATTCAGGTATCCCATTCGCATGACGTCGTTCTCGTCATCGCCCTCATGATCCAGCCTGAGCGTATGCCCGATTTCATGGGCCAGGCCACCGGCCCAGCGGGTGTTCCACTGCTTTGATGTCACCCCATCGACATCCTCTTGAGGCAGACCCACGAACCTCGGGACACCGTTTGCGCCGCCGGGCCCGTCTGCACTTATGTAAACGACATATCGATATTCATGCTTCTCGTCGCCCCAAAACGTTCCATTCTTGCGGAACACCTCTTTGATGGCGTTGTGAATCGTATTCCATTTTCCATCATTTCCCGTATTCGTGTACCAGTCCCGACTTTCATCACCCATGACCACTTCAACCGGGTTGATCCGGAACGTTTTACCCGTTTGTTTCAGAAACCATCGCTGGACGATTTTTACTGATCGATTCATCTGCCCAACGGTGTACTTCTTGGCGGTGACATCTTTGGGAACGAGCCAGATAAAACGATAGCTTTTCGCAGGCGGCTCCAGCGCATGAACCGGTGACAGGAAGATGAGAAAAAACAGTGTACAACAGAAAATCCCGGATTTCCGGATGGCGGTCACACGGCGGTCCACACCCGGGCCGATACAGGCCCGAACCTCGGTGACGTTCGCGGTGTCCAGAAAGAGTCTCATATCAGTACTGGTACTGGATGAGGCCCGCAATTCAAGGATGACGATGGTGCAGGCCTCGTGCCCATCGACGACCCCACGATGAACGAAAAGGGCCGCTGGAGACATATCGAGGTGGCCGTCCGTGTCGTGAAAGACGCGACGCCGTTGCTCGACGGACAT
>CAJWLW010000251.1 GCA_913042885.1 uncultured Lentisphaeria bacterium | reverse complement strand
ATGACAGGCGTTTCTCTGTAGCAGGATTGATCGTGTTGAAATAGTTGCCCTTCGCAGGCGGGACGAACTTGCCGCCGATGAACAGGCCGTAGTGATTTTCGATCGTCACGTGATCCGTGCTCTCTGGTGCCGGTGCGTACGACCAGTCGGTTGCAAAGTTGAGGGTCGTTTTTTTCTTCTTCGCCATGAGCACTAAGCCTCGGAAAAGTAGTCCGCCGACTGATACACGCCGGTTCGCTGTTTGGCAATCTGCAGGAGGACGTCGTTCGCCAGCCGACTGGCGCCGAAGCGGAAAAGCCTCGGCGTCAGCCAGTCCTGACCGAGGGTTTCGCGCAGCATCACCAGATAACTGATGGCCAGCTTTGCCGTCGAAATGCCGCCGGCCGGTTTCATGCCGCGGATCTGTCCGGTGCGGCGGTAGAAATCGCGGAGCGCCTGCAGCATCACCAGCGTAACTTCCATGGTCGCCGCCGGCTGCACTTTGCCCGTTGACGTCTTGATGAAATCGCCACCTGCGTACAGGGCAATATCGCTTGCCCGGCGCACATTGTCGAGTGTCTGCAGTTCGCCCGTTTCGAGGATAACCTTCAGGTGCGCGGCGCCGCAGGCTTCCTTGACGGCAGCAATTTCGTCATAGGTGTAGGCGTACTCGCCGCGCAGAAAGCGACCGCGCGAGATCACCATATCCACTTCATCGGCGCCTTCAGAAACAGCGCTGCGCGTTTCGGCCAGCCGCAGTTTCAGCGGTGCTTGGCCGCTGGGGAAACCCGTCGCAACCGATGCGACCTTGATGCCGCTGCCGGTCAGGGCGTCCCTGGCGACACCCACGAGTGTCGGATACACACAAATGGCAGCTACCTGCGGCAGTCCGGGAAGTTCGTCGTGCAGGTGCATTGCCTTGGCACAAAGTTGACGGACCTTGGCGGGCGTGTCCATACCCTCGAGCGTCGTCAAGTCGATCATGCTGAGGATCAGTTCGAGCGCCCCCATCTTCGCATTTCCCTTGATGCTGCGCGTCTTGAAACGAGCGACACGCTCCTCGACACCGGTCTGATCGACAGACGGCGATGTCGGGACTTCGGCAAGGGGATGTGTCCGGGGGGCAGGCATGGAACAACTTATCATCGAACGACTTCTGATCAATCCATTCTGTGGTACAGGCTTTCCAGTCTGTGGACGCGAAGCAGCAGCATCGATCACCATTAACCTACAGCTTCACCGCGACGCATAACGTATGTGGTAATGGGGCAGGATAGGGCACGGTCTGCTGTAGCTTCAAGCCTGCGGACTTGCACTGCTCACCGATCTCACCCAGCTTCAGGGAGCGGCCCTGATCGGCGATCAGCATCATTTGAAGCGAGAATAATTCGGGTACCACCGGGCCCCGGTCGTCGCCGCCGGTGAAAAGGTCGCTGATGAATACCTGGCCTTGCGGTTTCAGCGCTTCGGTTGCTTTGCGCAACAGTGCGACGATACCGTCGCCCTCGGCACGGTGCAGCACGCCGGAGAACAACACAGCATCGAGATTCTGACCGAAGCCATCCTCAAACATGTTCCCTGGCTGCAGGTCGATCCGCTCACGGGCTGCGGAGTCCGCAACCAATTCAGCCGCGATTTCGACAATCGCCGGCAGATCCAAGACGGTGACGTGCAACTCGGGATATCGCTCGGCGAGCAGACGGGCGTAGGTTGCCGGTCCGCCGCCGACATCGAGCAACGTGTGGACGCCGTCGAGGTCGATCAGGTTCATCATGCACTGTGCGACGCCCTGTGCCCGATGATGCATAGCCAGGACAAACTCGCGTGTTGCTGCCCGGTCGCCACCCAGAAAGGTTTCCGGCGGTACGCCCGGGCGATCGGCGCGGATAGCGTCCGCCAGCCCGCCCCAGGCGTTCCAGGCGCGGGCGTTGAAACGAATAGTGTCGCCGAGGTAGGCGGGGCTGTCCGCACAAAGGTAGGTGTTGCTCATGTCCGTATTGCGGAAGTTTCCGCGGTCATCGGCGACGAGCAGGTCCAGTGCCGCCAGTGCTTCGATCAGCAGCTCGACAGTCCGCAGCGGCAGGTGGAGGCTGCTGGCAACGTCGCTTGGGGACATGCTGTTGCCGGCGAAGGTGTCGAACAGCTTCAATTCGATGCCGGCAAACAATGCACCGGAACGCCAGAAGGCGACAGACAGATCGAACAGCGGACCCGGATTCGGGGCATCTTCCATGGTTGCTCCGGAAATTTCAGTGATGAATATCAGACTTCTGTCTTAACGGAATGCCTATGCTGCGAAAAGCACCCGCAAGAAAAGAGGCGTTCAACCACTACATAGTAAGACTTGTTAGCTGCCTCGCAAGTTCCTGCACTTCCGTCGTCGGTTTGTCACACACGAAATTACGGCAGACAAATGCCGTTGCCTTGTCGTCGATCATTGCTTTGCCATGCAGTAGTGGCTGGTCGTTTGCGGAGTCGGCAAACGCGAGCAGGCGGCTGGGTAGGAAACGCTCGTGCACGGTTCGCAGAAGAGCCTGTGCCGCCTCGTCCTGCAGATCGCCAATTATGGCAATCTCGGCCGGCAGGTACAGATGGAAATCGAGCGCCAGCAATAGGTTCATGAAGCCGCGCGGTATTGTTTTCATTGCGTCGTAATTACGCCGCAGCACCTGCACGGCAATTTCTCGGTAGTCGCTGCGATCGCAAAAATGGGAACTGCGTAACAGCGCCATTGCCGCCAGAGAGTTGCCGGCCGGCACGGCGCCGTCGTAGTTGGGTTGCGAGCGCAGAAACAGTTTACTGTGCGCCTCTTCGGCCAGATAGAATGCCGATGACTCAGCACTCCAGAAGCGCTTGATCATACTGTCGATCAACTCGGCGGCAGTCCTCAGCCACGCTGGATCGCCGTCTGTCTCGTAGACGTCCATGAAAGCGAGAGCGGCTGCAGCATAGTCATCGACATACCCGGGAATGCGCGCCGTCCCGTTGCAGTAAACATGCAGCAACCCGGTGTCGTTCGTCATGGTGTCACGGATGAACGCGGCGGCGCGAATGGCGGCAACGCGGTAGACATCGTCATCGAGAACCTGGGCGGCCCGAGCCATGGCGGAGATCATCAACCCGTTCCAGCAGGTCAGCACTTTGTGGTCCTTGCCGGGACGTACGCGCTGCTCGCGCACCGCCATCAGCTTGTCCCTGGCGTCGCCGATCCGGTTCCAGAGTTCATCGGTCGTCAAGTCTCGACTGGCGGCGAACGTCGACGGCGGTACCGGGATATTCAGGATGTTGTGACCTTCGAAGTTTCCCCCTGCGGTAATGCCATAAAAGCTTGTGAACAACTCTGCGGACTCGGAATCGAGTACGGTTTCGATTTCGCTCTTGTCCCAGACGTAGAACTTGCCCTCGACCCCTTCGCTGTCGGCATCTTCGGCGGCATGAAAGCCACCGCTGTCATCGGTCATGTCCCGGAGGATATAGTCGAGGGTCTCGCGCACGATGCGTTGGTATTCGATATTGCCGGTGACTTGCCAAGCCTCGATATAGGCGGCAACGAGCAGGGCATTGTCATAGAGCATTTTCTCGAAATGCGGCACCAGCCATTTGTCGTCGACCGAGTAGCGTGCGAAACCGCCGCCGAGCTGGTCGTACATACCGCCGTAAGCCATGCAGTCCAGGGTGTGGGTGGCAGCGTGCAGCAGGTTGTCGTCGTGGGTTCGCTGATACTCGCGCAGCAGAATCTGGATGCTTGCAGCCGACGGAAATTTCGGGGCGTCGCCGAAGCCGCCCCATTTCCGGTCGAAGCTGTCGAGCAGTTCTTGGCCGGCTGCAGTCAGGGTGGCGGTCTCGAGCGCGATGTCGCCGTCCGGCTGGGCGACGGCGCTTTGCTCGCACAATGTCGAGCTGATGTGCTCGGCATTGTCGAGCACCTGCTGTCGCTCGGTCTTCCACAGCTCGGCGATGCGAGTCAGAATGTGCGCGAACCCCGGGCGCCCGTAGTTGTCGCCCGGCGGGAAATAGGTGCCGCCGAAGAAAGGTTTCAAATTGGGCGCGAGAAAGGCGGACAATGGCCAGCCGCCGCTGCCGGTGTAGGCTTGAACAAAGGTCATGTACACATCATCGACATCAGGCAGTTCTTCGCGGTCGACTTTGATCGATACGAAATTGTCGTTGAGCAGTACCGCGATCGAGGCGCTTTCGAACGACTCGCGCTCCATGACATGACACCAATGGCAGGCGGAATAGCCGATCGACAGGAAAATCGGTTTGTCGTCGTCGCGGGCTCTGGAGAACGCTTCTTCGCCCCAGGGATACCAGTCGACGGGGTTATAAAGATGTTGCAACAGGTATGGACTGCTCTGGCCGGCGAGATGATTCGGGGTCTGCTGGGACATTGGGGTCCAGGTGCCGGTGAAATAAAAAAGGGGGTCGATCAAGCCCAAGGCTAATGATCGTCCCCCTATAGGCGAATAACGGAGCTATGTCATCTTAGATGTTCGGGCCCGCGGCCCTGACGTCGTCAGAGCAGCCCTCGGCGTATTTCTCGAAGTTCTTCGCGAAAAGACCGCCGAGTTTCTTTGCCTGGGCGTCGTAAGCGTCCTGGTCGGCCCAGGTCGCTTTCGGATTGAGCATCTCTTTCGGAACCTCGTTGCAGGTCGTCGGGATAGCGAGGCCGAAGTACGGCTCATCGATGAACTCCGCGTCGTCGAGACTGCCGTTGAGAATGGCAGTTACAATCGCCCGCGTGTACTTGAGGCTGAAACGCTTGCCGACGCCATAGGCGCCGCCGCTCCAGCCGGTATTGATGAGCCAGACGCTGGCGTTGTGCTTGTCACACGCTTCGGCCAGCAACTCGGCGTACTTGAACGGGTGCCAGACCAGGAACGGGCCGCCGAAGCAGGCGCTGAACATCGGCTCCGGCTCGGTCACGCCCACTTCCGTACCCGCGACCTTGGCAGTATATCCACTGATGAAATGATACTGTGCCTGCGCGGCGTTCAGCCGGGAAACAGGAGGCATCACGCCAAAGGCGTCGCAGGTGAGAAAAATGACGTTGGTGGGGTGGTCGCCGACGCAAGGAATTTTGGCGTTGTCGATGAATTCGACGGGGTAGGCACCACGCGTGTTTTCGGTGATCGAGGTGTCGCTGTAATCTGCGGCACCGTCGGCGTCGAGGATGACGTTCTCGAGTACGGTCCCCTTGCGGATGGCGTTCCAGATTTGCGGTTCGCCTTCCTGGGAAAGATCGATCATCTTGGCATAGCAGCCGCCTTCGAAGTTGAAAATGCCTTTGCTGTCCCAGCCATGCTCGTCGTCACCGATGAGGGCACGGTTCGGATCGGCCGAGAGCGTTGTCTTGCCCGTGCCCGAGAGTCCGAAAAACAGCGCTACATCTTTGCCGTCCAGAGATTCATTGGCCGAGCAGTGCATACTCGAGATGCCACGTTTCGGCAGGATGTAGTTCATGACGGTGAACATGCCTTTCTTCATCTCGCCAGCGTAATCGGTGCCCAGGATAACCTGCTCCTGGCGTTCGAAGTCGAGACAGACCGAGGTGGTGCTCGATACCGTGTCGTTGTTCGGGTCGGATTCGGCCTGGCCGGCGTTGAAGATATGCCAGTCCGGCTGTCCGAAGGCCGCCAGCTCGTCAGCGGTCGGACGGATCATCATGTTGTGCATGAACAGCGCGTGATACGCACGTGTGCAAATGACCCGGGCTTTGATACGACTGTCTGGGTCCCAGCCGATGAAACCATCGACGATGTAGATGTTTTCGCAACTGCTGATATGGGCGATTGCGCTCTGGTGATTGACGGTGAAACCGGCGTCGCTGATCGGTTTGTTGATGTTGCCCCACCAGACATCGGCTTTGGTCGAATCCTGTTCGACAACCCGTTTGTCGGCTGGACTGCGTCCGGTCTTATCGCCGCTGAAGGCGACCAAGGCACCGGTTTGAGCGGTCTTGCAGTTGTCCGTTACGACGGCGAGCTCGTAGTATTCGTCGACGGTCAGATTGCGGTGTACTCGTCCGCAGGGGGTGATGCCTAACTCCTCGAGATTATAGGTCTCAGCCATGGATATACACTTCCTTACGTTCTTGCCGTGTGGCAGTTAATTAGATAGATGTCCCGATGGTTGGTACGTTGCGGGCAATGATAGTACTGGAAATTCGAAAATTTGCAAACTGCTGATTCGATCTTGTAGCCCGTACGCCGCTACTGTGCCGGTCGGGAGCGCAGGTCGGACAAAATTGTACGGCCTTCCCCCCTTACATATATCAGAAACATGACCTTGAGGATTCGATCGACTTCGCGTACACTTGCCTTGTGAAGCCAGTCGGATGCTTCACACTTGAAGTTGTCATTGGCCAGATCGAACGTCAACCCTTTGTTCATGCCTGGCTTCAGTGTCACTGTCGTGCTTTCGTAGTATGACTTGTTGTCACGGGTGACGATTGCCATCGCCATGCGTGCCGGCGCTGCCGACTCCTGCTCGACATCGATAATGATTGCTTCGTAATCGCTAAGTATCTCATGCATCTGGCGGCTGACAATACATTTATTTTTCGGCGCCGGTAGATTGACGTTATACGTCAGGATCAGTCGGTTGTTGTCGGCTTGGACATTGCCGGCTGACCCGCTTTTGTCGATTGCCCACGTGTGTATGGACGCAAAGTCGTCGAGTTGCGTCGTATTTCCGCTCCCGGCCCTTGTGCCATCGTTGGCGTTAGCTTCGGGGTTAAAGGTGTAAACGAACTTTTTCGGCGGCTTCTTTTTCTTCGGCTGCGGCGTAACGGCGGACATGACTGGCATGTTCGGCTTGATGTCGACGACGACTGTTTCCAGCATGTCGTCCAGTTCGCCCAGCGGTTTATCGCCGTCGATCACTGCGAGCTCCGGCGCGTCATCCACAGCGGGGATATCTTCCACAGCCATCACGCCGCCAATCGGTTCGTCGTCGATCGGTGGCGCATCGTCTATGGGAAGTTCATCGAGGTCGTCGACTGCTGCTGCCGGAGGCTCATCGTCGATTGCGTTTTCAATCGATTCGAACGAGTTTATCGGCAGAAAACCTATTGCCGCAATCGGCTTGGGCTTCAGCTGTGGCAGCATTTCAACCTCGGGTGCTTCAACTTCGGGTGCTTCAACCTCAGGCGTTGCAACCTTGGGTGCTTCAATCTCGGGTGCTTCAACCTCGGGTGCTTCAACCTCGGGTGCTTCAACCTCGGGCGCTTCAACCTCGGGCGCTTCAACCTCGGGCGCTTCAACCTCGGGCGCTTCAACCTCGGGCGCTTCAACCT
>CAJWLW010000250.1 GCA_913042885.1 uncultured Lentisphaeria bacterium | reverse complement strand
TGCCCAATGCCTTACGGCTCGAGCTCAACGGCCAGGCGATCGCCGGCAAGCGCATCAGCAACCGGCCGCAGACCGCGACTACGATGCGTGGCGACACCGACATCTACATCACCGACGACGAAAGCAATTGATGTGCCGCGAGTTGTGCGCGACGGCAAGGCCTATGCCGAGGTCCGTATCCCCGAAGGCTACGCTACAGCGATTGTGCGCCGCCCGCAGTGAGGCTGTGAATGCCTCTTTCGGGTTCGTCTGCCATCACCATGCGATCGGCTGCCTTTCCCTGTAGAACCCGCCGCCCTCGTTGCCGCCTTGGCCGAGGGCCAGCCATACCGGCGTGTCGGCGCCTTTTGCCGCCGACAGCGAGGCGTTCGCTCCGCCCATATCCGTGCGGCACCAGCCCGGGCAGCAGGAGTTGACGACGATGCCATGAGCCTTCAGGTCACGATGCCAGACGCGGGTCAACGCGTTCATGCCGGCTTTGGAAACCGAATAGGTGTTCGATGGCCAGCCGTCCTGATCGTGGTTGCCGGTGGCGACGGCATCGATGAATGAACGCATCAGTCCGGCGACATCTTCCTCAGTCAGCAGCGGCTCCATGAATTGTTTTCGCAAGGCGTCACTGAAGCTCCCGAGCTGCCCGGCAGTACTGGCGACGTTGACGACGCGTCCGCCCTCCCGCAGACATGGCAACAGGGTACGGATCACACGCTGCGCGCCGAAGCAGTTCGTGGTAATCGTGCTGCGTGCAATCTCCGCATTGATAGCGTGGCCTTTCGTAGCTATGCCGGCATTGTTGATGATCGCCGTGAACTCGAGCCCGAGCGTGGAGAGCTGAGCGATGCTCGCGACGTCGGTGACGTCGAGCAGTTCGAACGAGATCCGCTCGCCGCCATGCACCGCGGCCAGCTCGGCGTGGGCCGTATGTCCGCGATCCGGATGGCGCCCGGTCATGATGACATGGACGTTCGGGTCCGCGGCCAGCAGGCGGTCACAGATTCCGTAGCCGATACCTTTGTTACCGCCGGTTACGAGGATGGTGTCTGGATTCATTGTCGGTCCGGAAGTTGGATCGCCGCTGTACCGGGAGGACAGCGTGTTTCATGCTCCGCGTCAGTTTTTCGACGCGACCTGATCCGCACGACGGTGGCCAGTTCGTCGGGGGCTGTCTCGGGCAGTCCGGCGATGACATCGCGTGTCGGTTCGTGGGAGATAGTCAGCGGCTGGCCCACACTTCCAGCGATAAAGGCACCTGCAAGTCGAGACCCTCGACTTTGCCGCAGTCGACATAGTCCGACCCCGTCAAAGCGCAGGGCGTGGCCGCCGTCGATCTCGACCCATGTGGCGCCGTGAATGGTCCCGTGGTTGCCGTTGCCGCTATTGTCGGTGAGTTGCTCGCCGGCTGCATCTTCGAAATCCCAGGAAGCCACCGGCTGGACCGCGGCGGAGGTTGGTGTCGCTTCCATGAAAACTCCCAGAATCAATATCGAAAATAGTGAGGCAGGCCGTACAAACATGGGACACCGAGTTGCTGCATTGTAATGCGTTGTCGTGCTCGTTATTCTACTGCTTCGACGAATGAGAAGCGAATACTACCGGAGCACACGGATCCGTTGCTGCGCGACCCGCCCGGACACACGGATCTCGTGCCGCCACTTGCGAACTTGCCACACAGCGGCTGAGCGTATACACTTGCACTCGCAAAACCACTTATAGCGGAGATCTACCATGTCTGCAGCAGCTTCGAAAATGGATGAACTGGTCGAACAGGATCTGGCGGTCAGGAATGGACCGCAAGCGGTTGGCGAGGCTGGCAGCCAGACGGATCTGTTCCATTGGCCGATTGTGACGGAAGAAGACGAGCAGGCAGTGCTCGAGGTGCTGCGTGACGGCGGCCGGCCGTCGGGCACGGATATCAGCATGCAGCTCGAATCCGAGGTGGCGGCGTGGCACGGTGTGAAGCACGGACTGACCTATCCCAACGGCACACTGGCATTGCAGACGGCTTTCTGGGCCGCCGGCGTCCGTCGCGGCGATGAGATCATCGTTCCCAGCATCACCTACTGGGCCAGCGCCATGCCGGCGTTCGCACTCGGCGCGACTGTCGTCTACGCCGACATCGATGCCGCTACGCTGTGTATCGATCCGAACGATATCGAGCGGCACATCAGCCCGCGCACGAAGGCGATCGTGCCGGTGCATTATTGCGGGCATCCCTGCGACATGGACGCGATCCTGCCGATCGCCCAGAAGCACGGCCTGAAAGTGATCGAGGACGTATCGCATGCCCAGGGCACGTTGTACAAGGGCAGGATCGTCGGATCGTTCGGAGACGCCGCGGCATTTTCGATGATGTCGGCCAAGAGCTTCGCTGCCGGTGAAGGCGGCATGCTGATCACCGACGACGACGGCATCCAGCAGCATGCCATCGCCTATGCGCACTATGCGCGCCACGAGACGCTCGAGCATCCGGACCTGGCGCCGCTGGCCGGCATACCGTTCGGCGGCATCAAGGGGCGGCTCAATCAGATGTGCTCGGCTGTGGCGCGGGTGCAGTTCAAGTATTACCCGGACCGGATCAAAAATATCCAGGCGGCGATCAACCGGTTCTGGGACCTGCTCGCGGACACCCCGGGCCTGCGGGCGCATCGGCCCGCGGCGGACTCCGGCAGCACGATGGGCGGCTGGTACTCTGCGGTCGGGCATTACCTGCCGGAGGAACTCGGTGATCTGCCGGCGGCAAAGTTTTGCGAGGCGGTCCGGGCGGAAGGCAGCGATACGAATCCGGGTTGCAATTTTCCCTTGCACCTGCACCCGGTGATGAATGACGTCGATATCTACGGCGACGGCAAGCCTACGCGCATTGCCAACTCCGACCGCGACCTGCGCCAGCCCGAAGGTTCATTGCCTGCGGCGGAAGCAGCGCACGGCCGGGTCATCCATATTCCGTATCTGAAGCACGACCGGCCGGAAGCCGTCGAGCAACACGCCGCAGCATTCCGCAAAGTCGCTCTGCAGGCGGACAAGCTCGTGTAGCATCCATGTCACAAACGCTGCATGTCACGGTCGGTCCGGAGCACGGCGACTTCATCGGCACTTCACACCTGGCGCTGCAGGCGGCAGTCGAGCGTGTGAGCTCACACGGCGGTGGTACCGTCGAAGTGCTGCCCGGCACCTGGCACATGAACAATGCGCTGCATCTGCGCGACAATGTCCGTCTCGCCGGCTGCG
The DNA here is from genome assembly GCA_913042885.1 of uncultured Lentisphaeria bacterium. The sequence continues at coordinate 4,053 of CAJWLW010000250.1, read as the reverse complement.
GCGAGAAGAGTGTCCTGCTGAAATCCCCAAGCGCCAGCACGCCGCTCGCCGAAGACATGGACTGGTACGAGTGGTCCGTCACGGTCGCCGATCCGGATATCTTCGAAGTGGGCGGCGGCATCGCCCTGCAAAGCAATGCCACGGCCGGCGGTCGCAATGTCACCAAACACACCGTCCTCGAGATCGACGGCAACCGCCTGCGGCTCGACAGTCAGCCGCGCAAGGAACATTGGATCACCCATGAGGCCGTCGCTTCGACACTCTTTCCGATCGTCACCGCGAACTGGGCGAAGGACCTGCGTATCGAGAACATCACGCTCGATGGCAATCGCGACGGGAACGACGAGCTCGATGGCAACTACGGCGGCTGCATCTTCATGCAGGACTGCGAGCACGTCCATATCGAAGCAGTCGAAGCACGTAACAACAACGGTGACGGCATCAGCTTCCAGATATGTCACGATGTAACGGTCGTGGATTGCCACAGCCACAGCCACGCACAGCTCGGCTTGCATCCCGGCAGTGGCTCGCAGCGTCCGGTCATCCGAGGCAACCGCATTCACGACTGCGGCACCGGTCTTTTCTGGTGTTGGGGCGTCACGCACGGTTTGGCCGAGGACAACGAGATTCGCAACAGCCGGGAATTCGGCATTTCTGTCGGTCATCGCGATACTGATAACGTCATGCGCCACAACTGTGTGTACGACAGTGGGCTGGCAGCGCTCGTTTTCCGTGACGACCCGCCTGCCAGGGCGGCGCATCGCAACGTCGTCGAGTCGAATCTTTTTGAAAACGCCGGGAGCGCTGCGACACCGGGTATCGGCATCGATGTGGCCGGTCCCGTGGATGGGCTTGTACTGCGTCAGAACCGTATTTTTAACCACACTTGCGGTCATCTGCATACCGGCATAAGGATCAGTGCTGCGGCCACCAACGTCGAGCTTGTCGACAATCACTTCGAGAACGTCCCACAGGAAATCGAACAGCAATGAGGCCGCCGCACGATGACAAGCATCTTTTCGTTGCCGCCGATGGCGTGGTTGCGCTCGACCTGCCATTGACCCTGTCCGATGCGATCACCGTCGAGGCCTGGGTCTCGACGGATACCGACGGCGAAGACGCCATTCAGCCGCTGGTGTCCGCCTGGGCGCCGAAGACGGCGATGACCGGCTTCGATGCGTATGACGCGGGCATGACCGATGGCCTCGACAGTACCGGATTTTTCGGTGCGGTGTTCGACGGACGCCATGTCTACTTCGTACCGCAGCACGACACCGACAGCCGCCACGGCAAGGTGCTGCGCTACGATACCCACTGCGACTTCAAGGATGTTGCCGCCTGGGAGGCTTATGACGCAGGGCAAACCAACGGCCTCAACAGCAAGGGGTACTATGGCGCGGTTGCCGACGGTCGTTACATCACCTTCATACCGCGGCGTGACAGCGAGGACTTCCACAGCCGAATTCTGCGCTACGATACGGCCGGTGGCTTCAAGGATCCGGAGAGCTGGGACGCCCATGATATCGGCCTACCCAATTCCTACCAGTCCGCCGCCTTCGACGGTCGATACATCTACTGCTGCCCGGGCCAGCAATCCGTACCGGCGGACAATCAGGACGATCACGATGAAGGCCATTCCGTCACCGGCATGAAACAGGGCATGGTGCCGCTGTGCAGCGGCACCATGCTGCGCATCGATACGCACTGTGATCTTCAGGATCCCGCCGGCTATGCGACCTACGCCGCCGAAGGCACCGACGGCCTCGACACCCGCGATTTCGACGGCGCCTGCTTCGACGGTCGATACGTGTACTACGCGCCGCTCAGCTATGGTGCTGCGTTGCGCTACGACAGTTCCCTCGAATTTGCGGACCCCGCAGCGTGGTCCGCATATGACGCCCGGCCGCTCGGGTTGGTTCGCAACGTCGGCGCCATCTACGATGGACAGTACGTTTACTACGTTCCGTATGGTGAAACGGAGGCCGTGGTGCGCTACGACACGCGGCAGGACTTCAAGGAAGACAAGGCTTGGCAGTCCTACGACCTGACGCGCACCAGCGGCCGCCGCACCCTCGGTTACGACGGCGCCTGCTGCGATGGCCGATTTGTCTATTTCATTCCGTACTGGGACGCCGGCGACGATTACCACGGCGAATTCCTGCGTTACGACACGGCGGGTGAATTCACCGACCCGGCTGCCTGGTGCGCGGTCGATGCCGGCCTGACAGACGGCCTGAAGACGGTCGGGTTCAACGCCGCTGCCTTCGATGGCCGCTTTATCTATGGCGCTCCGTGGAACGATGGCGCCAGACATCCCGGTCTGCACGGGCACGGTGCGGTGCTGCGCTACGACACGATCGGCGATCTGGGCAGCTTCAGCCTGCGCTACGCCGACTGCGGCCACAACGGCGGACTCTGTGCTGCCCTGCCGGGCCCGCGTTTCCTCGTTGCGACCGAGGCGGGCGTCGTCAGCATCGCGGCCAACCGGCGACTGGCGCCGGGCCCGCATTATCTGGCGGGCGTTTACGATGGTCGTTCCATTACCCTTTACATCGATGGCGTGCGTGCTAATGAACAACCCGCATCCGGCCGAATTCAAGCCAGCGACATCGAGATCACAATCGGTCGCCTGGCGGCCGGCGCGGCTGTCTTTCCAGGCACTGTCAAAATCGCACGCGTGTCCGATTGCGCGCGCGACGGCGATTGGATACGAACGCAACACGAAGAGGTGAAGACAACATGAGCGGCAAGAGCAAGAAAATACGCGTCGGTTTGATCCGCTGCGACACGCACGGCATGTGGTACGGACCGCTGATGGAGAAACACGATCCGTTGCTTCTCCGAGAGCCGATGCCGGTTGGCGAACCGTCCAAGGAGTCGTGGCAGCAGGGCGGCAACTGGTACTATTTCTACACCTACTACTGCCGGCCGACGATGATGACTGCCAAGCAGGTCAGCGGGTTCGAGATCGCCAAGCTGTGGGATGCGGATCGAAGCCTTGCGGAGATGGCGGCGAAAGTGTTTTACGGCCGCCCCGTAGTTTGCGACCGCCTCGAAGATGTCAGTGACGACGTCGACCTTGTTTTTATTTCCGACTGCAATGGTGACGGCAGCGACCATCTCGAGTTGTCGACGCCGGGATTGAAGAAAGGCGTGGCAACGTTCATTGACAAGCCGTTCGCCTATACGCTGAAAGATGCTTACAAAATGCTGCGGCTGGCGGCTAAACATGGCGCCCCGCTGATGAGTCTGTCGATGATGCGCACGGCGCCGGCGGTCGTACAGTTTCGTAATCGACTGGCTGAAACGGGCGGCTGCAATTTCGGATCGATCTATGGCGGCGGGACGGCGCTGGCGGGATTGTACCACTCGATCGCCCTGACCCAGGCGACGTTCGGGTCCGGGATCGAGTCGGTGCAGGCGATGGCCGGGCCGCGCCAGACGCTGGTCCATCTTGGTTATGGCGGCCGTGCCGGCCGACCCGAACAGGGCGTGACGGTGAACTGCAACGTCGGCCCGACATTTCACTGTTCTTTCTACCTGAGCGCACTCGGTCCGAAGACTAAAGTCAATTCCGAGGACATCGGGGACTGGGTCAATCCCGCTTCGGCCGCCGAGGTGTTGAAACGCATCAGGCGCATGATGCGCACCGGCAAACCGACGGAGACTGCAGCGGACATGGTCGAGCAGGTCGCCGTGGGCGAGGCTTTTCGGCAAGCGCTCGAGTCGGGGAAGATTGTCAACGTCCGGTCATTGATCCGGCGCACCGGAGGCAAGGCGTATCTTGCCGAATGAGCGATTGGCTGTAGCACCCGCGGAACCGCCGGTATGCATTACATATTCCGCGTTGCTCTCTACCTAGTGCAACCTTAACCTGCAGGCAACCAACTATGGCAGCAAAGAAACACATCGTCTCTGCTCAACTTTATACTCTGCGCGACTATACACATAGCGTTAAAGAAATCGTCAAGACGATGCGTAAAATCCGCAAGATCGGTTACACCTCGGCGCAGATATCCGCCATGGCGTCGCTCGATCCGGCCGAGCTGCGGC
>CAJWLW010000249.1 GCA_913042885.1 uncultured Lentisphaeria bacterium | reverse complement strand
ACAAAGACGAGCACGACGATGGCGGCATGAGAAATACGCTTAGGATCGAACATGTGGCGCACTTAGTAGTTGCGGTGCTTGAAGTTACGGTGTAACTGTAAGGCGTTCGGTTTTCCGAAGCAAGGACGCAGCTAAACCACGACAGCCGTGGCGACTCGCTGCCTTAGCGCCTCAGGGAGGGCCAAAACAGGATGTGTGGCATAGCCGGACTGATAGCGCTCGACGACCGTGCAGTCGATGGTGCGGCACGGCATCTGCAGGTGATGAACGACTTGCTGTCGCACCGCGGACCTGACGACGAAGGCATATGGCTGCACGACAACGGCCACGTCGGCCTGGGGCATCGGCGCCTGAGCATCATCGACCTGGAATCCGGCCAGCAGCCGATGACCTCGCCGGCCGGCAACGTTGTCAGCTACAACGGCGAGATCTACAACTACCTCGAGCTGCGTGAACAACTCAAGCCGTATCCGTTCCGCACGACGTCCGACACCGAGGTGCTGCTGGCGGCGTATGAAAAGTGGGGCACGGCTTGTGTCGATCATCTGCAAGGTATGTTTGCCTTCGCGATCTGGGACGAGCGCAAGAACCTGCTGTTCTGTGCCCGCGACAGGTTTGGTATTAAGCCGTTCTACTACACCGTAGTCGGCCAGCATCTTTATCTGGCGTCGGAGCCGAAGGCCCTGCTGCCGTTTATGCCGGAGATTTCCACAGATATCGAAGGGCTGAAGGAATATATCATCTTTCAGCTCTGTCTGGACGGTCGGACATTGTTCAAGGACATCCACCAGTTACGTCCGGGGCAGCGGTTGATCGTGCAGGGCGGCACTGTCCGCGAGGAGCAGTACTGGGAGGTTTTCTACGACCTGAACTGGGATCACATGCCGAAGGACTTCGAGGACCAGCTCCGCGAGTTGATCGGGCAGTCGGTAGCCTTGCATCTGCGTAGCGATGTGCCCGTGGGCGCCTATCTGAGCGGCGGCGCGGATTCAGGTATCATGGCATCATTGGCCGCACGGCTGCAGGGTGGCGACGGGTTTGCAGCGTTCAACGGGCGCTTCGACAACGGTCCGTTGTACGACGAATCACGATACGCCAAAGCGATTGCCGAGAACCGTGGCATGGATTTGCACCAGGTAACCATCGGCGCCGGCGATTTCATCGACTCGATTCGCAAGGTGATCTATCATCTCGACTATCCGGTGGCCGGGCCCGGATCGTTTCCGCAGTATCACGTGTCGCAGCTGGCGGCGCAGCATCGCAAGGTCGTGCTCGGCGGCCAGGGCGGTGATGAGATTTTCGGCGGCTATGTGCGCTACCTGCTGGCCTACTTCGAACAATGCATCCGCGGCGCCATCGACGGCACGCTGGAGTCCGGCAATTTCGTTGTCACCTACGAGTCGATCATTCCCAACCTGGTGGCGCTGCAGAACTATCAGCCGATGATCAAGGAGTTCTGGCGCGAAGGTCTGTTCGAATCCCCGGACCGGCGGTACTATCGACTCGTCAACCGGGCGGCGTCACTGGCCGGTGAAATCAACTGGGATGCGCTGGGCGATTATTCGCCATTCGACACTTTCAGCAAGATATTCAACGCGACGAACGTCGCCAGCAACTCATACTTTGACCGGATGACGCATTTCGACTTCAAGACGCTGCTGCCCGGACTGCTGCAGGTGGAGGACCGCATGAGCATGGCGCATGGCGTCGAGTCGCGTGTGCCGTTTTTGTATTATCCGCTCGTTGAATTCGCAGCGACGATACCGGCCGACGTCAAGTTCAAGGATGGCACGCTCAAGAAGATCCTGATCGACGCGATGAAGGACGAGCTGCCCGAGCTGGTCGTCAATCGCAAAGACAAGATGGGGTTCCCGGTGCCGCTCAACGACTGGGTAGCGGGCGAACTGAAGGAATTCGTTTTCGACCTCTTCCATGCCGGCGCGGCCGACCGTCCATACTTCCACCGCGAGGCGATTTTGGCGGCGCTGGACCAGAACCAGATGTTCAGCCGCAAGCTGTGGGGTCTGATGTCGCTGGAGTTGTGGCATCAGGAGTTTCACGATCAGGCAGGAAAGTTCAAGAAACTCGTCAACAATGCGGCATGATGACGGTCGTCACAGTCACGCCGATGGCGCTGGAATCTGACAGCCGCACGTTCAAACAGGCAGCATCGGTGGCGCGGGCGGGGTATCGTTCGATTGTCGTGGAGGGCCGGACAAGTCGCCTGCAGCGTGACGCGTTGCCGTTCGAACTGATAAGCCCCGACGGCGATCCGGAGGACGCAGGAGCCGAGGAGCCGACTGCAAGCAGCCAGTCAGGCGGGCTGAGGGCCTTCCTGAAACGTGCACCGGAGTCGTTGAAATGGCCGTGGCGTGTGGTCCGTTACGTTGCCATGTATGCCATCGATTTTGGTTTCGTAACGGTCCGCAGAACGCCACCCGCATCGCTCTATTATCTGCATGCCTTTTATCAGTTTCCTGCCGTCTACTGTCTGTCGCGTCGCTACGGCGTTCCGTACATTTACGACGCGCACGACTTTTATTCGCGCCTGGAAGAGCCCGACCAGATTCCCTGGACGCGCAGACATCTGATCCTGCCGTTCGAAAGATGGCTTGAACGCAAGTGCGTAAAGCACGCCGCCGCCGTCGTGACGGTTGCCGACGGCATTGCGGATTTGCTGAGGGAGACGTTCGGCTGCGAGTCGGTCGTAATTCGCAATTGCCATGATTCACGGCTGGATCAGGAACATCCGTCAGTTGTGCGTGAGACGATTGGCATACAACCGGACGATTTTCTGGTCGTGGTTATCGGCCGTGCGAAGAAGGGCCGGGCGATCTTGGAACTGCTGCAGGCGGTCGCCGATCTCCCCGACAAAGTGCACGTTGCCTTTCTCGGTTCCGGCTATCAGGACAAATTCGCTGATGATGTACAGCGCCTTGGCCTTGCGGGCCGGGCGCACTTTGTTCCGCCGGTGAAACCGTTTGAGGTCGTACCGTTTGTCCGCGGCGCGGATGCCGCGGCGATATTGTACTATGCACGATCCGTTAACTACGCCTACAGTCTGCCCAACGGTTTTTTTCAATCTGTGGCCGCCGAGCTTCCTGTGCTGTACCCGGATCTGATAGAAATAAAAAAGGTCGCAGAGCGCTTCGACATTGGCTTAGGCATTGATCCCCGGAATTCCCAATCGCTGCGGGTTGGCATCGAAACCTTGCGCAACGACACCGGCCGATATGAGCAGTTGCGACGCAATCTGAGCAAGGCTCATATTGCACTGGACTGGGAAAACGAAGAGAAGAAACTGCACGAACTGCTGGTCAATATCCTAGCGGAAAAAGCGTAACTCGAGAGCCCGACACCGGCAAGCAGAACCCCTCGTCGTCCGGTCCGCGCCGATGCATTTCACGCGGCATATTGACCACGGACCGGGTGAAGTCGAACGAATTACCGCGCGGTACGAAGACCCGGCAGATGCCGCACCTGAATCAACAGGCAATCATTTTTTGTCGATAGTTTAGCCGGCGGCTATCAGGTGATCGTATGAATTGGGGCCATGGTGAATAGGCTCGCATTCACAATGGATTCAAACCTGTCGCCGTCGACGCGTCAGTGCCGGTGTCGCAGCCAGGCGCGGACGTCTCCCCAATGCTGCCGGGTCATCAGTGTCGGTACAAGCAGTAATGTCGCGGCCACAGTGAAAGCGAACGGCAACCAGGGAGACATCTGATCCTGGTAAAAACGATGGATGCAACAGCAGACCGTCACACCGACGACGATCTGCAGGCCCAGGGTCACGAGCGAATGCCCGACCCGCCACAAACGTTCGCTGATCAGCAGAACGGCAATATTCCAGAGAAAAAAGGAAACGGATGTACCGACAGCGGCGCCGAGACCTCCGAAGCGTGGCACCAGTAGACAATTCAGAATCAAGTTGGCGACGGCTGCCGCTGCCATGGTGGCTCCTGCCCAGAAAGTTTTTTTGACTTTCCAGATGCCGGCACAGCCGATCAGATAAAAACCGTACAGCAGCGCCGACCAGCTCAACGCCCCGACGATCGGAAAGGCCGCGTGATAATCCGGTGCCGTCATCCATGCGGTCAGATACGGCGCCAGGGCGGAAAGCCATATAACGGCAATCACACCAGTGCCCAAGTACAACCGCGCAATAGTTCGAAAAACTAACGGACCTTCCGGGTCCTGCATTGCCTTCAATGCGGTCGGCCACCATGCCTGGCGAAATGTTATGACCATCAACGAGATGATCAGAGCGAATTTCGCACCGACGGAATACAGGCCGAGAGCGTCATCGCCGTGAAAACGGACGATGAAGAAGCGGTCGCAGGAGTTCAGCACATATAACGCCAGCGCCGTCGGCATCAGCGGTAAGCCGAACCGTAGCAACCGCGGGCACCATTGGCGGAACTGCGGTTGCCACGACAGATATTGCCGGACACCCCACAACCCGAGAACGCTGACCATCGCTGCCCCGACGCATGCGCCAATCAAGGCCCCCATGACACCCATGTCGAAGCGCACGACCAGAACAATCGTCGTGGCTGCCGCTGCTACGGTGCCGAGCAGCGAAATGCCGACATACCACCAAGGCTTGAACAGCAACCGGAAAACAGACAGCATCGGCCCCGTCAGTCCTGCCAGGAACACGCTCGTGATGGCGATCGACAGCAGCGTAATCGGTATGTCGTACTGCAACAAGGTGTTCAGCAACGGCGCCAGCAAAAGCACAATACCGACAACAACGCCACCCCACACTACCCGCCAGAGCAGCACCGATGTGACGACGCGCGCCTGCGTCTGCGGTCCTTCTTCCGCGCGTTCGGTGAAGTAGAACTCCAGGCTCCCATCCGTGCCGCCTGCTATCACAGCGAAGGCGAACATACACACGACGGTGATCAATTCGATCAGCCCGTAGTCCGCTATCGAAAAGATCCGCGTGTAAATCGGCAGTAGAAAAAAACCGAGCCCCCTCGCAACAACGCCGCCGATGCCGTATACCAGGCTGTCCTTGCCAAGCTGCTTGATCCACTTCTTCATAACGTTCCTTGACTGCGGCCGCAACCGCATCCGTTTCTGACGTTCAGCCCTGTGGCAAATTGGTAGGCTTCCGCCCCAGGTCAGGGATACTGATCAGGCGCCCCTCTGTCGCAAGTGGCGTTGGCCGGGAAAAATTGCTGCCCCTTCGTTCTCTTGGTATTTGTCTTCATTGCCCTGCGAGTGGCACCCTCGAGAACGTTGTCGTCAGGCCGGAATCCAGCATCACCCTGTGGTAAAAGACACCATGGCCGGGTATGGCCTGCAAGTGCTGGCCGGCGACAATATCACCGCGATCGACACCTTCCGAGTCGATCAGGGGTACCGAACAGCCAAGCCCCGGTAAACCAGCATGTCAGGGTCATCAACACGGGCAACCGCGAGTTCGAACATGTCGAGCCGCATTCGTCGAGACCGCGGTTCATCGGGCAGGAGTACCGGCAGTGATTCTTCTTCGTTGTACGCTGGCAGCAGAACGAAAACCATTACAGTGTGAGCCATTGTGGAATTGGCGGCTGGCCGGAACCACTGAGCTGCGGTGGCGGGATACCTTGGCGACCTTGGAAGTATAACGCCAGATCACGCCGGAAACAACCGGTGCATGCGGTCAACTCGCAGCGACGGCGGTGGGTGCAGCAGGCAGTTTTTTTCGTGTTGCCAGGGTCTCCGGGCAACACTATATTTGAGAGTATGCCTAACGTCGTATATGATGATGCGGCGGCCGGTCACTCACCCGTCTACACGCCTGCTGTTACGAAACCCGACTGGAACCGACTGAGGTGCTCGATGAAAGTGCTCATCACTGGCGGTGCCGGCTTTGTCGGTTCACACCTGACCGACAGATTGCTGGCGGAAGACCACGATGTCCTCGTAATTGACAACTATCGTACGGGCCGCCGCGACAATCTGCAGACACATGATCGCCTGCGTGTGGTGGAGGACACCATCGCCGATGCCGACCTGGTCGCGCGGCAGTTCGAAGCGTTCCAGCCGACCCACGTTGTGCACGCGGCGGCTTCGTACCACGATCCCGGCGACTGGGAAGAGGACGTGAGAACCAACGTCGTAGGCACGATCAACATTCTGCGGGCCGCGGAGGCCGTCGGTGTCGAACGGCTGATCTATTACGAAACAGCCCTGCGCTACGGGTTAGTCCCCATGGAACAGCCGATCACCTTGACCCACCCGACGGTGGCCGGCGGCAGCAGCTACGCGATCAGCAAGACGGGCGGTGAACAGTACATCCAGATGAGCAGCGTGGACCACATCATCTTCGTGCTCGCCAATGCTTACGGACCCAGGAACATCAGCGGGCCGTTGCCGACTTTTTTCCAACGACTGACTACTGGAAAGCCGTGCTTCGTCATGGACACGCGTCGCGATTTTATCTATATCGCCGATCTCGTCGACATCACCATGCGGGCGCTCGCCGGCAAGGGGGAGACAGGCGCCTACCATGTTTCATCTGGCAGTGATTATGCGATCAAGGAGTTGTTCGACGCCACGGTGGCCGCCCTCGACATCGAGTTGAATGAGGAAGTCGAAGTTCGGGATCGCAGCGCCGACGATGTCTATACGATTCTTCTGGACCCGGCCAAGACGGAGCGAGATTTCGACTGGAAAATATCGACGCCGTTGGCGCAGGGCATCAAAGAGGCTGTCGCCTATTATCATGAGCACGGCATCACCGAGACGTTCACCCACCTGAAGCATGATGAGTGAACAGGTGCAGGAGCTCGCGGCCAATCGGGTGCTGGTAGTCGGCGGTGCTGGTTTTGTCGGCAGTAATCTGGTCCGGCAACTGCTTGACGCAGGGTCGGGCGAGATCGTTGTGATCGATAATTTGCTGTCGGCAGAGTGTCGCAATATTCCCAGCGACAAACGGGTGTCGTTTATCAACGGTTCGATCACAGACGACGCCGTGCTCGGTACGATCGATGACGACTTCGACTACATTTTCCATCTGGCCACATTCCACGGCAACCAGAGCTCGATCAACGATCCGCTGCAGGACCACGAGAACAACACGCTGACAACCCTCAAGCTCTGCGAACGCATCAAGGGCTTTGGGCGCCTGAAGAAAATCGTCTACGCTTCAGCCGGCTGCACGGTTGCAGAGAAGACCTTTGACGACGCGCAGGCCTCGATCGAGGATGCAAAAATTTCACTGTACTACGACAGCCCGTACCAGATCTCGAAAATCATCGGTGAGCTGTACCTGAACTATTACTATCATCAAT
>CAJWLW010000248.1 GCA_913042885.1 uncultured Lentisphaeria bacterium | reverse complement strand
CTGCAATCACAGCTGATCGCCTGCGGCGCGATCAAAGACAGCGGCAAGCCGGTCTCCGAAGCATTCACGACCGAGTTCCTGAGGTGAGCCTGGGAACCCGACCGGCACGAAGCACTGACAGCCGCTGTTGAAGCGAACTGCGAAGCATCTGCGGATCCGCAGTTCGAAGACGGTCCGGGACAGACGGCTGCCAATCAGCAACGGGCAGGACGCCCGCGCTCCGTAGTTGTTCAGCACCAGGTCTCGTCGAAGATTTCTTCCTTGTAGCCGATCGTGACACGCTCACCGTCGGTGACGATGGGGCGTTTGATCAGGCGCCCGTTGCCGGCGAGCAGATCGAGCAGCTCGGACTCGGGCAGAGACTTGACCTTGTCTTTCATCTTCAGTTCGCGATACTGCACGCCCGATTTATTGAAAAGGTCACTGATCGTGTAGCCGCTGGCCAAGGCCCTCTCGAGCAACCGGCGCGATGGGGGATCGATCGTGATGTCATGATCCTCGCTGGCAATACCCGCCGACGCCAGTGCCTTCTGCGCTTTGCGGCACGTGCCGCATTTGGCGTAACCGTAGTAAGTGAGCATAGGTTATATGTATGGAGTTGGGTTGTTCGGCAAAGTGCATTGTATCAGATGCGCGGGTATTCCGCAAGACGCCCGGGAGCGAAATGCTTGATTTCATCCCCTCTCTTGCTACTTTCTCCGTCCGCCACAAGGGCTCGTCGTAGCCGATTGGCACTCCACGCGCGAGGGATTAACCATGCATCAGACAACTGACGATCTGAGAATTGCGGCTCTGCGGCCGTTGCTTTCGCCGGCGATTCTGATGGAAGAATTCCCGATCACTGACGACCTCAGCAACGTCGTGGTCAACACTCGCGAGGCAACCAGTGCGGTGATACGCGGCGACGACGACCGCCTGATCGTGGTCGTCGGCCCCTGTTCGATTCACAACCCCAGGGCCGCGCTCGAGTATGCCGGCCTGCTGCAGCCTTACCATGCAAAACTCGGGGGTGAACTCTGCATCGTCATGCGCGTATACTTCGAGAAACCGAGGACCACAGTGGGTTGGAAGGGGCTCATAAACGACCCCGATCTCGATGGCAGTTTCAATATCAACAGCGGTCTGCACCAGGCGCGCAAGCTGTTACTGGATATCGGCGAAATCGGCCTGCCGGTAGGCTCCGAATTCCTCGATACGATCATGCCGCAGTTCATTGCCGACCTGATTTCGTGGGGGGCAATCGGCGCCCGTACAACGGAAAGCCAAGTTCATCGCGAGCTCGCTTCCGGCTTGTCGATGCCGGTCGGCTTCAAAAACGCCACAAACGGTAATGTCCAGGTCGTCGCCGATGCCATCGGCGCCGCCAAGCACAGGCATCATTTTCTGTCCGTAACAAAGCAGGGGATTTCGGCGATCGTCGCGACCTCCGGCAACGATTCTTGCCACGCCATTCTGCGTGGCAGTACCCAGGGGCCGAACTACGACGAGGAGAGTGTTCGACAGACTGCCGCACTGCTCACGCAAGCCGGGGTGAATCCCAGACTGATGATCGACTGCAGCCACGGCAACAGCGCCAAGGACCCCGAGCGTCAGCCGGCAATCGCGCAGGACATTGCCGCGCAGGTAGCCGGCGGCTCCCGGGACATCATCGGGGTCATGCTCGAAAGCAACCTGCTCGGCGGCAGCCAGTCACTCAACGATCCGTCGAAACTGGTCTACGGCCAGAGCATCACCGACGCCTGCCTTTCGTGGAAACAAACGGTACCGGTGCTGGAAGATCTCGCCCTCGCGGCAAGTCGGCGACGGGAGCGTTGAGATCCATCTAAAGGGCTGCGGAACGACGTATATGGGTTTTCCCACAGCGCCGCAACGGTATCGCCCCCTCATGCCCGCTGTATGCTTCCCGCTCGCCGCTCACTGTAGCCATGGATAAGTCATAGCCTCATTCGATCTCCAAGTCCAAATCCCCGGCCAGGTCGACGACGCGCTGCCAGGAGGCATCGTCGATGGTGATACCGTCTGACGAGCGGCGACAGCGCAGGCGCGATTCCAGCTCGTAGGGAACGCGCACCGGTTCATCAGGGTTGATCGGGGCTGAAGTCTTCACGTAGTCCAGCATCGCATCCAGCTCCTGCTCGAACTGCGCCCGGGGCAGAAAGGCATCGACGCGAGCCGCCATCAGGAAGAAGTTGCAGCCGTGCGTATAGACCTCGTCGACCGGCCGGCTTACGCCCCCACCGGACAAGGCACCTGCCAACGCTTCAACGGCTAGGGCAAGCACATACCCCTTGTGTTCGCCGAACGGCAGGATCGCTCCCGGCGGCGACCCGTGCAGCGCCGCCGGGTCGGTGGTAGTCTGGCCGTCGGCATCGATGACAATGCCCGGGGGAATGGCCTCGCCCCGCCGCTGCGCCAGGCGGATCTTGCCCTCTGGTGCGGCGCTCGTCGACATGTCCATGACCAGCGCACCCGCGTCCCGCCCACTGGGGAAGCCCCAGGCCAGCGGATTTGTCGTGAGCCGTGGCTCGCGGCCGCCCCACGGCGCCACGAACTGGCCGGCGCCCCGGGCGTGGCAGCAGATGAAACCGATGTGACCGGCATCCGCCAGATCTTCCGCGTAGTGACCGAGCCGGCCGATGTGCGTTGCGTTGCGGACCGAAATGAGACCGGCACCGAGCTCGCGCGACTTTTCGATCGCCATGGCGCACGCTTTCGTCGCGGCCACCGCACCGTAGGTGTAGTTCGCGTCGATCAGGCAGGTCGCGCCACCGTCGTTCACCATCTCCATGCGATCGTCGGCAGCAGCCTTGCCGTCCACCAACCAACCGGCGTAGTCGGGCAGCCGCATGAACCCGTGCGAATCGATGCCGACGAGGTTGGCGCTGACGAGGTGGTCCGTGACACACTCAGCCACCGGTTGTGTGGCACCGGCAGCCTGCATAATGCTGCTGCCAAGGGTTCGCAGCATCTCTGGGGATTTGGTAATCATATCGTTATGGAATGATGGGCGTGATGAAGGATTGCGAACGACCTTTTAGGTGGCATCAAGCGAAACGTTCAGGAATTCCCTTCAAGCTCGTCCCGCACCGCAGCACTCAATTGCTCCATGAACGTGACGAGATAGAGGCAATCGGCCCCGGCCTGAAACCATTGAATGCCGCGTCGCGCCAGGCTGCAGATCCGCTCCACGTCGGTGCCCTGCCCGCAGCCCACGGGCAGGCCTGCTGCCCGGGCACTGGCAATGACCTTATCCATCGCCGCCACTATTTTCGGATGATCCCCCTGACCGAGCAGTCCATAGGCCCCGGACAGATCCATCAGGCCGAGCACCACACCATCCAACCCGTCGACGGCGACGATCTCGTCAATGGCCTCGACGGCTTCGGCGGTTTCGATCATCACCGCTACGAACAGGCCGGCATCCGCCTGCTTGATGTACTGGCTCATATCGTCACGGCAGTAGTTGGTTGGAATCATCGGCCAGAAGCCGCGCCGGCCGACTGGTGGATAGCGGCATTCGGCGACGATGCTCTCCACCTCGGCAACGGTGCGCACCTGCGCTGCCACGATACCGTGGGCGCCGGCGTCGAGCACGTTCTGCACCAATGGCGCCTCGGAAGGGGGAACGCGCACGATGGCCGGCGTCTTGTTGTGCCGGACGGTCAGCAGATGGGTGCGAAGCGTGTCGATACTCATCGCCTGGTGCTCGAGGTCGAACCAAAAAAAGTCCGTCGAGTCAGCCAGCGCCGCACTCGCCTGCGGGTCGGTCATGTAAATGCCAGACCCGAGCAGGACCTCACCTGCCTGTAACCGCCGCCGAAATTCAATGACTGCGTCGAACATTTTCAATTCGGTTCGTTGATTTTTGCATCGTCCAGGTGGCAGGTCACGACCGCGGCCACCAGGGGTTCATCGCCGACCGCCTCGATGTCGTGCTCGACGTTCGGCGGCATGAATGCCGAGCTTCCGGGCCCGACCGTGCTGGTTTCGTCTCCCACGGTGATTCGGGCCTGGCCGGCGAAAATGTAGTAGCACTGCTCCCAGTTCTTGTGGTGATGGCTGCCGTGGGCCTTGCCGGGCGGCCACGTGTGTACCGACAGCTGTATCCGGTCCGAGGCAAACTGGTTGAGCGGCTTGGCAATCCGATCAGGCCCGTAGATCGCTTCGGGACCGGCAATGATAACAGTCAACCCTTCCTTTTCCGGCCGGTGCAGAAAACCCGCAAACGGCTCCAGGTCTTCGGGGGTATGAATGTATTGCATGTCGGTTGATCTCCTGTTCCTGTGTAGTTTGTCGTTCCGCTCAGTAAAGCCAATCACCGTCGCCGCCACCAATCGACACCCACTCTCCATCCCAGCCTCAGGCACATACGCGACAAGTCATGCCGCCATCGAGCACAACGGCATCGCCGGTCAACCACGAGGCGTTGTCGGAGGCCAGAAACACGGCCAGACGGCCGATGTCTTTCGGCGTGCCAAGCCGTGGCAGTGGTGTGGCATCGCGGCATTGCTCAATGAGCTCCGGCGTGGCGTAGTCCTGCAACGCCGTTTCGATGTACCCCGGACAAATGGCATTGACGGTGATATTGTCCGGGCCGAGCTCAATGGCCAGGTCCCGCACCATGTTCACCACGGCGGCCTTCGCCGACGCATACGCCGGGCCGCCGCCGCCGCCGAACGCGTTCACCGAGGAGATCTGGATGATCCTGCCACAGGCTGATTTTTTCAGGTGCGGCACGGCCAGCTTCGTGGCGACGAAAACGGATCGCAGATTGAGGCCGATCACCTGATCCCACTCGTCTATGGAGATCGATTGGCTGTCACCGGGGTAATTGCTGCCGGCGTTGTTGACCAGGATGTCGAGCCGCCCCTGCCACTGGATAGTCTCGTCGATCAGGCGCTGGAGGTGATCGACATCGGTCACGTCGGTGTGGATGAAAAGCCCTGCTGTGCCCAGCTTTTCGATCTCTTCGAGGGTCGTGGTCGATACATCGGTCTCGTGGTAGATGCCGCGACGCGGGTCCTCCCGAATGTCGGCAACAATGACCCGGGCGCCTTCACGGGCGAGCTCGAGGGCGATGCCGCGGCCAATTCCCGACGACCCGCCAGTGACAATCGCAACGCGGTCCTTGAGTAACATGGGTGTACCTCCGACGCCTGAGCTTAACGAACTTGATTCGTTGTTGGGACAACCCGTTCCAGCACCACCCGAATAGTCAGAACATTCGGTGGCACGGTCGTACCCGGTCGGCTAAGTGCTGAATGATCCACAAGCGCCGCTGTCCGGCAAGTTGTATTAAATGCCGGCCGCAACGAGATCACCGACCTCCGCCGTGGAGTACCCCATCTGCCCGGCCCCCATATGCTTCAGCTTGTTCACCGTAACGTCCATGACCGAATTCTCGACCGCGGCAGCGGCATCGAATTCGCCCAGGGTGTCGAGCATCATGCCGCCGGCGCAGACAGCCGCCAGCGGGTTGATGATGTTCTGGCCCGTGTACTTCGGCGCCGAACCACCGATCGGCTCGAACATGCTGACGCCCTCGGGATTGATGTTGGCGCCGGCGGCAATGCCCATACCGCCCTGCGTGATGGCGCCCAGATCCGTGATGATATCGCCGAACATGTTCCCTGTGACGATGACATCGAACCACTCAGGGTTCTTCACCATCCACATGCAGGTCGCATCGACGTGATAGTATTCCCGCGTGATCCCGTCGAAATCGGCGGCTCCGATTTCGTTGAAGGCGCGTTCCCAAAGGTCATAGACGTAGGTCAGCACGTTGGTCTTGCCGCACAGAGCCAGGGTATTCTTTTTGTTCCGGCGGCGTGTATACTCAAAAGCGTAGCGCAGGCAGCGCTCGACCTGGAAGCGGGAGTAGACCATGCTCTGAATGGCAATTTCCTGCTCTGTGTTGCGCATCGAAACACCGCCGGTGCCGGTGTACAAACCGCCGCTGTTCTCTCGCACAACAACGTAGTCGATGTGTTCCGGGCCCTTGTCCTTGAGCGGGCACTCAACACCCGGAAACAATTTCACCGGCCGCAAATTAATGTACTGATCAAGCTCGAAACGAAGGCGCAGCAGGATGCCCTTCTCCAGAATACCGGGCGCTACATCGGGATGCCCGATGGCGCCCAGATAGATCGCATCGAACTTGGCAAGCTCCTCGGAGGCCGTGTCCGGCAGGATCTCGCCGGTGGCGAGGAAATGGTCGCCGCCGAATTTGAAGGACTCGTAAGCGAGTTTGAAGCCGAACTCCTGGGCTGCAGCATCCAGGACTTTCTTGCCTTCGCAGACGACTTCCGGACCGGTACCATCGCCAGGGATGACGGCAATGTTGTAGGACTTGGGCACGTTCGACCTCTGTGCGGGTTGTGGGTGGTTAAAGGAGTTCCGCGATCTGCACGGCATTCAAAGCAGCGCCTTTCAGCAACTGATCGCCACAAACAAACAGCGCCAGGCCGTTGTCGCAACTGATGTCGTCCCGAATGCGGCCAACGGCGATGTCGTACTTCCCGGTCCACTCCAGCGGCATCGGGAAGTAGTTCTTTTCGCAATCATCGACAATAGCGATACCCGGCGCCTTCGAGAGTGCTTCGCGGGCCTCCTCGACACTGACCTTGCGATCCTGCTCGATCGAGATCGCTTCGCTGTGGGCCCGAAAGACCGGCACACGTACCGTCGTCGGGCATACCCGGATAGCGTCGTCGTGCATGATCTTGCGAGTCTCGTCGACCATCTTCATCTCCTCTTCGCAATAACCGTTTTCGCCCATGGCACTGTTGTGACTGAAGAGGTTGAAGGCGATCTGATACGGAAACATCTCCGGCGTCACGGACTCGCCTGCCAGTACCTGCCCCGACTGTACCCGCAACTCCTCCATAGCCTTGGCACCGGCGCCACTGGCGCTCTGGTACGTGCTGACGATAATGCGGCGGATCGGGGAGATATCGTACAACGGCTTGAGCGCTACTACCATGATAATCGTCGTGCAATTCGGGTTCGCGATGATCCCCTTGTGCGCAGCAATGTCTTCGGGATTCACTTCCGGTACAACGAGCGGCACATCGGGGTCCATGCGAAAAGCACTGGAGTTGTCGACAACCACAGCGCCGGCCTTGACTGCCGACGGTGCGAACTCCTTCGAGCGGTCGCCGCCGGCACTGAACAGGGCGATGTCAACCCCATCGAAACAGTCATGGGTCAACTCTTCGACCTCGATCTCCTCGCCGCGGTATGGCAACTTCTTGCCGACCGACCTGCTGGAAGCCAGCAGTTTCAATGAACCTGTCGCAAAGTTACGCCGCTCGAGCGTTTCGATCATCTCGATCCCAACGGCACCCGTGGCACCG
>CAJWLW010000247.1 GCA_913042885.1 uncultured Lentisphaeria bacterium | reverse complement strand
TCCGCAACACCGAAGGCATGGGTGGCGTATGGAAGCCCGTGCACTTGATCATCAGCGATGAGAAACTCAGCGACCAGCAGGCCAAGGCGCTGATTTTCCTAAAAATGGCGAAGGAATAGCGCCGGACCGAGGCGTTGCTGGAGCCCTGAGCTCGGGTTGAGAAAAAATGGCTTTACAGAATAAAACCGTCGCAGCTTTGGTAGCAGCAGCAGTTCTTGCGAGTTGGTCTGTGCACGCCCAGGTCCCGTACCGAACCTATGTCGTGAGGCCGGCGATCAACAATGACGCGATCCTGGAGGACGAGCCGCTGCCGGCCGTCTGCCGGGATGAGACGGTCATGGCGATCATGGCTGCTCGCGGTGAATACGAGCCGGCATCGTTCCTGGTGAAAACGGATCAGCCGCTCGAGCAGGTCATGGTCCGGGTGGATCCGCTCAAGGGCGCGGCGGGCGTACTGCCGCCGGAAGCTGTTGATGTGCGGATAGCCCGGAAATTCTACCGGGCCATCACCTGGCAATGCGTCGCCATGCCCTGGGTGCTTGTACATGATCCCGGCATGCTGAAGATCGTCGACAAGCATCAGAAGTGGGTAACTGAAATAGCGGTGGAGAACTGGGATTCCCCCGGTGGACATTCACTCGAGGAATACCAGGCCGGCCGTTCCAGGATGAACCAGTTGACCCGGGAACTGATCGACACCGAGGAACTGCAGCCCGGCGACGTCCAGGATTTCCGGCAGTTCTGGCTGACGGTCCATATCCCCGACGACGCCCCGTCCGGCACCTATCAGGCGCCGGTCACAATCTCCGCAAAGAATGCGCCGGCAACGAAATTGACCCTTGAAGTGACCGTACCCGACTTCGACCTGTTGCCCCCGAAGTTCGAGTACAGCACCTACTATGCAGCAACACTGAGCGACGAGATGAGCGAGCGGCAGTACCTCGCCGAGTGTCGCAACATGGTGGCACACGGATGTACAAACCCGTCTATCTGGGACGGCCCGGGACTGGACGAGGACGGCAACCTGAACCTCACCAAACTCTCCCGCTACCTCGACCTCCGGGAGCAGGCGGGCATGGCGCCGGGAGGCCCGCTTTACATGTTTGACGGCGGCGGCATGATCATCAAGTCCGGTGATCTCACGGAGGCGCAGAAGCAACGCAATGTCGAGGTGGCCCGGCAGGTCGTCGCATGGGCCCGAGCTCGTGGATACAGCGACGTCTATTTTATGGGTATAGACGAAGCGTCAGGCGAACGGTTGCGCACCGGGCGGGAGAGCTACGAATCGATACGCCAGGGCGGCGCAAAGATCTGGGTGGCGATTGAGGCTGATTTTCTCGATATCGCCGGCGACCTGATAGACCGGCCCATCCTCACGCACCCCGGCCATCGGATCGTGGATGCACACCAACAGTGGCTGGTCGACAGCACGGACTATTTGTTACATCGCCAGCGGATGGTGACCTATGATCCGGAGCTCCTGATGACGCCGCACATCCAGGAGATGGTCAAAGGCGTGCACAAGAATGGCTTCAAGATGTTTACCCAGATGGATCCCGTGCCCGGGGATCCGCAGCCCGATCTGCATCGCCGCAGTCGCGGCCTGGGGATGTGGAAGACCGGCTTCGACGGAACGATGACCCGGGCCTACATCAATCACCACGGCCCCAGTATGGTGCGCTTCGACGATCAAAAGATCAAGGACAATGGCGTCGGTATCGGCCCATTCAACTTCGTCCTTCGCGGCCCGGGGGGCGTGCTGGACACGCTGTCCTGGGAGGGCTACCGCGAGGGCCGCGACGACGCCCGGTACCTGGCAACGCTCCAAGACGCGATCGCCAGGGCCAAGGCTGCCGGCAGGCACGCCCGGCTGGTGGCGCAAACCGAACGCTGGCTCGGTGACATTACCGTCAATGCCGACCTCGACGCCTGGCGCCTCGAGATGGCGCGCCGGACCGAAGCGTTACTGAAGCCCTGAATTCGAATCGAAGGCGGGCGCCCGACGGCCGACTGGAGAAAGCCGCGGCAAAGTTCCCCCCTCAATAAAGGGATATTTTTCTCCCCCACCTTTCTCAAATCTGGTTCGCCGTGTATTCTTGTCGTTCCGTGTCCGCGCTGCGATGTACGAACCATGAATTCCGGCAAAGTAACCCGTTTCCAATTGGAGTAGAGAACAATGACCGACCAGCCCCAATCAAACCCACCAGCCTGCTACACCAATGAGTGGCAACGTACGAATCCGGATCACGTGCTGTATTTGCCGCAACAGGCGGGCGGCACGGACGAGTACGCGGATCACGTGCATGTGTTCGAGACCCCGGGCGGCGACATGATGTGCATCTGGACACAAGGCGCCTACGAGTCGGCGGCGAACTGTTTCACCGTCTACTCGCGCAGCACCGATGATGGTGAGACCTGGGCACCGCCGCAACCGATCGCCGAAACGGACGGCCCAACCATGTGCCGGGGCCTGGGCTTCCCGCTGATCAGCCGCAGCGGTCGGATGTATTGCCTGTACGGCAATCACAAGGGCGGATCAGACCTCGGTATCTGGGCCGGGCCGCTCCGGGTGCATGTTTCCGACGACGACGGCCTCACCTGGATCGACAGCGGCGTCGAGATCCCATGGCGGCACGTTCCGCAGTTCGATCACCCGGACCCGACGCTCGCACCGCACTGCATCGTCTGGCAGCAGCCGATCCGCGATGCAAATGACCGCATGATTGTCGGCCTGTCGCGCTGGAGCAGCTATATGAAGTATCCGCAGCCGATTGGCGGCAACCGTAATCACATGGACACGGGCAGCGAGCTGATGCGATTCGACAACATCGACGAAGGCCCCGACCCGCAGGACATCCAGATCACCTGGCTGCCGGACGAGGCAGGCACGATCCGGGTGTCGCCCGAGATCGAGCCCGAGGCATCGCGCGGTTACAGTCTGGCCGAGGAACCGGGCATCGCCCTGTTGCCCGACGGCCGGTTGTGGATGAACATGCGTACGGTCACCGGCTGCATGTGGTACACGGTCTCGGACGACCACGGACACAGCTGGCGCCCGACCGAGCCATTGCTTTACCGCGACGGCGGCCAGCGGATGCTGCATGTCAAGTCGCCCGACCCCATCTACCGGCTGAAGGACGGGCGGTACCTGCTGTTTTATGCCAACCGCGACGGTCACGACGGCGACACCGGGCCTTGGGACATGGAGGCGCGACGGCCCGTCTGCATCGCTGTCGGCGAGTTCCGGCCCGATGCGCATCAACCGCTCTGGTTCAGCGAACCCAAACTGCTGATGGACACCGAGCGGGTGCGCGTCGGCACGCAGAACCTGATGATGATGGCGATGTACTCGAGCCTGACCGAACTCGGCGGCCGGCGCATCGTCTGGTATGCCGATCGCAAGCAGTTCGTCGTCGGCAAGGACATTCCCGACGCGATGCTGGCGGACATGACAGTGCCGGCATAAAGGTTAACGCCACGGCTCACGATGGGGTTTACAAGAACGGCAACGGCCTTTCGGCGAGACCGCTGGCGTCCTTTCGCGATGCAGCTTCGACACCCGTCAAAACGGGTTCTGCATTTTCTACGGGATACGTGTGAAAGTTTTTTTGATCTTCCTGGAAGTTTCTTCCACCCGGGTCATTTGGCATCATTCCGTTCGCAGCTTCATCAACGCAACGGTTCGCCGCGCCATCTCGAGGCGAATGCCGTCCAGGTCGCCGTTCTCAAGATCGACGTTACGCAGCCAATCATACGTTTCGGGTACAAGCGGTTCGTCGGGAAACCGACCGGCACAGTCGCCAAGGACGGCCAGAAGCGTCGTGAGATAGCGGACGTCGTCCACACCTTCGCGTGAACCTTCCCAGTGCAGGGTGTCGAGTACACCACCGTCGGTTCGGTAAACCGCGCCATACAACATTCTCTGAACGAAAGGGTCACTGGCGATGTGGCTGTAGGACCAGTTCATGGTCCCGTCGAAACCAGAGCGCCAGAGACCGAGACCGCGATTCCGCCGCTGTAGCCCCGGCAGGAACTGGCCGGCCATCGGATTCATATAGGTAAATATCCTGCCGCCCCGGGCATGGACGCCATCAATTGCTTTGCAGCGTTCAGGGTCACGAATGAGTTCAAGTCTGCCGGCCTTGGCAATCGTCGGCATGTTTCGCAGCGATGACTTTTCGTCAAATTCCGATGAGGCAAGGCTGGACAGCCGTTCCCGAGTCCCGGCATGCAGAATTGGCAGGTCGAGCAGGTCGCCGACGCGCTCGAAAAACGCTGCCCCGTTGACGGCGGCAAACATCTTTCCTCCGGCGTCGCGGATGCACTGCATGCTGTTTCTCGCTGCCGTCAGTTTGTCGCCTTTCCATTCGTCAAAAGTCATGTGATAGACTTCATAGCCGCGGGCACGCGCCCATTCGTTGGTTTGCCTGACGTAACGCTGGTTCTTTTTACACTCTTCATCGGTCAGCGGCCGGTCTGCGATCAGGATCTGGGAACCGGCCAGGTAAAGGGCCTTCCGCCGCATGCCGGCACGTTCACGCAGCTCCAGAATCTGATCCATGTGTTCAACAATCAGGCTGCCGTCTTCTCCAAACACCGGACCGTTATAGATATTGGGATTCGTCAGGCCATGAGCGACCATGTTTCTGCATTCCGCGAGGTATTGCCGCGGGGTGAGATGCGCAGTGTTTCTCCACGCTCCGGATCGCCAGTCCGGGGAACCTTCGGGCACCAATGTCACGGGATAGTAGATCGAGTACTCGAGCATCGAGGGCAGCAATTCGAAGGGATGAACTTCGACCTCGAGCGTCAGTTCCGAAGCTTTTGCGTTGGCAGGCAGGATTTGCAGCCTGGCTGTATAGGTGCCTGCCGTTGCATCGTCGGGCACGTGGACAGTGATCCAGAATTGCCTGCGGCTGTCGATCTGCACCGGTTGCAGTGTATCCGCGTCATGAAACGGCCCTTTGGCGACGGGTTTTTTCCAGCCGTATTTATCGTTGGGGATTGGTTCCATGACCAGGAAATTCTCATCGTGCACCAGCAGGATCGGCACGTCGACGGCAAGATGCCCTTCGCCCTGGGCAAGGGTCCAGCAAAACATCTCCTTTACTACGCGGACATCCACAGCTGCGGCCGGCCAGGTGCCACCGGGGCCCGACAACCGGTCCACCTCGATGCGCACGTCCCTGAGCGCTCGAGGTGCGCTGACCACAAAGGCAGCCGGTTCGTACTCGCCGCGACAGGCCGCAATTGAGAGCGTGTCGCCGGGTCGGCAGACGGGCGGCAGCGGGGCGTCCCGCAGGATCATGTGATCGGTAACCGCCGGTGTTACGATGTGCACATCGTAGTCGGCAGCGTGGCTGATTACCGCAACGATGAGGGCGAGGCCGGCTGGCAGGATGGTTCTCATTTGCCTCTTTCGGATTCATACGGCCCACGGCATCCGGATGAAGCCGTGGTCCCATTTCCTGTCAAACAGAGACTTCCCGCCGTTTCGCGGCCGACTCGTAAATTGCCGACAGAATCTTCATGACAGTCAGGCCCTGGGCCGCGGTACACATCGGCTGCGAACCGTCCAGCACGCAATCGATGAAGTGCCCCATGGGTGTCACCGGCGATTCGTCGAACCGCGCAATGACCGTGTCGGTCGAACGACCGTCGTGATTAGCCATTCGCCGCAGCACACCGTCGGCCTCCAGGCAGCCGCCTTTCGTGCCCATGAGCAGCGTGTTCATTTCGGACGTCCCCAGTGGCAGGTAGGACAGATAGCTCGCCTGCAGTATCAGGGACGCGCCATTGGCAAAGCGCAGCAGCGACGCGGAAAATTCCTCGACTGAATAGGATTTGCCGGTTCGTTCGGTCTCGGCCTTCGCCAGGCAGTCATAGTTCATGCCGCTGACTGTCTCGACCTCCGGGAACCCCATCAGCCAAAGCGTCTGGTCGAGCCGGTGGACACCGATATCGAGCAGCGGACCGCCACCGGCCAGTTCTTTGTCGGTGAACCAGGTGCCGAACGTGCCGAGGAAGCACCGGCGAAGCCATTGGGTTTGGGCGTGATAGATGTCGCCCAGCTCGCCGGCGTCGATCATTTTCTTCACGTGCTGTGCCCACGGGTCGAAGCGCTGGTTGAAACCGAACATGAAACGGCCGGCGGCTTTGTCGGCCGCCGCCGCGACCGCTTCCGCACCCGCAACATCCGACGCCGGCGGTTTCTCGCAGTACACATGCTTGCCGGCATCGAGCAATGCCACCGACAATGGCGCATGGGCGATGTTCGGCGTGGCGACGATGGCGGCATCGAAGTCGCCACCGGCAATGAGCGCATCGATCTCGGTAAAAGTATCCGCGACACCGAGCTCGGCGGCGGCGCGTTCCGCGGCTTCGCCACTCGAATCGCATATCGCGACAATCTCGCCGCGCCCGTCGATAGTGACTCTTTGCGCGTTGTGTCGCCCCATGTTACCGACACCCACGAGAGCGAATTTGACTTTGTCCGGCATTGCTGGTCCCGCTGCTACTTCAGCGCCGCCCCGTGTGTGATGAGTGTCACTTTCGCTGATTGCCCTTTGCCCGCACCTGTATCACACGAGAAGCTCAATTTGTTATCGCCATTCCTGATGATCGGCGCCTTGCCTTGCGGCTCAACCTCGACCTGTTTGTTGCCGTTTTCATCGAACACGCGAACCGGTCCGGTGCCGTTGTATTCAAGATACCAGCCCGGTTGCATCACGCCGGGGAACGTAATGGCGGCACCGTTCACCGTCAATCCCGGATTGTGAATCCCCTGCGGCGTCTCTTTCAGCGCCTCGAGTTGACCGAAGTGCACCGCTGTCTTGGCACCCGCCGGCATGTTGGTCACAAACACATAGATGCGATCGATGGCGTCGTAAGCCATATTGCCGAGGGCCCAATAGGCGCTGAAGGGAAATTTGAAATCGTAGATCTCACCGCCGGCAGGTTCCGCCATGGTGATGAATTTCCAGCCCTCGAAATCCAGCCGTACATAAAAATCCCGCACCACGCGGCGACCCGCTTCAACCGTGAAATGCAGCACCGTGCCGGAGCCGTCACCATGCACCCACGTGCCGAGGGCCCGGTGCCCGGACAGGTCATGCATGCCGTCGAGGATGAGCTCCGCGCAGGCCCAGCCCATCGGCGTGTCGCTGTTGTTGGCCGCATTGACTTGAAAGGACTTGCCGCCATCCGGTGTCTTTTCATCAGAACTGCGCAACTGCAGCCCCGATCCCTTCGATTGGCGCTCACGCCAATTGGGGCCGGGCCCTTCAGTTTGCAGGTTCAAAGGTCCGGGTTTCATCAATACGATGTTCTGCTCGTCGCCGTAGGCCGTCAATGATGATGACGGCATGAGGTGGACACGCAGTGGCTGATCCGGATCCAGATTATCGAACGACCAGTTCGTTTGCT
>CAJWLW010000246.1 GCA_913042885.1 uncultured Lentisphaeria bacterium | reverse complement strand
TTTTTGAGCCGTATTTCACCGCGTTCCATGACAATGTCTCCGTGCGTGTTATTTTTGGGTTGAATCCGACCTTCGAATATAGCAGATCACAAGAAGATGTCTGTGAATATTCCTACAAAATCCGACCGAAACTGGTGGCGCGGCATATTTTTTTTTTACCCGCAGGTCGCTATTTCTCTGTGAAACGCAGGGATCGCGGTGGCCTGGGTCACGGACTGCCCAGGACCGGCATCATCGCCTTAAGTCACAGTCAACCTGTCCGGATGAGAGATCTTCCCTCATGGCTTGCAATTGTTGGTTCGTGAGCGATAATCGCCGACACAGAAGGAAGGAATGGATATGACCCCTTGTGCCCCACTTCCATCCGCTCGAACTGCTCCACTAACAGCCTGCCATCTCCCCAGAACCGGTCCAAAGAACAGGGAAATATCATGAACTGGCGTTTAGACGAAAATCTATCTCCATCCACATATCAGCGTCTTAAACAAATTGCGGAACCACTCACCTTCTCGAAGGGGGCGGTGCTGATCGCCGAGGGGGACCAGGATCGAACTTTGTTTATCCTGGAATCAGGCTCTGTCAGCTTGGCGCAAAAGACCGACAATGGCGAACAGAAACTTGGCACGATCGGGGCGGGCGACGTGGTTGGAGAATTCGCCTTCATCGATGAACGCCCCCGATCCGCCACCGTGACGATTGGCGAAACTGCACAACTTCTCAAATTGGATCATGCCAAGGTCATGCGTACCCTGGTTGACACACCGGAAGCTCTGGCAGAGTTACTGCAAGCGCTTGCTAACCGCGTCACCCTGCGGTTGCGCAGCTACATGTCCGAACAGAGTGTTCAGAACGAACTCTCGAAGGTCTCTGGCATATCTGATGCACCCGCAGGCAAAACCGGCGACGCGTATCTGGAAGAACTTATTGACGAAGCGCTTGCCCACCCGGCTGTCAGCCATCCTTATTTGAACGATTTGGCCCAGGGGAATCTGCCCGACTTAAAATGGGCCCTATGTGACTTTGCTACCCAGTATCCCGGCTACTGTGCCCATTTCCCCCGATATCTGACAATGGTCATTTCCAAGCTGGACTCGCCCAAGCATCGCATGACTTTGATGCAGAATCTGATCGAGGAAAGCGGTATGCTCGATGACGAAGAAATAGAGGTGCTGGTCGAGCACGGCATTGACCCTGACTGGGTCCAGGGGATTCCACACCCCAAGCTATTTGAGAGGTTTCAACATGCCATGGGCGTGCATGACACCCATGAGCAGGCTGATGACGTCCTCGAGGTGGTGTGTTGGCGAGAATCCTTTTATCACCTCCTGTCAAACGGCTCACCCGCTGAAGCGGTGGGCGCTATCGGGCTGGGAACAGAGAACATAGTCAACAAAATATACACGCCGATTATCCGTGCAATCGAACGCCTGGGCACACTTGATCGGGAACAGTACGTGTTTTTCGAACTTCATTGCGAGGTCGATGATGACCATCACGAGGCACTGTTGGCCATTGCCAGTGATTTTGCGGACGACCGGCAGAATTGCATTGACCTTCGCAAGGGCATGCTCAAGGCCCTTGGCCTGCGCGCCATGTTCTGGGACTGGATGTACGATCGCGCCCGGCACAGGGAACCATGCGCATGACCGAACCAAATGCGGACCTCTACGACCGAGCAGCACCCGATTGGAAACGGACCGAACCCATCCTCCTTTCAGATTTCACGGCCCGCCCCTTTTTATTGTCATGGTCCGAACCAATCGAGGCACAGCGGATTCTGGACCTCGGATGCGGTGAAGGATACTTCGCGCGGCAGCTCAAAAGTCGCGGAGCCGCCCATGTGGAAGGGATTGATATATCCGGGGAAATGATCGCCGGCGCAATCGAGGCGGAAAAAACTGAGCCGCTTGGAATTCGCTATCAGGTGTCGGATGCTTCGGAATTATCCGAATTTAGTGACCAGGAGTTCGACCTCGTTGTTGCCGTTTTTCTGTTCAATTATGTTGACCATGAACAAATGACGACGATCATGAAGGGGATATTCAGAGTTCTCCGCAAAGGCGGGCGTTTTATTTTTTCCGTTCCGCATCCGTTCTTTGCGTTCCTCCACGAGGAAGAGCCCCCATTCTACTTTCAACGAAAAAACAGCGGCTATTTTTCAGGGCGAAATACACTTTTTGAAGGCCGAATCTGGCGTCGCGATGGCACGGATGTCCCCGTCCGATGCATCCACAAGACTCTTGAGGATTACTTCAGTTCCCTCGCAGCCGCAGGCTTCACCACACTACCCGACACCCGGGAACTCTGCGCTCTGCCCGAGCACCTCGAGATGGACCCGAAGTTCTTTGAACCCTTGAAAGACAAGCCCCTTCACCTTGCCTTTCGGATAGTACGCTGAGGTGAACTGCATTGATTTCACTTAAACAGTATGAAATAGCTCCAGCCCTTCCCAAATCATTCACCTGGGATGCTGAGGACTTATGGGCCAGACCCGCCTGGCGGATGAAGGTCGCGGATAAAACAACTAAGGCATTCCAGCAGGCCACCGAAAATCTTGTGATCGATGACGATTTCTTGAACAGTTACAATCATGGGGACATAGAAAATATCGGTCTCCAACAGCTCGCCGACGATATGCGCGAAGAACTCCAGCATGGATCAGGTGTCGTTTGGCTCCAGGGCATCCCCGCGACGGAATTCTCCGTGGCGCAAATGAAGTTTTTTTATCTTGCCGTCGGTGCAGCCATTGGCCAGTGCATGGAAACCTACGGACGCCTCTACGACGTGCGGGATTACGGGGGATCGTACAAAAAAGAACGGATCCCGGTCTCCCAGACGCGTGCGGCCACCGGCTTTCATACCGACAGCAGTGCACGAAATAACATGCCGGATATTGTGGCGCTTCTTTGTCTCCAGCCAGCACGCACAGGGGGAGAGAGCCTTGTCGTCAGCAGCGCTACGGCACATGAGCGACTCCGTGAAAGCAACTTGCCGGCCTTGACCATTCTGTACCGGGAATTCATCCGTGACATCGTGACCCCCGGGACTGGCAAGACGATGGACGCGTTGCTGGACAATCGATTCCCCGTATTTTCACAGGGCCTGTATTCGCCGGTGCTGTCATTCCGCTACATGCGATACTGGATCGAGAAGGGACACAAGGAAGCAAAGATGGATCTGGCGCAGGCAGAACTCGACGCCCTGAACGCACTTGATGGCTTTCTCGAATCGCCGGAGCTGGCCGGACAATTCAAACTCGAAGCTGGCGATCAACTCTGGGCCAATAATCACATCGTGGCCCACAATCGCACGGCGTATGAAGAGGACCCCCAACAGCCGCGCCATTATGTTCGTCTGTGGATTTCGACATAGACAGATTACTGCCGACAGGCATGGAGATGGTCGGCCATCGCTGTTCGAGCGATTTGGCCCGAAATTCCGCCGGACCTGAAATAGGCCAACCGTGACTTGGCCGGGGCGGCCCGGACCGGGCAGTTGAGATGGGCCACCAAGAGCCCGAGGCGGTCATTCCAACAATACTCGGAATGACGCAGCAAATGGGATTTGTTTCCTGCAAGACCGAAATCGGCGAATCAACGCGCTGTTGTAAACATGCCGTTTTATACCAACGACGACAGCTCCTACCTGCCGCCTCATGCCCCCACGCCGGTGGCCGGCCTACACGCCTATGCACGCCAACTGGGCGTGCACTGCGACGAATCGATCGAGTTCTGCGTCTCCTGCAGCAACACCGTTGACATCGATGTTCTGCGCCACCGTGACCGCACCGAAAACGCCGAACTGCTAACGTCATTAGGCACATTTGAACCGGGCCCACAGGTGCTTCATCGCGGCAGTTACGTGATGGTGGAGAACGGCGTGCCGTTTGGCGATGCGTTTGCCGTGGAGATATGGATCCGGCCACTGGGCACGGCTCGGTGCGAACTGATCACACAGGACAGCTTCCAGCTCGGCCTAGACCGGTCACTGCAACCCCTTGTGCAGCTTTCCGCCGCGACCGTCACCGGTCCGCCAATCGAACCCCGGGCCTGGCATCACCTGGCTGTAATTGCAGCCGCCGGAACAATGGGTTTGTACGTCGACGGCAAACCTGTCGGCGAAGTCGCGGTCGACGCGCCGGCGGTTCGGCGGTCGCCTCTACGCATTGGTGCCGGAGTCAACGACGCGGGTGAATCCTCGGCGTTCTTTACCGGCGACATCTGCGCGCCGGCGGTCTATGACCAGGTATTGTCCGCCGAGATCATAGCCGCACGTTTCGCTGGCAACGACATAACACCGGAAGCGGGCTGTGTCGGGCACTGGACGTTTGAAGATGTCACAGCAATGCCATACCGCGATACCACAGGCAGCGGCTCTGACGGAAGGCCCGTGAACTACCCGGTTCGCCTCATCGCGGGCCCGGGCCGTACAGAGGACAGCGATTGGTGCAGCTACGTGCCCGATGAGGATCCGGAATTCGGTTACGCCATCCGTCTTTTCGCAGACAATTTTCAGGATTGCCGCTGGCCGGTGACGACGTCGTGGAAAGTGCCAAACGATCTCCAAAGTGGCCAGTACGCTGCCCGGATTACAGATGCCAACGGTGCCCAGCAGTACGTAGACTTTATAGTCTCGCCGCGATCTGCCTCGGCGCGTATGCTTTGCCTGTCGACCACGTGTACCCGATTGGCCTATAACTCTCAATCCTTCAACGATCCAGAACTCGACTACGGCGCGTATGCGAAACATAGCTCCTATCCGCTGCTGGGGACTATGATAGGTGCGCGAAAGCCTGCAGGCGGCTGGTGGTATCGAACGACCATCGATTTCGAACTGCCGTTCTATGACTGGCTACGCTCACGCAGCATTGCCCACGACGTGCGCACCGAATGGGAACTGTACGAACATCCCGAGTTGCTTGACGATTACGACGTTGTCGCAATCGCCGGCCACAGCGAATACTGGCCGTATGAACAATACGAACACCTTGAGAACTTCGTCAAACGCGGCGGGCACCTGCTGATCATGAGCGGCAACACCAGCTATTGGCGTGTGTCATTGGATCTCCATAACGCGGTCACGGAAATACGCAAGCATCTCTGGTATGACGACCCGCCCGGCGCTGACCACGATACAGTGAACGCCGCCAGTCACTGTCACCAACTCGATCACCTCCCGGGCGGAACGATGCGAGCCTGCGGCTATCTCGAGGCGCGTTTGATCGGGGTGATGACCAACGGCTGGACAGACCCCCCACATCCGGGTCCGCGCACACATTACACAGTGCTGGCACCAGAGCACCTCCTGTTTCAAACGCCGCACAAGGTCGATACCGCCGGCGCCTTTGCTGACGGGGCGGCCGGGTACGAGACGGACTGCTCCTGCCGTTCACTGATGGAGCAAAGTGGCCCCCGGAAAGTCCCCGCCTATCCACCGGCGGACGGGAGCAAACAGCCGACGCTGGACACGCCGTTCGACGAGAACCTCACCGTTCTTGCCCGGGCATACCTGCCGGACTCGGACATCGTCGATTTCGACGACCACTGTCATCCAGGTGAAATGCTCTCGGAGATGGTCATTTGGGAGCGTCCGGGGCATGGCCTGGTCTTCAATGCCGGAGGTGTGCTGACTGCATGGCCGTTGGCCACGGACAAAAACTACGAGGGACTGATCCTTAACGTGCTCGATCGCATGGGAGTAACCTGACGCATTCATACCGCGACGCCAGGTGACTGCCTTCACATCCCCAGCTCGCCCTCCATCTGCCCCAGTCCCTCGTCGATGATGGGGATTATTTCATCAATATCCGCACGGGTGATGATGAATGGCGGCGAAAGCTGCAGGCTATCGCCATTCAGCCCGTCCCTTCCACCGCTAGAGCATACCACCGACAAACCTCTCTCCAGCATGATCTGGCGGAGCCGATTGTAAACCTTCCGTGATTCGGGAAATGGCTCCTTGGTCTGCTTATCCTTCACCAACTCGAACCCGAGCATGAGCCCAAGCCCACGGACCTCGCCGACTATCGGGTGCTCCTGCAACTCTCGGGCACGTGTCAGCAGATAGTCGCCCATCTCCGTCACGTGTTCGAGGAGATTTTTCTCCTCGATGATGTCAAGCACTTCCAGCCCGGCTCTGGCCGAGACGGGGTTGTTGACGTAGGTATGTATGTGGGCGAAAGCCTTTCCGGATTCGACAAAGCAGTCGTAGATTTTATCCCGGAAAACCACGCCCCCCAATGGGCTATAGCCACCGCTTGCCCCCTTGCGCCGGCAGAGCGCGGCCAGCGGAACTCTTGAAAACCAACCAGGTCCATGTAATGTCCACTGTCGCTGCGGGGTACGTCAATGAATGCCCATCCCTTATTTCCCCGTAACCAGACGCTCCAGCATACCTCTCGATCCGGGTAGTTCGCTGTCGTTGAGCTCTGAGGCGAGGTATGCAACAATCAAAATTGGCTAAGCGTAGCAATCTTCGCTTTACCCTGATCGAGCTGCTGGTGGTCATCGCTGTCATCGCCATCCTGGCCTCGCTGCTGCTGCCGTCGCTGCACCTCGCCAAGCGCAAAGCCAAACGCGTCATGTGCATGAGTATCCTGAAAAACTGGGGGGTAATCCATTTTTCATACGCCGCTGATAACAACACGAGGCTGCCGCCGCGGACCATGGACTTGGCGATCAATGACCCGGGGACCATCTACCGCAACGTCGTCGAGCCCGAATACATGACCACACGCGAGCTGCTGACGTGTCCCGAAGGCTATGTCGATACCGCCCAACGCGATTGGTACTGGGACAATGTCCGCGCCGCCAGCGACTATATCTACTACCCCGGCGTGCACCCGAACGGTACCGACTATGCCCCGCGCTCGCCAGCGTCACTGACCGACCGCGACGACCAGTTCGGCCAAATGTCGGTTATTTCCGCCGATACCAACCGCTGTACCAACTTCAACCTCCAGGAAGCCGCCAACCATCCCGCGCCCGACTCATGGGGGATGCCAAGGATATTCCACACACACAAAGAATGGCAATACCTGCCATGGGGCGGCAGCATCCTCTACATCGATGGCCATGTCTCCTGGCTGTGGCGGAAGGACACCGACCCCGATAAGTACGCCTATAAGTTCGGCAAATATTACTTCTGGGAAAAGTAATATCGCGAGCGCGAAGAACTGATGCACGTCGTGGTCGCCACCGCCATCCGCACGAACGGGAAAGCAAACCAAACTGAGCGAGT
This sequence comes from uncultured Lentisphaeria bacterium, assembly GCA_913042885.1. Next base: position 238 of record CAJWLW010000246.1, on the reverse strand, counting down.
GGCACGATCTGCGGAACGAAGAAGACGAATCGAACGCTCGGCGACGGGATTATAACCTGATCGCTGCACTCGAATGCGGAATCTGCCTAAGGCGGACCCGCCTCGGCGACCTCAACGGGGGGAAGTGGGGTCAGAATGTGAAATTGGTCAGGACCACGACCAAAATTGGTCAGGACCACGACCAAAATCGCCAGCACGATCCCCAGCGCCTGACGCCGGTCTATGGCCTCCTTCCACA
>CAJWLW010000245.1 GCA_913042885.1 uncultured Lentisphaeria bacterium | reverse complement strand
GAAAGGCGCAGACATATCGAACTGAAACTGCCTACTCGAGTTGTTTGAGATCGCTCTTCGTGCGATACTGGAAGATGGAGAGGGCGATCTGATTCTTCTTCTCGAGGTGGACGCAGTCGATCTTGTACTGAAAGCACATGCGCCCGATTTCTTCATTGTGGCCGACTGGATAGCGCAATCGGCGTTTGGCGCGGATGCCGCCGTTCTCGATGACGAACTTCGGACCTTTGATATCCTTGCTCTTGTTGAGAAAATCCACCACCCACTCGAGCATGTCATTGTCGCGCAGGATGATCTCGGCCAGCGAGAAAAACCAGAGGCGATACTTGCGCAGCCGCCATTGAAACGTCAGTTCCTTGCGCCCGGCATGGAAGGCGGTGCGGAGCAGCCGGAATCTTGCGGGAACTTCGAACTGGATGTCATAGATCGACCACGGCACCATGCCTTGCGTGTGGACCTCGCAGCCGGTCAGCAGCTTGAGAACTTCTTCTACGTCTTCCGGGTCCTTGTCTGAAAAGTGGCCGCGGAACCAGACACACACTTCACTCTGTGGCGACAGATAGTAGGCGGAGAGCAGCTCGAACCTGTCCTGCATGGTATACAGATGGGCGCCCCAACCGCTGGGCAGGCCGCGGTACTCGAACGATTTGGTGGCTTGCCTCTCGACTCCCTGGGCTTTCTTGGCGTAGCGCTTGCGGATGCGATCGAGATTGAGTTTGGCGTGGGGTCGGGTCCACTCGACTTCGAGGCGGATGTTGTAGTCGTCCTCCAGTTCGATGGAGGTCACGCCTTTCTTCTTGTAGGAGTATTCGGCGAAGCTCCAGCTCTCGGGCACGAGGAAGGAGATCCCGTCCCAGGCAATGGAGTGGCTGTTTTTGAAGGTTCGCGCCATCAGTGTACGCTCAACGTAATTTACGGCCTATTGCCACAGGACACTAAGCCACCGTCTGGCCGTCGATGGAACCGACTTCGATCTCGAACTCGCCCTTGCTGGCGAGGCGCTCGATGGCGCCGTCCTTGATCCACGCAACGGTGTCGGATGCGGAGAGCATCTTCATGTCGTGTGTCGCCGAGATGATCGTGATATCGAGTTCGCGTTTCATCTCGTTGAGCAGGTTGATGATCTCCTGCCCGGTCTTGAGGTCGAGGTTCCCGGTCGGTTCGTCGGCCAGAATGATCGCTGGCCGGTTGACCAGTGCGCGGGCGATGGCGATGCGTTGCTGCTGGCCGCCGGAGACTTCTGACGGCAAGTGGTCGAGCCGGTGGCCGAGGCCGACTTTCTCGAGCACCGCGGCGGCGTCCCGGCGGGCCTGTTCGGGCACGACTCCGGCAAAAATCCGACTGATCGCGACGTTTTCCAGCGCGGTCATCGCCGGAATCAGATTGAATCCCTGGAAGATGAAACCGATCTTGTGGCAGCGCACCCAGGCGAGCTGGCGGTTGTTGAGTTCCGAAAGCTTGTAGCCTTCCATGGTCACTTCGCCGGCGGTCGGCGTGTCGAGGCCGCCGATCATGTTGAAGAAGGTCGACTTACCGGAGCCTGACGGGCCCATGATCGAGACGTACTCGCCGCGCTTGACGTTCATTGAGATGCCGCGCAGCGCGTGTACCTCTTCCTCGCCCATGATGTAGACTTTCGTAACGTCTTTCGCCGTGATGATGAAATCGCTCATTCTTCCACTCTCATTGCTTCTATAGGTTGCTTGCGGGCGGCGAAATACGCCGGGCCGATGGCCGCGAAAACGGATATACTCGAACCGATCACCAATGCGATAAGCATCGATATGGCGATATCGTTGAGCGGCAGGTAACTGAAGGTGTAGGTCCCGTAATTGATCAGCGCGATACCGACCGCCACGCTGAGGCCGAGAATGATGCCAATTATCGTTCCGATGACGCCCTGCAGCGACGACTCGATGAAATACGTCTTGACGATGAACGAGTCGAGTGCACCGAGACATTTCAAGGTGCCGATCTCCTTGACACGCTCGGTCACCGCCATGAGCATGGAGTTTATGATGCCCACGAGGCAGGTAAGCAGCGACAAGCCGATCAGTAACAGCATCATCGAGTCGGTTCCACTGCTGGCGAAGATGTCGACATTGGATTTCTGCAGAAGATCGTTCAGTTCGTCGTTCTTGGCGGCGACCAGGGCAACGACGATCTTGTCGGAAATCAACATGTACGCCAGAAACGCGATCGCCAGGATGACGCCGGCCATGGTGATCAGCGAGCGCATGAAGCGGCGCTTGAGACCGCTCCAACTGACGGTGAAGGCGATGCCCCAGGGGATACCCACCTGTTCTTCGATGTTGTGGTTTGCCATGCTACTCTGAGTCAGCCGGATCAGTTTCGGTTAAGGTCGATTGGCACATTGTTGCCGGTCACTAGAGATCCGATCAGCGCTGCCAGGATGATCATCAACTCGCCGACGATCAGTCCGACGAACAGGCCGCGGACGATGCGATATGTATCCTTGTTACCGTATCGGGTTACCAGCACCTTTGCCAGCCATCCGATGAGGATTGAGAACCAGTAGGCGTTCATGATGGGATTGACCAGCATGATCATGCCGATCGGGTGCGGCAGCCAGAAGAACATTTGCCGGAAATACAGCAGCGCCATCATGGCCACTGCACCACCGCCGAAGAACCAGCTGGTCTTGGTGGTGTCGATCGGCGATGTCTTTACCATCACCCCGACCTGCTCGAACATGCCTTTCGGGAAACCGGTGTAGAACCAACCGTTCATGTTGTCGCCGCCCTTGTTATAGGTCAGCAGAAGGTGGGTGGTGATGGCAACGATGGCAGCGACCACGATGCAACTGAAGATGGCAATGTGGAAACGGAATCGCTCCATCTTCAAGTCATCACGGATCTTGATGCAGTTCGCCATTGCCGGGGCGATGAACGTCTTGATGTCCAGGAAAAACACGGAGTAGTAAATGAACAACGGCGCAAACAGCGGCGGTGCCGTCCAGGCCTTGTCCATGCCCCACAGTGTGCGGATCAAGTGGAACGGACTGACCCAGGCCTGGAATCCGAGCACGCCGCCCTCGGTGACAGCGCGAACCAGACCGATAGTGATGATGAGGATGACGATGAAACCGAAAATACACCAAAACAGATTGGCACCCATGCCGCGCCACAGCATGAGAATCAGGCCGACCGAGCCGAAGATGAAACAGAACGAAGAGATACGCAGCTCTTTCTGCTCGTCGGCCTCAAGATCGGACACGGCCGAGGGGCTGAAGAAACAGAACAGATATTTTCGTGCTTTGTAGAACACGACAGCCGCAAATATCATCATGCCGCCGGCACCTTCCGCACCGCGGAAGTTGAGGGTGTACCACCACTCCATCGGAAATGAATTTTCCGTCTGCCCGTAGCCGAGCCAGCACAGGATCAGGACCTGGACCATGTACAGAATCGTGAAGAACCAGAGCGAAAACGAAATCTTCGCCGGAATCAAAAAAGACAGGCCGATCATGGTAAAGAAAACGGTCGACTTGGATTTCACACTGAGCGGCTGCAGCACTGAATCCTGGACGATCTCCCGCCATTGGTTGTTCAGATCGAGGGGTGCCAGGCCGGGGACCAATTCCAGAAAGCAGATAAGATTCCAGCCCAGCACACCACCGCTGATCGCGAAGCCGACCCAGAACAGCGGGTTGGTGAACAGATCCGGCAGCCGTTGGCCGTTCTCTTCATTGGTGACTGCCAGCAATTCCGGCAGCTCAGCCAGCGGGTAAATCAGGCGTTCGTTGTGGGCCCATTGCCGGAAGATCAGCAGGTTGAAGGCCATCAGCACCAGGTAGGTGAGGAAGATGAGCCCGGCCCAGCGCAGGAAGGGCGGCAGCACGTCGCCCCACGGGATGTCACCAACCAGATAGCGGGACATCGACGCATCGAGCCCCGGAAATTTTGCAATGATGGCGCCTAACGGGGCTCGGAATTTTTCCAGTTGATTCTCGGCGTCAGACAGCGAACTCTTCCATGCCGTGATTGCAGTGATGACCGTGACGATGCCCCCGGTCGTGGTCAGTTGCTGCCGTATGCTCGCCTGTGTGCTCTCGATGCCTTTGAGTACGCCTTTGAGTTTCTTGGCGCGATGCTTCAGGGTCGTGATGTCCCGGTCCAGCGCATCGAATTCCCTCTCGACCGCCAGGCGCCGGGCGTTTTGCTTCTCCAGCAGTTCATCCTGTGTTTTCAGGAGCTCTGCGTTGTTCTCCTGCCATCGCTGGTCGACACTTCGCTTGGCTGCTTCGATTTCCGTTTTGATGTTGATCGGTTCCAGCGCCGTCATCGCCTGGTCAGCCAGGCTCTCGAGTTGTTGCCGCTGTTCGGCGGTCATCGTCATGCCGGCCGTGACTGTCTCGTTGAATATCGCATCGGCTTTTTCCAGATGACTGAGCGCCTTGCGGCCATGTCGCAGCCGGTTGAACCGCTGCACATAGCTGTCCCAGGAGTCCCCGGGACGAAAGAAGAAGCCGGGCATCGCGACCTTGCCGTCGGGCAGGCCGCGACGGAAGACATCTACTTTGTCGAAGGCACGTTGCTCGAGTTGCCGCAGGGCGTTGCGCAAGCTGTCGGTTTCCGCCTGGAGCGACTCGATCTTCGGCTTCCAGGTGTCGATGATTGTCTGTGCCGATGACAGGTCGTGTTCTTTGCTCAGTTCAGCCCATTCCGTCGCGGCCTCGGCACGCACGACGTGAGCAGCGTTCAGCCGCTCTTTGGCACCGCCCAGTGCCAGGGCATCGGCCCCTTCTGCATTTAGTTTGTCCAGGGTGGCGGTGGCCTTCGTAACCGCGGCTTCGGCATTCTGGTCACGCAGCGCCACGTCGTAGATCGAGCGCGCCTCGTCGACTGCCAGTTTTGCCTCGCGATGGACGATGGCAGCGTTTTGAATACCGGGCTCGGAGATGAAGAACGATTCATTGACAAACGGCGTGACGTTCAAGTGCCAGCCGCTCTGGTCATTGTTCCAGTGCCGGTTGAACATGCTGCCGATCACCGGGCCGACCTGCGATGTCAGGCCGAAGGTCGAGATACCGGCGGACACCGAGCCCATGATGAAGATGATCAACGTCTCGGTCGATGAAAAACGGGGCAGAAAGCGAATGGCGCGAATCAGCGGATTGATCAGTACCACCATCGCCAGCAGCAGGATGTATGGCAACACGGCAATCTGCGTCGCCGACAAGTACAGGCTGCGACGATTCTCCAGGTACGCCGTCACGAATGCGAAGAACCCGGCAAACAGCGCTCCGATCAGGAGGGAGCGGATCGTGATCTTACTGTATTCCTTGGTAGATTCAGCCATAGTCAGAAAATCAGCGGGTTGACCATTTTCTTGATGATTGTGAAGGACACAGCCAGCATGGCCATCAGTCCCATACCACAGGAGAAACCGGCCAGCAGCACCGGCGCAAACTTCAGCCACATGTCACCGAACTTGCGGCGGAAGTAATAGCGCCCTAGCATGGCGCCCAGCAATTCCAGAAGAATCGCCGCCGGCGTCCCCTGGCCCAGACCGCGGACAACACCGAAAACCAGCAGCGTCGGCAGCCCCAGCGCTGCCAGAAACACAAAAGCCGCGACGCCTGAACCCATGCCGACAAAGAAATAGTCCCACTTCCACGCCTCCATGAACAGCGAGCCGCCCTCCACCGTGGCACTGTACATAAGGCACTGGCTCTTGGCCTGCAGATCCCACATCTTCTGGGCAAAGGGATACGCCTCCGACGGTACCGGAGCCATCTGCCACATCAACTGTGAGAAAATCACCGTAGAAACAATCACGATCGGAATAGTCACCAGCTGTGTCTTGATCTGGCTCATCACCCGGGTACCGGTCAGTTCGAGAATCCGGAATTCAACTGTCGCCCGGCCGTAATCGTGCAGCGGCGCCGGCGTAAACCAGATCTCGACACCTCGATAGCCGCTGAGGATGAAGGTTGCTTCCTTGACCATCGGTATGCTGATTGCCTGACCCACGAGTCCCTCGATCTTGGCGGTCGCGTACGCCGTGATCGGCGTGTAGACGAAAGCGTACACGAGGAAGAAGATCAGCACCCGCGGTTCAGCGAAGTTGGGAATAAGCCAGCAGGAAAGACCGATCCAGGACAGGCTGCTGAGGATATAGAGGCCGATTGCGATGAACACGGAAAAATCGCCGCGCTCGACGTTGTTCGTGACCAGCCGTCGCCAGCCCCCCCGTGCCCGGCTGCCGAACGATACTCGTGCTTTGCCGTCCGCCGCCTTCTGACCGATGATTGCCTGCAACAGCGGTTTGAGAATCTCCAGGCAACTGACCAGCGTGATCGCTACCGTCAGGCCGATGCCGAAGGACAGGTAAAAATCGATGTTGTTGATGAAGATCGTGTCGACCACATCCATCTGCGGCCGCCAGTTCGACAGGATCCCGGCATCGTACAGCATTGGATTTGCGATGCACGTGATGATGATACCGACGACGCCGCCGATCACGGCCCAGAACGGCAGCACCATACCGACCAGCACCAGCCCCAGGTCGAAGGTGATGTTGAACGGCGTCGCCTCGAGCGTGCCGCTCAAGGACTTGGTGAAGTCTACCCATGGAATCGGGATCAATTGGATCGGCTGGGTCAGGAACGCTCCGGTGATTGCGGGAATGCCTATGTACATGAATCCGAACAGCAATCCGAGCACTCCGCCGATCGAGAAACATCGCCATCGCCAGCTTTGCGCTGTGTCGCGCGTATTCGCCAGCGCCGTGATCCCGGAGGCCGATACCGGCGCCATCGGAAACGGCAACTCCTCGATGTCGTTGGTGATGCGGTAAAAGGCGTAGCCGAGCCCGAACTGATCGATCTTGGTGATGATCATGATAAACGCCACCATGAGGATCGCCGGCAGCCAGGAGGCGGTGAAAAAATTGGCGCCCTCTGCCTGGATCGTCGCGGCGGATGGCGCAATCCAGGTCGGGATGTCTTGCGCGATACCCATGGCATGGGCGTAGTCCGACTGCACCAGATACTGATTCCACAGCAGCCCCTGTCCCTGGAAATGCGATGACAGCGCCAGGCCCGCCATGTAATACAGGATATAAACCTCCTGCATGCGCAAGTCTTTGAACGAACGGCGGGCGACCTCTGCGAACAGAATGATCGTCACCCAGCGGGCCGCCTCGGTGATGCTGCCGCCTGTCCCTACGACCAACGCCAGGTACATGGAACCCGGCATCATTATGAATCCCAGGAAGACAGCACCCAGGACAGTCTTCCAGTTGAAGCCGTCCTCGAACGTGTCGGGCGGCTGCATCAGGTTTCTGTATTCCTGAATTTCCTTGTCGTGTCCGAATGCCATCAGCTATATGCCATTGACTGGGTTACGCCTGTGCGTGCTTAAAATACGCCTGTGCTTCGGTGACGTACTCGTGGTGTTTCGTTGCTTCCAGATTGCGCCAGTTCATCATGTACTTGCGCAGCTTCTCCATGAACGGAATGTTGGTCGTCGACCAGTTCGAATCCTGGCC
>CAJWLW010000244.1 GCA_913042885.1 uncultured Lentisphaeria bacterium | reverse complement strand
TGGGATGAAAAAACGCTATGACCAGGGCACTCGCTTCCTCGTCGCGGCGTCCGAGTTCATGGCACTGAAATACAGTCTCGAAAACAATATGGAACTCTTCAAAGACGTCTCCGGCCAGTAGACTGATGTCCCGCCTGACGGCGGCGGCTCAGACGCTCCAAGCATTTCATACACGCCGCGCCAGGATCTCGCAGACTTTGTCGAAAACACGATCGACATCGATTCGTTGCAGACACACGTTGTTGTGGCACGGCGACGTCCGGTTGTTGTAGGCATTGACACACGGGCTGCAGGCGATGCCCTCCCAGAAAATGTGGCTGCGAGGGCCGCGCGCGCCGAACAGTTTCGGATGCTCCGGTCCGAACAAAGTGATGACATCGATCTCGGTCAGCGCGGCAAAATGCGCCGGGCCGCTGTCGTTGGTGACCAGCACATCGGCGATCGAGTATAAGGTCATGAGCTGGCGCAACGACGTTTGCCCAGCGACACTGAAACAACGGTCCGCATCGACACTGGCCGCCAATGTATCTGTTGCCGCCTGTTCATCGGGAGCCCCGGTAAAGGCAACGTGCAGATCAGGAAAACGGTCGAGCAATTTTTCGGCCAGCTCGCAATAGCGTTGTTCCGGCCAACGCCGCAGCGGCAATATGTCGCTACAATTGGCGTTCAGCAGGACCAAAGGCCGGCAGTTGCGATCACCGCAATGATCGCGTAGAATCCGGTCGATCGCCTCGACCTCTTCTGCTGCGGGCCGGAATTGCGGCATCTCCACTTTGGTCTCAGTCGGCACATAAGCGAAATGCGGCAGGTCGGTGTGGGGGACCCGGGACGCTTCGACCATCGACAGGAAGGTCTCCGTCGTGTGCAGGTGGGGGTTGAAGATGAGCCGGTGCGTCATCAGATTGCCGCGGTACGGGCCGTCACCGCCGAAGCCGTGAAAACCGACACGCACGCGAGCTCCGCAGAGAAATGTGATGGCGGCAGTGGCGCGGGCAAAGAATTCCAGGTCGATCGCGGCATCGAAGCGGCAGCGGCGCAGGCGCCGGACCACGCCGATCCCGTCGATACAAGCGGTCAGAAGGGAGGTGTGGCGCACCGTGACGATATTCTCGGCAGGAATGAGGTCCATGGTGTCGAGGATAAAGCGGTTTTCCTCGAAGCAAAGAAAATAAACATTTTCGGCACCGACCAGTTCGACGGCACGGCTGATCGCCGCGTGCGCCAGCACCGTCGAGCCCTGCTCAGCCAGTTTGACGAACAGCAGGCGTCGGGGTGTACGCGCAGCAGTGGCGTGCGAATATCGGGTAAACCGGGCAATCAGGCTCAGGGCGGCACACACGGGCACACCGAGCCAGCGGTCGACGGCTCGCATGCTGGTAACGTTCATATTTCCTCGGGCAAACCTTTTCGGGATCGGATCGATTCATCCGTGTTGTGTCGTAAAGTACAACGCAAAACAGCGCCTACCACGTCACGCGAACGTCCGGCAACCGTTGTTCATGCCCAAAGCCGCAGACTCTCGAGACGCTACTGACCAGCGCCTCGATGCCTCGCCTATCGGCTTGTGCCTGTATGCCGCGGCACTTGTCGCGCCCACACTGGCCACCTACATCCCGGCGATGTTGGCGGGCTTCGTGTGGGACGACCGCAGAATCATCGACAATCGGCTGATCAAGGATCCAAACCTTTTTCACCGGATCTTCCCCTGAAACTATCAGCAATGTCGAAGCTTGAAGGGCGGTAGTGGCCGATGTCGTAGGTGAGTTACTGGGTCCAGAATCGCATCTGCGGGCTGGAGGCCTTTCCGTGCAACTTCTTCAATTGAACACCGGTGCCGATTTCAGCGGCCAGTTCCCGTAGCGATCTTCGCCACGCACCAGGACAGGCTGCCAATGCACCCGCTTATTGGAGTCCGGGACCGGCACGACATCAGGAGTTGTGTAGCGAATCGTCAATCCGGCCCGGCGGCGGCCGGAATGATTCGGGCGCGATCCATGCACCAGCAATCCATCGTGCAGTGAGAGTTGCCCGGCCTTCAGGATGATCGGCACGGCTGTGTCGACATCGAGGGCACCATCGTCTATCGCCTGATTGACCGACAGCAGATTCTCATCGTCATCGCTCTTGCCGTGCTCATAGGTTTGCGTGTGGGTGCACGGGATAACCAGCATTGCGCCGTTTTCTTCATCGACATCATCGATCGCCAACCACACCGAAATTGCTTTAGGCGGCCGCAACCCCCAGTATGTAACATCCTGGTGCCAGGCGACATAGGCAGCCTTTCCCACGGCCTCGGCCGAGTATTTGCAGAACACGTGGGTACCGATCATCATCAAATCTTCGCCATAGACGCTCACGACCGCATCAAGGATCTTCGGATGCGTCGCCAACCGCCACAGGAACTCGACCTCATGCTCCTGGCTGATAATGCCGATCTGCGAGACTTCCTTGCCCATCTCCGCCTCGAGCGCATCGAAGTCGATCCGCAGTTGCGCTGTCTCCTCGGCAGTCAACACATCGATACACGGGATGAAGCCATCCCGTTCATATTGTTCGTGTCTTGTCATTCGGCAGCCCCGGTTAATGTGCGGACAAATTTACTGTGCAATCAGCCTACCCCAAATCGAGCAATGATCTTTTTTGGGATTGGGTAGGATCAGGCCGGGGGAAGAGCAGAGTAGGAATAGAAGATGGGATGCGGCGGCAATCAGCCATCTCATTTTTCTGGCCTGCATCCGATCAAGTAGCGATCCTACTCCGTGTCAATGGCTCGGGAAAGCTGCAGTTGCTATGGCTTTCTATGACTTGCGGTGTATCTAAAACAGCCTAAAGTATCTCCTATGAACAACAATTCTCCCATTCTTACAGCTGAGCAAGCCGCTGCATTTGAAGCAGACGGCTACATCATCCTGCGCCAGTTTTTCTCTGGTGAACAGATCGGGATCCTGCATGAGATGGCGATCGTCGATACGGCGATGGGCGAGTCGTCCCAACGCCTGGACGCGGAAGGAGTTGCCAGCAAAGTGATGCTGGACAATGACATCTCGGACAACATCTACAGCGCCTTTGCCGCCAACGAGCGTATGGTCGCCGCTGCTGAACAGCTGATGAGCGACGAGGTCTACCATTTCCACCACAAGATGATGCTCAAAGAACCACGGATCGGCGGTGCCTGGGAATGGCATCAGGACTTCGGGTACTGGTATGAGTACCAGCATGTGATGTTTCCCGACATGATCAGCGTTGCTGTCGCAGTCGATCGTGCCAACCGCGACAACGGCTGCCTGCAGGTGCTGCGGGGATCACACAAATGCGGCCGAATCGAGCACGGCACGGTCGGTGACCAGAGCGGTGCCGACATGGAAAAGGTCCAGGCCCTGATCGACTTCTACAAACTGCAGGTCGTCTACGTGGAGCTCGAGCCTGGAGACGGGCTGTTCTTCCATTGCAACCTGCTGCACCGCTCCGATCGCAACCGCTCCGAAAACGCCCGCTGGACGTTGGTCTGCTGCTACAACACGAAGCACAACGACAAATACCAGACCCTCGGCCCCGAGCACCCCGCCTATTCCCCACTGGCGCGCCTGCCGGATTCGCGTATCCTGGAAATCGGTGCTGCCCGGAAGCCGACAACTTCGTGAGTGCGGCTTCAGAAATCGAATTGCAATTCGCCAATTCCACCGCGGCCGGCGTCGCCGATCTCGCGGGTACGGAAATGCATGCGCCGGACTTGTACGACCATGACCAAGTGGTGACGCCTTTGGCGGATCTTGCAAGCATCGACGAAGCGCAGATCAAAGCCTTTCACAGGCGCGGTTTCATAGCCGTAAAATCCGTCTTCAGCCCAGCCCGAATCGCCGCCGCCATCGACGGATGGGAACGGCTTGCTGCCGGCAATGTGCCCGACTACAAGGGCTGCCAGTTTGAAGCCGCCGTTGCCGACCGCATCGAAGAACTCACCGTTGCCGAGCGCCGCCTCGCCCTGCGTAAACTGGCGTTTTTCGTCGATTCCGAGCCGCGTCTGCACGATATCGCTTTCGATCCTGACGTCCTCGGTGTCGTCTCGCGATTGATCGGCGGCAAGCCGCACATGTTCCAGGACATGGCCCTGAGCAAACCGCCACTGAAAGGTCGTGAGAAGCCGTGGCATCAGGATTGCGCCTACTTCAACATCCCGACCGATACCCCCGTGGTCGCTATCTGGATCGCCCTCGACGAGGCCACTATAGAAAATGGCTGCATGCGTGTGTTATCCGGCGGGCACCGGCTCGGGCCGGTCCTTCACTTTCAGCGGCGCGACTGGCAGATCTGTGACAAGGATGCCTATCGAATTCACGACTCGGAACATGCGGTAGCTGCTGTGCCGCTACCTGTCGGCGGCTGCCTGTTCTTCTCCGGCCTGCTGCCGCACGGCACACCACACAATCATACAGACATGCACCGGCGGGCGCTGCAGTTTCATTACTACCCGGAAACCACCAAGGGCACAACAGCCGAAGAGCGTCTGGCTATTTTCGGCACTGAAGGAAAGGATGTAACTTGTTGAAGCGCTGTTCCAGCCCCCTTGTCGTTCTCCTGTGCTGCAGCAATGTCGTCCTCCTGAGCGGCTGTCTGACGATCGGCTGGGAACGCGACAAACCCGAGCTCAGGCCGAAATTCACGCCACAGGACATCGTCCGGATCCGCATGCACTACATGCGCAACAACACAGCCGAGTTCGACATGAGCCGACCGCCGGCGCCGGTGAAACGAATCAGTCGACCGGGCTATCTGTCGCCGGACATCCGGGGCATGCTCCTGCCACTGTCACTCGAGGAGCAGTTATCGGAATTGCCGCGTGGCTACGTGCGGAAGCGGATCGATACGACCATTGTCATCATCCACAAACGAACCCGCGAGATCACGGATGTCATCTACGAGGTAGGCATTTGAGGGGCGCAGGTAAAGCTGCCGCACTGTTCCTGGTGATCAGCATGCTGACCCCCGGCTGCGCCGTGCTGCAGCCGATCAAGCGCAATCCGACGCCGGCCGAGCTTGCCGGCATCGAGATTCGCGACGTCCATGTGCGGTTCACGCCCGAAGATGCCGAAACGATTCGGCTGTTCTACATTCGCGACCGCGCCACATCCCTGCCGATCACGTTGGCGTGGGAACCGCTGCCTCTGGAAATCGAGCGCCAAGTCAAGAGGGGCTACGTCGTGCCGAAAAAAGCCAGAACCCGATCGCTGCCGGGTAAACTCGAACGCCAGTTGTCCCACTTGCCAAAAGGCTACAAACGGCTGAAAGCCGGTACCGATATAATTATTATAAATACCAAGACGCAGATCATCGTCGACCACATACGTGAACCCTGGCGCTGAGAAGAGAACAGAAGAAAGGCGGGAGGTGCGCGGCATCAATTATTGGCAACAAGATATTAGATGAACAAAATCAAAAACCAACAGTCAATCCCCTTTCTCGACCCTGCCGTATTCGGCCACGAGTTGTCAGGGCGCATCCAGCAACCCGCGCACGGTGCACATCAACTTCTGCGGTGAAAACGGTTTCTTGAGCAGCGGCGAACCTTCGGGCTTCAGATTGCTGAGGGCCAAACCGTTCTCGTCGGTGCAGCCGGACATGTACAGAATCTTCAAGTCCGGCTGATCTTCGACAGCATGCCCGACGAGCTCGTCGCCGTTCATTCGCGGCATGGTGTAATCGGTGAGAATCATCTCAATTGCTTCCTTACCGTCCTGCACAATGCCCAATGCTTCGACACCGTCCGCCGCCTCGACGACGGTATAGCCGTGGCGCATCAGGATGCGTGCGACATAGTGGCGGACGTCGCTTTCGTCCTCGACAAGCAGAATCGTTTCGTTGCCGGTCGTGATTGTCCCCTGGTCGGTCGGATTGGGGCTGATTTCATCGACGTTCCGAGCCCGGGGAAAATCAATCCTGAAGGTCGTGCCAAAGTCAAGCTCACTTTCCACTTCGATCGTGCCGCTGAACTGCTCGATGATTTGCTTCGCCGTATACAGTCCGAGCCCGGTTCCCTTCCCGCGATCCTTCGTCGTGAAAGACGGGTCGAAGATTTGCAGAAGCGTTACATCGTTCATGCCGGTACCGGTATCGCTCACCGACAAACGCACGAAAGGCTCGTTGTCTCCGGCGTCCGTCGGCCGGTCAACGTTCTCCGTCGTCAACGTGATCTGGCCGCCTTCGGCTATGGCATCATAGGCATTGACGACGAGGTTGACGATCACCTGCTCGAGCTGGCCACGGTCACAGGCCAGTGATCCAGTCTTGCAGTCAGTAATCACATCGAGCGACACGTTTTCGCCGATCAGGCGGCGCAGCATGCCGTCGAGATCGGTGACGATCTGGTTGAGATTGTAAACGGCAAGTTCCGAGTCATCAAGATTGCTGAACACTTTGAGTTGATCAGTAAATTCGACGGCACGATTGGCGGAGTGGGTGATTTCCCCGGCAAAGGATTGCAGTTGGGCATCGGTTTTGAGATCTGCTTCCAGGAGCTGTGAAAATCCAAGGATGGCCGTCAGGGCATTATTCAAATCGTGTTCGACACAACCGGCGAATCGCCCGAGAGACTCCATCTTCTGGGCGTGGCGAGACTGCTCCTGCAGCCGCTTAGCGGCATCGATGTCCTGGATCTGCAGCAGCAGCGCGTAGGGCTGGTTGTCGGCACCAGGCACCAGCAACACCTCCACCAGGGCGCGCAGAACGGTGCCCGCTTTGTGAATGAGCCGCTTCTCTACCTGGTACGAACGAATGTCACGCGTCTTGAGATTTGCCAGTTTCTCATCGTCCTTGCCTTGATCTTCCGGACAGGTGATGTCACCCAAAGTCGTGGCCAGGAGTTCGAGTTCAGTAAAGCCGAGCATCGCACACAAGGTTTCGTTGGCCCTGATGAACTGCCCGTCGAGGAAAATCAGTGCAACGCCGAGCGGATTCGAATTCTCCAAATTCAGCAAGCTGGCGTCGCGCTCCTGAAGAACGGTATCGATCTTTTCCAGCACCTCGATATGGCTCTTGAGCCCAACCTGGTTCTGTTGGTCGCTTGTCATCGGATTATACCTTGTGCAATTAGAGGCGAAGTGACGCGCCCGCATATATAAGGCGGGCAGGAAAAGCGACGAACAGACACCAGCACCGCTGTTAGAGCTTTAAGATGTGGATTCCGTATGATGTGCATGTGCGAGCTTCGGCTCGACTGGTCGGCACGAAATACGGCGACTCCAGTGGCTGATTCAACCGCATGAAGCATTCCACTCCAGATTGCTGGATACCGGATGCTGGATGCGCGGATGCAGAAATCAGGGATCCCGGGGAATCATGCTTTTTTCGGCTATTCCCCTCTTGATCTTTTTTTGTCCCCACAAGCGGGTGTGCCGCTGCCGGTTGACGCGCTTATTCGCCGATCCGCGAATCGGCGGCACGGATGCCGATACCACGCAGCGTCGGCTTCATGTACGGCAGATCGAAGCTGTTCTCCAGCACGAGTACACCGACACCGCGATCGG
>CAJWLW010000243.1 GCA_913042885.1 uncultured Lentisphaeria bacterium | reverse complement strand
TCCGCCGTCAGCGCAGTGATCAGGTTGCCGCCGATACCGGTGACCAGGATCAGCAGCCACCCGGTACCGTAGCCGAGGTAGCGGCAGATCGTTGCACCGAGGAAGAGGCTGCAGGCAACGTTGCCGAGCATATGCCCGAAATCGGCATGGAGGGTGAGCGCCGTCACCAGTCGCCAGTATTGGCCGTTGCTGATCAGGTCGGAATCGGCCCGGCCATTGATGAACCACGGATCCGATGCATCATACGACCCGGTGACAAAGAAAAAAATCATCAGGGCCAGGCAGACAAGGATGCTCAGCATCATGCCGAGCTGGCCCTCGCCCTCCTCCTCGACCAGCTGTGGCGGCCAGTCGACGCTTTCCTCTTCGAACTCACCGAGCAGTGCCAGGACGTCGTCACGTCGATCGGCCGCCACAATGATGCAGGTGCGGCCGTCTTCGACCTTGGTCTGGTAGGGGATGGCGGCGGAGCTCAGGACCGCCATCCATTCACGGGTCTTCTGGGAAGGTGGCCAGAGGCGGAGCGATTCTGGCGGCGGCTCGCGATGTGACGCGTTAAAGCTCAAGACCGTCAAAGGCGTTGCCGAGACCGCCAAAATCGCTGCTGTCGAACTCGCCCTTGTCCTTGAGGTATTCTTTATAGTCTTCGTCGTCTTCGGTTTGCGCCCCGGGCAAGGCCAGAGAAATACGCCCACCCTGGACCTGTTCGATGATGACCTGCACCTCGGAACCGGGCGGGTAGGTGTCCCACATTTCCTTCATGCGATTGCCCTGGCCGCCCTTGAACGGAATCTTGCTGACATGCACAAGCCCGGTCTGGGTAGGCGACAAGCTGACAAATATGCCGAACTGCTTGATATCCTCGACCTTGCCGGGGCGCATCTGGCCGATCGTCAGCGTCTCTTCACCAACCGACATCGTGCGGCCCACCTGCGGATTCTCCAGCGTCAGTCCGATGCGGCGGCGCTTAAGATCCATAGTCTCGATGTAGACCTCGATCTCCTGGCCCTCTTCGAGAACTTCCCGGGCGTGGTTAAGGCGTTTACCGGCGCCAAGCTTCGAGATATGCACAAGGCCTTCGATACCTGGTTCGAGCTGCACAAACGCACCGAAATCCATCAGCCGCGTGACTACGCCGTTGTAGCATTTGGTCTCGTGATACTTGTCGACGACGTCGTCCCAGGGATCGCCGAGGACACGGCGCAAGCTCAGCGAAATGCGGTCAGCGGCCCAGTCGATCTTGTTTACATAGACCTGAACCTTCTGGCCGATGGAGACGACGTCTTCGGCGTTTTCAACGCGGTTCCACGCCAACTCGCCCATCGGCACCAGTCCTTCGACGCCGCCGATGTCGACGAAGACGCCGAAATCCCGGATATTGCGGACCGTGCCCTCGACGACAGCGCCTTCAACCAATTCACCCTGGAGCTGCTCACGCCCCTTTTCCTGCTCCTGCTCCAGCAGGCGCCGGCGGGAAACCACGAGATTGCGATCCGTGCATTCGGTAATCAGGAATGAGAATTTCTCACCGAGATAAATGTTCTTGTCGCGGACACCATAGAGGTCGATCTGCGAGAACGGGCAGAAGGCGGTCTTTTTGCCGACCTTCACCTCAAATCCGCCGTTGCGTTCCGATTCGACACGACCCTCGATAGGAATCTGCGCTTCGTACGCGTCGAACAATGCGTCGTCGTCGGCAGTGCGGCCCAGGATCTCCACGGTCAGGTGCAGCTCGCCGCCGCGAGAGTGCACGAAAAAGGCTTCGATCTCGTCGCCTTCGGCGTATTTCAGTTCGCCGTCTTTCTCCAGCTGCACGCGGTCAATCAGGCCCTCACTCTTGGCGTGGATATCGACGAACACTGTGTTGTCGGTGATCGCGGTGATCCGGCCCGTGATCTTTTCGCCCGGCTCAAAAAACGTCTTCAACTCCCCGGCTTGCTCGATGTATCGTTCGAAATCGATGTCAGCCATTATTCGTCTTCCGCTTCTTTGGCAGCCTTGTCTTGGATGTCCTTGGCAATGTTGGCCGGCACCCGCTCGTAGCGAGCGAACTCCATGTCGAAGGAACCGCGCCCCTGAGTCAATGATCGCAACTGCGTCGAGTAACTGAACATCTCGGACAGCGGCACTTCGGCTTGCACGACCTGCAGACCTTCCTCCATTTCCATGCCGAGGATGCGACCGCGGCG
The DNA here is from genome assembly GCA_913042885.1 of uncultured Lentisphaeria bacterium. The sequence goes on along the minus strand of CAJWLW010000243.1, from coordinate 5,363 downwards.
GTGATTCAGGTCGCCGTGGATATCACCCATGTACTCGTCCGGCACCGTGACGCGAACCGTCTGGATCGGCTCGAGGAGAATCGGTGTAGCACTCCGCATAGCTTCGCGAAAGGCGCTGCGTGAGGCGATCTGGAACGCCATGTCGGAGGAATCGACCGGGTGGTGCTTGCCGTCATATACAACGGAACGGATGCCAATGACGCGGCAGTTGGCCAGCGGTCCGCGCTCCATGGCGGCACGTACGCCCTTCTCGACGGCAGGAATGAAGTTTCGCGGAATGTTACCGCCGACAACTTCGTTGACGAATTCGAACTCTTCCTCGGTCACTTCTACGCGCAGATGCACTTCCGCGAACTGCCCGTGACCACCGGTCTGCTTCTTGTGCCGGTAAACAGCCTTGCCGTTACCCGTGACCGCCTCACGGTAGGGCACTTTCGGCGTGCGCAGTTCGACGTCGACCTTGTAGTTCGCCTTGAGTCGGCCGACAATAATCGACAGATGCTGGTCACCCAGGCCGTCGAGCAGGATCTCATGGGTCTCGGCGTCACGACGTATCTGGGCCGTCGGATCTTCCTCCGAGAGCTTCAACAAGCCGGTGGTGATTTTGTCTTCCTCACCCTTTTTCACGGCATAGCAGGCGTAGGACATCGTCGGCTTCGGAAAGACGATCGGCAGAAACTGCGCCTCACTGCCATCTGTGTTGACGGTGTCGTTGATCTTGGTGTTCTTGAGCTTGGCGATGGCGATGATATCACCGGGGCCGGCGCTGTCAATCGGTTCCTGGTCCTTGCCGTTGACCGCCAGAAGCCCGCCGATGCGGTCTTTCTCGCCCTGCGTAACGTTGCGCAGTTCCGAATCCGCCGTGAACGTGCCGGAATAGACGCGGAACATGTTGAGCTGGCCAACGAACGGGTCGATCAGTGACTTGAAGACAAAAGCGTGGCCGCTACCCTCAGTGGTAATCTCCAGGTCACCGTTGTTGGTCGGTATTGACCCGCGAACAAGCGGATTGGGTCCCAGGCTCACAAGGCCGTTGAGCAACTCTTCGATACCGATGTCCTCACCGACACTGCCCGCGAATACAGGAATAAGATCACCGCTGATGATGGCGGAATGCAGGCCGGCAACGATTTCCTCTTCGGTAAGCTCCTCTCCTTCGAGGTAGCGCATCATCAGTTCTTCGTCCGACTCCGCAGCCGTATCCGTCAACTGGCTCTTGTACGCCTTCACCTCATCGGCTAGCTCGTCGGGAATATCGTCGGAACCCAGGACACTCACGACCTTGCTGAAATTTGCTTCCGCGCCCACCGGGATAGTCATCGGGACACAGGCTGTGCGGCCGTAGGCTTCCTGAACGGATTCCAGGACACGGTTAAAATCGCTGTTCTCGCGATCGAGACTGTTGATCAGGATAGCGCGCGGAATGTTGTGCTGGCGGCAGACACGCCAGGAGCGCGTGGTACCGATCTCAACGCCACCGACACCGTCAACCACGACCAGTGCCATGTCACAGATGTTCAAGGCCGCTACCGCGTCGCCAAAGAAATCCGCATTACCCGGGGTATCGATGAAAAAGAGGCGCGTGTCATTCCATTCGCAGGTCATCGGCGAGGCATAGAGGCTGCACCCTTTCTCCTGCTCTTCGGGACGGTAATCGGACACACTGGTCTTCTGGTCAACGCTGCCAAGGCGGGCTACAGCACCCGACTTGAACAGGATGAGGTCAGACAGGGCGGTCTTACCGGAACCGGCGTGACCGGCGATGGTGAAATTGCGTACTTGTTCGGCTGGCGTGTTGTTCATGGATTCGATCTCGTCGGTTTTATGGTCACAGTGGTTGAGCACACCACTCCCTGATTCACAACGAAGCTATTACTATAATCCATAGATTCGCAGTGTAAAATAGCTTTACCGGCCCGCAGCACCAAGCAACAAAAGTACCACGATACCTCTGCGCTCCTGGTTCACGGTACGCATGGGCAGCTTCATCCGTTCCCGAACACTCGTGTGTTCGGGAATGCACGCTACCCGGAATGGGATGCCTCTCGCGGTAGCGTGTCACTCGCCACTGACACTTTGGGACAGAGTTTGCCGGCGAGAATCACGTCCCCAACCCACCGTCATCCCGCAGGATGACGGGGTCATGGAGTTTTGACGTAATGGCCTGCTGGAAATTCAGCCGAAATCCGATATTTTACCCCCTTGAACAAAAGCACACTGAAACACGCGCTTTCCATGTCCATCCTGCGCAATTTGCTGGGGCTGAAAGAGAAGCCTAATCCACTCCTCGAACATTGCACGATCGCTGCCGACACTCATGTCGGCCGGGTGCGCAAACACAACGAGGACACCTACATCTGCATCCGCAATCCGTGGGACAACGCTATACTGCTCGGGGTTGCCGACGGCATGGGCGGTCACGAGGGCGGCGAGATCGCCAGCTACCTGGCAACTCGGTCGCTGATAGCGAGCTGGAACAAGAACGGCCATGCCCAGTTCAAGAACAAGAGCAGCGTGCGCGGCTTCCTCGACCAGGGACTTGCCAACGCCAATCAGCAAATCTACGCCATTAACCAGAAGCTCAATATCCGCTGGAAAATGGGCACCACCGCCACTATCGGGATTGTCTGGCGGAACAAGCTGATCATCGCCCAGATCGGCGACAGCCGCTGCTACCGCATGCGCAACGGGACCATCCGCCTGCTCACCTCCGATCACAACTGGATGAACGAGATGATCGAGAGCGGCGGGATGACCGCCGAAGAGGCAGAAGCCCACCCGCTGGCGCAAACTCTGACCAACTGCCTGGGGACGTTCGAACACCTGCGCATCGAATTCTGTGAGCACACCATCGCCAAGGGCGATCGTTATCTCTTCTGCAGTGACGGCGTGTCATCGTATATCGACACCGAGCTGATCTCGGAGCAGCTCAATGCCGGCGACGCGGCAACTCAAAGTGTGTATAATCTCGTCAATGTTTCCCTCACGAACAGTGGTGCCGATAACATCACTGCGGTTTGTCTCTTTGTCTGAACGCACCAGGACTGTCATCCTGTGATGTCCCCACTGCCAATCGTGACGACGTTCGTCGTCACTGCCGCGCTGCTGCATGGCACCGACTATCGCGCAATTACGTTTCGCCTCCCCCCCGGCCAAACGGTGCCTGTCAATATCCCGAACCTCAATGTCGTCAACCGTATCGCCGACTGTTTTCACGCCGATGCCTCAGACGCCGCTATTGCCGAATTAACGGCCCGTGGCTTCACCTGCGACAGTGTCCCGCGGCAACTGCGGGCCAGCGGCTATCCTGCGCTTGAGGACATAGAAGCGGATCTGCAGACTTGGGCCCAGCAGTTTCCGAACCTCTGCCGCCTATACCAGATCGGTACTTCGATACTTGCCCGGCCCATTCTGGTGATGCAAATCACCGACAACCCGCTGGTCGAGGAGTTTGAGCCGGAATTTAAGTACGTCGCCAACATGCACGGCAACGAAGCCATCGGGCAGGAAATGGCGATGCGGTTCATTGAGCACCTGCTCACCTCTTATGGTACGGACCCGGGCGTCACGGCACTGGTGGACGGCACCGACATTCATGTGCTGCCGATCATGAATCCGGACGGATACGTCGCCCACAACCGTTACAACACTGCCGGCTACGACCTCAATCGCAACTTTCCCAGCCCGACACATCCAGCCGGTACCGAACCGCCGTTGCAGCCGGAGACGGTGGCGGTCATGGACTGGACCGCAGCCCGCAACTTCGTGCTGTCCGCCGGCCTGCACAGCGGCGCCGTCGGCATTGTCTACCCATGGGGGCACGCACACGATCACCTGAATGCAGCGGAGATGTTTCCTGAGACGCCGCTCGCCCGGGAACTGTGTTTTGCCTACACCGCACTGAACCCGACAATGGCCGCAGTCAATACCGGCGACTGGGAGAACGGCATTATCAACGGCCGCGCATGGTTCGCAATCAACGGCGAAATGGCCGATTGGAACTATCGATTTCACGGCTGCATCGAGACGACCATCGAGTTCTCGTCCACCAAGGCGCCGGACTACGGGACAATCGAAAATTTCTGGGCCGGCGCCGCCCACAACAACCGTGCCGCAATGCTGGAGTATGCACGACTGGTGCACGGCGGCGTGCGCGGCTTCGTCACTTCCGCGGACTCCGCAGAACCGCTGTCGGCAACGGTGCATGTCGGCATCTCAGGCGACGGTCCGGTGGCGGTGAGATTGCCACTGAACGCCGGCTGGAACCTGGCGTCTCTGCCGGTCACACCGGTTTCCGCGGCGCCGTCCGACGTGTTTCCGGACGCCAGCGACGTCCTGGCCTATGACGCGGCGACGAACAGCTATGTCAATCCCGACACCATCGTGGCCGGTGTCGCATACTGGGTTCACTATGCAGCAGCAACGACACGGACAGTCTACGGCACGCCGGCAACCAGTGATGCGTTGCCACTCGATACCGGTTGGAATCTCATCGGTTCGCATGGCTACGGCTTTCTGCCGGTCGATGAGGCTCTGGCACCGGTACTGTTCACGGTGGTTCGGGACGACCAGAACGGTGCTTTGTCATATCAGCGCCTGGCCACGGATGTCGAGCTGCAGCCGTTCGCCGGCTACTGGGTGTACGCCAGCGTCGCGACCCAGGCGTTTATCGGGGCGACAGCCGCGGTCAATCCACCACTGCCGGTGTGGACCGATCGCGGCAACACCCCGCACACCGGCGACTACCATCGGCTGCTGGCGCCGGGGCGCTATGACACATTTTTCCGCGACATAGCGACGCCGGTGATCGAGTACGCTGGGGCGGCACAGATCGACGCACCGGCTGGTCAGCCGTTCGCAATCGAGGTTACGGTGCCGGTGCTGCACGGCACTTTGCAGCAGTACGGCGTGGACGTCGCGAGCGGTGACGATGCCAATGGTTTGCCGGATCACACGCGACTCGACGTCGAGCTGCCGGTGCTGCCGACAACCTGCCGGCTGGACTGGCGGCCGGTCGGTGACACGAACTGGCAGAGCACCGAACTGCTGCCCCAAGATCAGCCCGAACGCGTGGCAACCATCCCGGCCCACGACGACGGTGTGGAGGTGGAGTACCAATTCTTCCTCGATTCGCCGATCGATACGAATCTCGCAGTTGCCTTGATAGCGGGTGATTTCACGTTTAAGGTGCGCTTTGCATCTGCCTCTGCCGGCCGCAACATTGTGTCGACCGAAGAGGCGGCCTCTGACAGGCGAAACGATTTTTCGGTACCCGGCTCGACGCTGATCTCGGCCGATTACCTCAATGTGAACAGACAGTGAACGAACCGCAGTAACGTGACCATGCGAATTCTTGTTACTGG
>CAJWLW010000242.1 GCA_913042885.1 uncultured Lentisphaeria bacterium | reverse complement strand
CCCCGAAGGGATCCGGGATGACATGAGTGCGATTGCGATCACTGCGACATTTACTGCCGAACCGGTTGGCGAAGTCCTCGACTTCTGGCTAACCGAGTTGGATATGCCTGGTACCGTCGCGTTTGCGCGGTATAACCAGGTCTTTCAGGAGTTGCTCGCCGATTCCGGCCTGCTTGCCTCGAACCGTGGCGGGCTCAACGTCGTGCTCGTACGCCTGGCCGACTGGCGTGAGACGGCCGGCGCTGTCGACGATTTCATCGCTGCCATGACTGCTGCAGCCAGAACAGCCCCGTCACCGTTGCTGGTCGTTCTCTGTCCATCGCTGCAGCCGCAGACAAACGATGAGCAGCGGATCGCTGCGGCCCTGGCACCACTCGCCGGCGTACGCACAATCGTCGCCGAACAACTTTGTCGTCGATTGCGGAGCTCGCAAATTCACGACACTGCCGCCGAGCACGCCGGGCATGTGCCGTACACGGATCTTTTCTTTGCCGAGCTGGGCACCGCGATTGTGCGGCATGTCTACGATGCGTCGCGCACACCGTTGAAGGCAATCGTCCTCGATTGTGACAATACCTTGTGGACCGGCATCTGTGGAGAAGACGGTCCCGATGGCGTGGTTATCGATGAACCGCGGCGTAAGCTCCAGAGTTTTATGGTCGCCCAGCACGATGCCGGCAGACTGCTGTGCCTGTGCAGCAAGAATCATCAGGCGGACGTCGATGCTGTGTTCGAGCGCCAGGAGATGCCGCTTGCCAGTGACCATATCGCTGCGACCCGCATCAACTGGAACGCGAAGTCTGTAAACCTAACGGAGCTGGCAGCGGAACTGCAGTTGGGGCTGGACAGTTTTGTTTTTGTTGATGACAATCCTGTGGAATGCGCCGAGGTCCAGGCCGGCTGTCCAGAAGTCACGACAATCAACCTGCCGGACAGCCCGGAAGTGCTTCCGGAGTTTCTCGATAATCTGTGGATTTTCGACCACTTCGAAACGACCGCGGAAGATCGCCGGCGCACCGCGATGTACCAGGCGGAAAAACAGCGACACGGGCTGCGTCGGCAAACGCTGACGATCGATGATTTTCTCCAGGGGCTGCAACTGGTGACCACTATCCGGCCGATGACCGATGCGGATGTCGAGCGGGTGGCGCAGATGACACAGCGCACAAACCAGTTCAACTTCACGACACATCGCTTCGATGCAGCTCAGATCCGGGCCGTGCAGACGGAACCGGCATCAACGATCGTGGTAGTCGACGTCAGCGACCGCTTTGGTGATTACGGGCTTGTCGGCGCGATGATCTATCGTTCGACGGCGTCCGCAATCGTAATCGACACGTTGTTGATGAGCTGCCGGACACTCGGACGTGGTGTCGAGCATCGCATGCTTGCATACCTCGGTGAGCAGACGCTGGCGGCCGGTTTAAGTCATTTGGAACTGCCGTTCAAACCGACTGAACGCAACGAGCCGGCGCGTACTTTCGTCGAGGCTGTCGCAGGTGAGTTCCGCAATGACGGCGATAGCGAGTGGCTTTACAGCATTCCGGCAGCAACCGCAGCCGGCGTCCGTTACGAGCCGTCAAGCGCTGCAGTGCCGCAGGATTCCGCCGACCCGCAAGAATCCTCTGCCACCGCGACGTTTATCACAACAGGTCTTGCGGTGACCGCATTGGTGACGCGGATCGCGACGGAACTAGGCAATCCGGAGGCGGTGTTGGGTGCTGTTCATGCGGCCGCTGTCCGGCAGCGTTCGGCGTTAGATTTCGAGTTCATCGGACCACAAACGGAGACTGAAAAGCGTATCGCGTTTGTCTGGGCCACAGTCCTGCGTCTCGATCGCGTCGGCGTCGATGACAACTTCTTCGACCTGGGCGGGGACTCCCTGCGCATCGTGTCGGTACACAGCCGCCTGCAGGAGGCGTTCGCCACCGACTTTCCCGTTACCAAAACGTTTCAGTACCCGACAGTCCGGGCAATGGCCGAATTCCTGGATGACGCGCGACGGGATCAGCCGCAATTCCGGGACGTCCGAGAACGCGCCCGACGCCAGCGCGAAGTGCTGGCACAACAGCGCCCGCGCAGCCGCAAATGAGTGATCAAAACGACAACCTGGATGCCCTCGAAAGTATCGCCATTATCGGCCTGGCAGGGCGTTTGCCGACATCCGAGAACGTCGATGCGTTCTGGGCGAACCTGCTGGCTGGGCGTGAATCGATCACGACATTCACCGACGAAGAACTTGCCGAGGCCGGCGTCAATCCCGATGCAGTCCGCGACAATCCGAATTTCGTGCGGCGCGGCGGGGTGCTCGACGATGCCGACTGCTTCGATGCCGGTTTCTTCGACATGACACCGCGTGAGGCGCAACTCAATGATCCGCAGCATCGCGTCATTATGGAAGTTGCCTGGCACACCCTGGAGAACGCCGGGTACGTACCGGAGAACTATGCCGGCAGCATCGGCGTCTTTGCCGGCAAGGCGCGCAATAATTATTACCCGAACAACCTGCTGCCGAACCGCGACACCATTCCGGCAGTGGACGATCTGGTCACAGAACTTGGCAACGAAATGGATTACCTGCCGACGCGCATCTCGTACAAGCTCAACCTGACGGGGCCGAGTGTGAGCATTCAGACGGCCTGCTCCACCTCGCTGGTGGCGGTCTATCACGCCTGCCAGAGCCTGCTCAATTACCAGTGCGACATGGCACTGGCCGGCGGTGTGACGATCCTGGTGCCGCAGAAGCGCGGCTACAGCTATTTCGAAGGTCATTTCTCATCGCCCGACGGCCACACCCGGCCCTACGATGAACGGGGGGAAGGCACGTTGTTCAGCAACGGCGCCGGCATGGTTCTGCTCAAGCGCTATTCGGAAGCGGTCGAGGACGGTGACTCGATCATCGCTGTGATTCGCGGCATCGCCATCAACAACGACGGTTCCGACAAAGTCGGATATATGGCGCCCAGCGTCAGCGGCCAGGCAGAAGTCATCGCCATGGCCCACGCGATGGCAGGCGTCGAACCGGATGAGTTTTCCTACGTCGAGGGGCACGGCACCGCGACGCCACTGGGAGATCCGATCGAAGTGGCCGCACTGACCCAGGCCTTTCGCGCCGGAACCGAGCGCAATCAGTTTTGCGGCCTCGGGTCGGTCAAGTCAAACGTCGGGCATCTCGATGCTGCCGCCGGCGTTGCCGGGTTGATCAAGTGCGCGATGGCGATAAAGCACGGCATCATCCCGCCGAGCATCAATTTCGAGAAACCGAATCCGAAATTCAATATCGAGACGACACCCTTCTATATCGTCGACAAACTGACCGAATGGCAAACCGACCGGCCACTGCGCCTGGCCGGTGTCAGTTCGTTCGGTGTCGGTGGTACCAATGCCCATGCCGTGATCGAGCAAGCGCCGGATGCCGAGCCGACGACGTCGCGGCGTGACTGGCAACTGATTGTGCTTTCGACCCGAAACACCGGTACACTTGATGCCGCCACGGTGGAACTCGCAAAGCAGTTCCGCGAACCGGTTGCGGACGCCGGGTGGTTTGCCGACGCTGCCTACACGCTGCGGGTTGGGCGTCGAACATTTGCCCAACGACGCTTTGCGGTCTGTCGCGATGCGGGTGACGCTGCTGCGGTGCTCGAGACACTCGAAAAGAAGCGCGTTACAACGGTGCAATCACGCCGCCATGACCGGGCCGTGGCCTTCATGTTTCCCGGCCAGGGCTCGCAGCACCCGGACATGGGGCGACAGCTTTATGACAGCGAACCGGTGTTTCGCGATACGATCGACGAGTGCGCCCAACTGCTGGAACCCAGGCTGAAGTCGGACATTCGCGAAATAATGTTCCCGGGTCCGGACGCCGCTGAAGCCGCCGCCGAGAACGTCCGGCAAACAGTCATTGCCCAGCCGGCAATTTTTATCATTGAATACGCACTCGCCCAGTTGTGGATGTCCTGGGGCGTGCGCCCGGCAAAAATGATCGGTCACAGCATCGGTGAATTCGTGGCGGCCTGTCTCGCCGGCGTCTTTTCTCTCGAAGACGCACTGATGCTGCTGGCGGTGCGCGGCCGGTTGATGCAGAGCCTGCCCGGCGGTGACATGATGGCGGTGACCTTGCCGGAGGCCGAACTGAAGCCGTTGCTGTCCGACGAGCTGGCGATTGCTGCAGTCAACGCCCCGAACAGTTGCGTCGTCTCCGGTCCGCACAAAGCTGTTGAATCATTTGCCGCCGAGTTGGCGCAGCGCGACATTGCCTGCCGCGAACTGCACACGTCGCACGCCTTTCATTCGGCCATGGTCGACCCTGTTCTGGAGGAGTTTACCGACGCCTTCCGTAACATCGGGCTGCAGGCCCCGCAAGTGCCATTCATCTCCTCCGTCTCCGGCACCTGGATCACGCCGGAGCAGGCCGTCGACCCGGCGTATTGGGGGCGGCACATGCGGGAGACAGTGCGCTTCAATGACGGACGTCAGGTGCTGGCGGAGGAAGCCGACGATATCCTGCTCGAGGTCGGCCCGGGCAACACCTTGTATTCACTGGCCAGGCTCGGGTTGCAGGCTTCGTCCGAGCAGGTTGTGCTGTCATCGCTCGGCCACATCCAAAGCAGTGATCCGGACATCGTCAACATGCTAAATGCCCTCGGCCGCCTGTGGGCCGAAGGCGCGGCCATCGACTGGCAGGGGTTCGACAGCGGCGAACGCCGGCGGCGGGTGCCGTTGCCTGTCTATCCGTTCGAACGCAAGCGCCACTGGATCGATCCGCCGCCGGGTACGCGGCCGGTCGGCAGTTCGGCACCGGCCGGCGACAGCGATATCTATCTGGACACCGCCATCCCCGCCCCCGCTGCGGCGGTGGAACGACCGGTTTTATCACCAGCAGAAGAGGAAATTGCCACGCCAGATGCTACACCTGCGGCATCGCGCAAAGAACGTATACTCGACCAACTCAAGGCGACGATGGAGGATCTCGGCGGCCTCGATCCCGAAGATATCGAAATCGATGCGTCCTTCCTCGAACTCGGGTTCGATTCGCTGTTCCTGACTCAGGCGACGATGACCTTCAAGAAAACGTTTGGCGTCGACGTCACTTTTCGCCAGCTTCTCGAAGATACCCCAACGCCGAGGGCGTTGGCAGAGTTCATCGATGCAGCGCTGCCGCCCGACGCATTTGCGCCGGCACCCGTGTCGGCAGAAAAAGCTGCTGCCCCGGCTGCGGCCGACAAGCCTGTCAAGCAGCCGGACGAACCTGCTTCCGAAAAACCAAAACGATTCGGTCCGTGGAAGCCGGTCGACAAGTCGACGACCGGACTGGACGACGTCCAGGAGAAGGCGTTGAGTTCGTTGATCGATTCGTATACCGCAAAAACGTCGAAGTCGAAGGAATTGACCGCCAAGCACCGGGCGCAACTGGCCGACCCACGTGCCGTCGCCGGTTTCAAGTCGATATGGAAGGAGATGGTCTACCCTATCGTCACCGATCGCTCAAAGGGGTCGCGCCTGTGGGACATAGACGGCAACGAGTACGTCGACATGACCATGGGCTTCGGCTCGGTATACTTTGGGCATTCGCCCGAGTGGATCACGCAGGCGCTGACCGAGCAGTTGTCATGCGGCGTCGAGATCGGCCCGCAGTCCCCGTACGTCGGACAGGCGGCAGCCGACATATGTGAGCTCTTGAAGATGGAGCGAGTCGCGTTCTGCAATACCGGTTCGGAGGCGGTGATGGCTGCCATGCGTCTGGCGCGAACAGTAAGCGGCCGCGATAAGATCGTGATGTTCGACAATGATTACCACGGCATTATGGACGAGGTGCTGGTGCGGCCGATGAACCGTGCGGACAACATCCGCACACTGCCTGTTGCACCGGGGATTCCGCGGGCCTCCGTAGAAAACGTCATTGTCCTCGACTACGGCGACATGAATTCGATTGAGATCATGAAACAGCATGCCAACGACATCGCTGCGGTGATTGTCGAACCTGTGCAGGCACGCCATCCCGACCTGCAACCGCACGAATTTCTGAAGGCGTTGCGAGAGTGGACGACGGCAGCCGACGTCGCACTGGTTTTCGATGAGGTGATTACCGGGTTTCGCCTGCATCCGCGAGGTGCGCAGGAATTTTACGGCATTGATTCAGACATGGGCACATACGGTAAGATCATTGGCGGCGGCATGCCGATCGGTCTGTTGGCGGGCAAATCGAAGTACCTCGACGCACTGGATGGCGGCAGCTGGGAGTACGGTGACGAGTCGGCACCGGAAGTTGGTGTGACTTATTTCGCCGGCACCTTCGTGCGTCACCCGTTGGCGATCGCTGCGGCCAGGGCGGTCATCAGGTACCTGAACGAACAAGGACCGGAGTTGCAACAAGCCTGCATGGAACGTGGCGATTATTTCGCTCAGGAGGTCAACGATTACATCAAGTTGAGAGGTGCGCCGCTGCAGCTCGAGCATTGCGGATCGATGTCGTACCTGAACTTCCTCGAAGAAGACCAGTACTCGGCCCTGTACTTCTACTATCTCCGGCAAAAGCTGGTGCACATCTGGGAGCACCGCGCGATTTTCGTGACACCGGCGCATGCCGACGAGGATATCGAGTTTTGCATCGATGCATTCAAGTCCAGCATCGACGACATGCAGTCCGGCAACTTTCTCGCCGGGGGTGCTCCGGGGCAAGCCAAACGCGAGCCGCTGACTTCTGCACAAATCGAGTTGTGGCTGGCGACCCAGATCAATGACAACAGTTCCCGGGCGTTCAACGAGAATCTGGTTCTCAAGCTCACGGGTACGGTCAATGTCGAGGCAATGACGTCTGCACTCCAGCAGACAGTGGCGCGCCACGAGGCGTTACGCTCGACCTTTGCCGACGACGGCTCGTATCAGGAAATTCAACGGGTGTTGGAGATCGACGTACCATTCACCGACCTCACGTCCGTGTCTGTCGACGAACGCCAGACGCAACTGACGGAGTCGATCCAGTCGGTTGTCGATATGCCGTTCGATATTGTCGAAGGCCCGTTGCTCCGGATCCATCTCTTCCAGGTTGCGGACCAGGAATTCCGCCTTCTTTTGTCGGTACATCATCTTATCTGTGACGGTTGGTCATCGGGCGTGGTGCTCGAGGATCTCGGGGCTTTTTACTCCGCCGAGTGCCAGGGCGTCAGTGCGCAGCTCGAACCGGCAATGCAGATCGGCGAATTTTGCCGATGGCAGGCGTCACAAACTGCCACCGAAGCTGCGGCCGCGACCGAGAAGTTCTGGACCGATTGGTATACCGACGTGCCGGAGCCTCTGGAACTGCCGACCCGTGGGGCGCGGCCGCCGATCCAGACGTTCAGCGGACGGACCCTGCACATGCCGATAGATGATGCAATCTACAAGGACATCAAGAAGGTCGGCGCGAAAAACGGCAGCACACTCTCGACGACGCTGCTGACGGCGTACAAGATCCTGCTGGCGCGATTGTCCGGACAGAACGATATCGTCGTCGGCATCTCGCTGGCTGGCCAGGGACTGGTCGATGGCCAGCGACTTGTTGGTCATTGCGTCAACATGCTGCCGATGCGCAGTCATGTCGACGGCGGCAAGTCGTTCAG
>CAJWLW010000241.1 GCA_913042885.1 uncultured Lentisphaeria bacterium | reverse complement strand
CTTTTGACTTTTCGCACCCGTCGCGGCGGGCGCTACCGGCTGTCGGACAGGAAAGTCCAGAAAAAGGATCTGGACTTTGCAGTTGCTGCGCTGCCGGCGCCGCAACGCAATTGGTTCGGACTCAAGAAGCGTGTACGTTTCTGAGGTTTCTTGCGGCACTCGATTTTCACGGAGACGACGATGACAGTTTGCGAAACCAGCAAGACCATGATTCACGAATCATTCTGCTATGACGACGCGGCACATGCTCAATTCGAGAAGCGGGGCTACGTCATTTTCGATCATTTCCTGACCGATGCGGCGATACAGGAGCTGTTGGGGCATGCCACGCGGATTGTCGAGGAAACCGCCGACTGCATTCCCGATGACGAGCGGCAAATGTGGCTTAATCCCCATCAGCTGGGGGAACGGTGGTTCTGGGATTTTGTGACCGAGCCCAAATTGCTGGACATGATCGAGCGTCAGATTGGCCCCGACATTCTGTTCTGGTCTGGCGGCGGCATGTCGAAACCGCCGCATACGGGCATGGAGATCAAGTGGCATCAGGATGCGCCGTATTGGAACGTCACGGGCAACCACGCCGGTGGCGTCTGGATCGCACTGGACGACGTGGACGAAGAAAACGGCACGATGTCGGTGTTGCCGGAGTGGCACAACAAGGGTGTTCTGCCGCGTGGGAAGGATGAGGATAACGATCTGTTCGATGAAGAAATCGAGTCGTCGGCTTTGCCGGATAACATTGAAGAGTTGAAGGTGAGCTACACGCTGAAGGCCGGGCAAATGGCAACTCACAATGTCATGCTGCCCCACGGCTCATCGCCGAACCGGTCGGATCGCTGGCGTCGCAACATTGGTCTGCGTTACATTGCCGCCGCCGCTGTGCTCGGGGACAAGACCTACACCAGCTTCAAGGATGGCACACCGTATCCGCGGGAGTTTTTCCTGGTCCGCGGCGAGGACGTGAACGGACACGGATTGCGGCGCAGTCCGTTTGAGTGAGCGGCCGGGGCTGATTCACCCGCGAGTCGAGTTGGCAGGGGTGCTTGCGGTTCGGGGCGTCGGTTGTTGCTGCCTTACTCGGCCCACACTTCCGCTTCGATCAGGCTCAACTTCTCGCCGGGTTGGCGTGCTGCGAAGTTGGCCCGCAGGTAGCGGTTGGCCTGCTTGCCGGGGAGGTCGACTACGAGGTCATGGATGTCCACACCGGCAGCGATGCCTTCGGCCCGGCCTAACTTGCGCCACTGCCTGCCGTCGGTGCTGCCTTCCACTGTGACCGCCGGCAGGGTGTCGCGAAACCACAACTTGAGTTCCCGCAGGTTTCTACCTGCTTGCAGATCGAAGGTGATCGACACGGGATCTGTCGTTGCCCAGCTGACCATCCAGGTGCTGTCCGGCTTGGCATAATCTTCATAGTTCGTCGGGGCCCGTTTCTCGGCGAATATTGATTTTCGCCGGTCCGTAAGCCGCCCGTCTGCGAATGCGACTTCAGCGTTGCTGGTGTCCGGCATGGCATCCGGCGCTACGCTGCAGGTGTAGGTGCCGTGAACGTCGAAGTTCTGCGGATACGACGGCTGCTCTTCCTGCCAGAGTACCCGGTTGTTGGTCAGGCATACGCCCAGCTGCTCGGGCTCCTGCCAGATCAGGTGGTCGGGCAGCTTGAACCGCCATATGTCCAGTCCTGTCGGTGCTCCCATGGCCTTGACCCAGGCGGTGAAGAAATCGCGCCAGCCCTCGTTCGGAACATGTTCTGCGACAAAGGGATTGGCACCGAAAAGGATGGCGCGTCCCTTGCCAACCGCGTGCGAGGTGACCGCTGGAGAACCGTCGCTGTAGGCGATCAGGACCTCTGTGCCCGCGTCCGGTGTTAGGCGAAAAGCGTTGCTGTCGAGGGGCAGGGTCGCGTTGGAAGCCGGATCCAATGTCATCAACTCGGCGCCTTCAAACTCGTCGCCGACGGTCACACCGAAAATCTCCTTGCGGGCTGCTGTTGTCGGGTTTCCCAGGTGATCCGTTTCGAAGACGGCGGGATCGCTGCAGATGAGCGTGCCGCCGGCCTCGACAAAGTTACGAAGCTGTTCGACGATCTCCGGCCGCTGATATCGTGCGACCGGCAGATAGATGGTGTCGAAGCGGTCGTTCAGCGAAGGAATCGAAAGCACCTGCGGGCAATCGATGAATTTGAACCATGATCGGGCCACCGGCCCCAGCATTGTGTAACAGGCCTGGATTGTCTCGGGCGTGGTCATCGGGCCATCGTGCGGCCGTGCCCCGAGGGTGTCGTCATTGTAGAGGATAGCGGTGCGCTCGTAGTCGGGCAGTTTCAGTTTCGGCATCGTCCGGATGAACCGGGTGGCCGCCATGATCGTGTGGTAGCGTCGCGGTGAGCCGAACCAGGTTGTGCGCGTGTCGCCGACGAGTTTGCCGCCGCCTCTGATGTCCGGGAGAAACAGGTGCAGGCCGGTGCCGCCGTTACGGAAGACCTGGCTGAACTCTTCGAGGACCTCAGCGGGCTTGGCATCGGGATAGTTGTAGTGCTCGATGTGGGCGCATGGCCAGAACTCTTTGCCGGTAAGGTCGGTCATGATTTTGCTCAAACAGCCGACCCCGGCGCGCCAGCGGTGGGAGCCGTTGGGGTAGCCGACCTGATGTGTAAAGACGTCGGCGTACGGCGCAATCAGGCTGTACTCGGAAGGATACAGGCCGCCGGAGGGATCGACCGACACCACGACCAGGCGTGGTGCTTTTTCCTGTATGAGCTCATACAGGCGGCGTTGCCGGTCGCGCAGCCCGGCGTTGGTCCAGCGATACAGGGCGATCCATTTGTACGGATTGGGATCGTGATTACGATTACCCTTCGGCAATCCCCACTTGCCGCCGCCATAGGTTTCCCGCACCAGCTTGTCCACTTCGTGGATGTAGGTGTATCCCTCCGGATTCCGCATCAGCCTGGCGGCGTTATAGACGCACCCGTCATCATGCTCGTCACCCGAGTAGATGCCCCACATGTTATCGGCGGCGTCGCTGACGAGGTACGACTCGATGCTCGTGAAATAAAGGTGGAGGGCGTCCGGGTCGAGCGGCCACGGCCAGGGCTCACCGGGCGGTGGTCGCGGCAGCGGCCCTTCCGGGACATCGGTGAGGTTCCAGCGCTTGACCGCCTCGGGATCGTCGGCGCGGCCCGGTTCACTGGAGACTAGCCGGAACCCGCTGAGACTGTGATCCCGGTGCATCTCGTCGCTGACGTAACGGGTGGCGAAGCGCACGGCGGCGGGGCGTCCCATCGGCAGATCCAGGAGATGCGCCCAGACCAGTGAGCCCTGGCTGCGCAGACCGGGCGGCTCATCGGTCAGCAGCTCTTCGTACAGCGGGTCGGGGACGATCCAGGAACGGAACTTGGCTTTTTTCGGAATCGGCTTGACTGCCTGCAGCCGGCTTTGGTAGGACACGACTCCGTCGATCGCGACTTTGAATTCGAAAGTCGGCTGGCCTTCGGCGGGAACCGTGTAAGGCAAAACCAGTTTTGGTGTTTCGCCGGCTGCGACCTTGATCTCCTTGCCGGCAACCAAGGTGCCGTCCATGCGCACCTCGGCCTGCAGTTTCGTCGGCAGATCCCGAGCCGTAGTCAGGGAAAGCGAGAAGGCATTCAACCCCTTGTCGTTGACGTCGGCGCAGACAGCGCCGCGCGAGTCAATGCGCAGCCACGGCGATGCGAAGTGTGCATTGCCGTACAGCAACGGGTCGTGAAAGCCCTGGTCGTTTATTGACCAGGCGCTGAGCTGCAGGTCACCGGTGGCCCGTCGCTCGCGGGCGAAATTCAGGCCCAGGACATCACCCGGCTGCGGCCCATCTATGGCGTTGAGTGGAATGGCGAGTGCGCAGACCCAGCGATCCTCCAGTACGACGCATTTTGCGACTGCTTTTGAATCATAGCCGGCGTCGGTTCCTGCGGGCGAATGCAAGCCGTCCCAGATCTGTCCCTTGGCGTTGACAATCCAGTGATAGAACCAGGCCTTGCCGTTTGACGGATCGATGAAGAGCTCGGCACAGTCCTCGACCCACAATGCCCCGTCCCGTCCGGCCCCGGTGACGACCAGTTTTTGAATCAGCGGTTCATGACAGACGAAGCGGACGTACAGCCAATCTTCATCGCGGACAACACGGACCTCGGTCGATACTTCCGGCTTACTGCCGTCCATCGTCACAAAATCATCAATCGGTGCGGCCTGTTCCCATGCCGGGCTGGCAAGGTCGTCGAGCATCGCGCGGCCGGATTTGACCACCGGCATGGTGAACTGCTTCGCGGATACCGGTTGTACAGTGGCGTCCTGGCGGATTTCCTCAGCGTCGCGGGCGCGGCTGTACAGCTTCACTTCGTCCATGATACCGTCCATGCTGTAGACGTCGCCGCCGAACGAACCGAGAAACATGGAATCACGGCCGTTACTCATGAACTGGCCCGGTTTACTGACGGCCAGTTCTTCGCCGTCGAGATACGCGCGGTACACCGAGCCGTCATAGGTTCCGGCGAGATGATACCAGACGCCGGGTTCGAACTGTTTGGCGGCCTGTATTTCGCCTTCCTGTTCCGTGTTGTAGCCTGCTCCGGAAAAAAGCATGAACCGGTTCGCGGGGTAGCACCCGAATCGCCAACCCGGACCGCGCCCGGTTTCTGCGGTGTTGGCAAGTTCGAAATACTGGTCCGCCCCGCACTGGGCGAACTTCACCCACATCTGAATCGTCAGTCCTTTCGTAAAGTCGTATTTACGGAGGCCCGGCACCGCCACACATCCCGCCGCATCGCGTTGCTCCGGCGGCAGTCCCTCGAATTTAATTGCCGCCCCGCTGACCCCGGCAACCCGTTTGGTCGATCTGCCGCCATTGAGGATCTGCCCGTGGCGGCTGTTGCCGCTGCTGTCTTTCACGAGCACGCCGTCGGTGGCGTCGAACCGCCAGTGTCCGACAAGCCCCGGGTCCGGCGTGGGTGCCGGTGTTTTTGTCACCTTCGGGGCGGCGATGCTGTGGACGGTGACTATGCGGTTTGTCTCGGTTTGCACTTCCTGTCTGACGCCGTTCGGCCAGGTGATGTCGAGGACGACGGGGCCCTCGTGTGCACCGAGCCCGAAGTGCAGGGTCATGTCGTTCTGGTTCGAATCACCCGTAGAACCTTCGACCTGGCGGCTGAGTGTTTTTCCATTGAGTTTCAAGCGTACCTGGGCCCCGATCGCCGCCCGATTGACGCCGTGTTCACCGATCAGCCTGACCTTGAGCCATCGGTTATTATTGCCCTTGTTGCGAAACAGTTTGCCGGAGGTCAGCAGGTCGAGGTCGCCGTCGTTGTCGTAGTCGCTCCAGGTTGCCTGGTGCGTATGATTGAGATCGATATCTGCGGGCTTGTCGAAGCCTGATGCCGCCGTCACATCGGTGAACGTCCAGTTGCCGTCGTTTCGATACAGGACCGAGGTGTCGCTGTAGCAGGTTGCGAGGAAGAAGTCGAGGTCGCTGTCGTTGTCGTAATCGCCGAATGTAATCGTCGCTGCCGATTCGCGATAGACGAGACCGACCGAGTCGCTTTTGTCGTCGAAAAGCCAGGCACCGTTCGGGCCGGTGTTGCGATAGAATTTCGTGCGGTCCTGATACGCCGCGGGGTGTGCCAGGTTCACCGCGACCAGGTCGAAATGTCCGTCATCGTCCAGGTCAGCCCAGGCGACGCCGATCGTATGTCCCCAGGCGCCCTGTCCGCCGTCGCCGGCGACTCCGTAGGTTTCTGCCAGGTCTTCGAATTCGCTCATTCCGTCATTGATCCACAGGTAGTTGCGGAGAAGGCGGTAGTTGCCGACGTATATATCCTGATCGCCGTCCTCGTCGAAGTCGCAGGCCGCGGCGCCTCGTGAGAGGTGGCTGTCCGGGTTTTTCCACGCGACCGCGAAGGTCCCGTTGCCGTTGTTCATCCACACTTCATCATGCTCACCCTCATGCCCGTCTTTGTCCGAGTCACCGGGGACATACATGTCGATGTGTCCGTCGTTGTTAAAGTCGCCGATCGTGGCGTTCACAGACCGGCCCGTCATGCGGTCTGCAGGCAAGCGGTCGGATGCATCTTTGAAGATGTCGTCGGCGCCGGTGTTCTCAAAGAGCCTGAAGGCGTACGAGTCGAAGGTGACCCCGTACAGGTCGAGGTCGCCGTCGTTGTCATAGTCCAGCCAGATACTGCTCCTGCCGTTTGCCTTGTCATGGCCGAAGTCGTCGTTGAAACGGGTGGTGACGAATGTTCCCTGGTCGTTGCGGTACAGGTGGCCGCCTACCGCCAGGTCGACCCAGCCGTCGTTGTTATAGTCGCCCCAGCCGGCGTGCGCAGCGGGATTCAGTGCGGGGAGACCGATTTCGCTCGACACATCGACGAATGTCTGTGCCGGCGCGTTCACCGACAGGCAGACAAGGAAGATGAATGGCAGGTACGCACGGGAACAGATGCTGCTTTCGGCTTTCGTCATAATTCCCCTCAAGCAAGAAGAAAGTGACCGTCGCGGATAGCGACCGTCTCCGATCCGTCCGGCTGTGTCAGTGTCAGGCTGGGTTGGTGGACGACGTAATCGCAATGGAACGGCACCTTGACAGCGCCGCCGAAACCGGCGTTGTCGCCGAGTGCGAAATGGACGGTGCCGAGCATTTTTTCGGCCTCGAGGACGTTGTCGTAGCGAGTTGCTTTTTCATTGGTGCCGATGCCAAGCTCGCATAGCTGGCGTGCATCCGGCAAGCGCTCCAATGTTTGTTCGAGTTCCTTTTGGAACGGCGGGTTCCCGATAATCTCGGCCAGGCGCCCGGCGTCGAAGCGGAAGGCCCATCCGTCGGGTGCGTCCGGATAACCGATCGACACCTCACCGGCAGCTGTGCCTTCTATCGGTGCGATGTAACTTTCCCCGCCGGGCAGATTGCCGAAGGCGCCGGGCTTGGTCAGGTCGCCCGAGCACGCGAACCCGGGGCGTCCGTCGAGTGACATTGTAAGTTTGCGCCCGCCCGGAGAACAGATCTCGGCGGAGACTGCCTGGTCCAGCGCTTCTTTCACGGCGTCGCCGCGCCTGGCTACGGCGGTCCAGTCGGCGGTCATCACGCCCTCGAAGATAAAGGGCTCGCTCGTCGGCATCGTGGCGAGGCGGGTGCCGGTGCCGTTGAGCAGTTGGCGGAAGCGCGTGTGGCTGGTGGAGAAGTATGAGACGATCAGCGTCGCATAGGTAGCCTGCGGTTTGCCGTCGAGAAACGAACGCAGGCGTTCGAGCCCGGCTTCGTCGATCGTTTTTTCCTGCAGCGGTTCCCATAGCCCTGAGTCGACCGCGAAGTCGGTAAACCCTTCGGGGAAGACTGCATCGAACACCGATTTCGGTGGTTCCCGGCCGTGCCCTTTGGTCGACGGATAGCTGACAGTCTGCGTGTCCAGCCCTGCTTCACGGCCGGCCGCTGCAATCACCTCGGCGAGCGTTGTGCGATCCGGAAAGTCTTCGGTTGGTTCGAGATACGGCATGTCGTCAGTTGCGATGACGACGCGGTCGCCGGTCTTACATCCGAAATTGACTTTGAGGGTTTGGTGAAGTGTATCGAGGTTCAAAACGTGACCTATCCGGGGATGATATCGGTGTTT
>CAJWLW010000240.1 GCA_913042885.1 uncultured Lentisphaeria bacterium | reverse complement strand
CGACGACAAATGCGCCCTGCAAGCCTCCGCCCTCACGTTCATCACACTGATGGCGGCCGTGCCGACCCTCGCCCTGCTGTTTGCCGTCGCCAAGGGCATGGGCTTCGAGCAGCACCTCAAACATGCCATCCAGCAATACACCGGTGGCACGTCGGCAGCCCACGTCGCACCCGCCACTCCCGGCGATCCAGTCGCTGCCGATGTCGGTGATGCGGATGCTGTGACGCCCGCGAATTCAATCGTCGACACCACAACGTTGGACTCGCCAGACAGGATACCTCCGGACCCGACCATTGCGATCGATGCCATCGAACCGGGGGTCGACACGCCTCCCGAGGCGGCGGCGCCGACAGTCTTCGACAAGGCGCTCGAAGATTTTCTCGACCGCACTGGCACCACGGTGACCATTCCGAGCGAGGTCGGCACCTTTGTCAATGAGATTCTCGATTTGGTGACCGAAATGAATCTCACGGCGCTGGGGATTGTCGGTCTGCTGCTGACCCTGTATTCGGTGGTACGTGTGCTGGGCAAGGTCGAATCGACGTTCAACATCATCTGGGGGATTCAAACCGGCCGCACCTGGGTCCGACGCCTGGCGGATTTTTCGCTCGTGCTCATCGTCGTGCCGCTGCTGATCGTCGTCGTGACGATGATCAATGCCGTGATGTCCAGCGAGATGATCGTCGGCTTCATTCAGGAGCGCCTCAACATTGCCTTGGGGCTCTATCAGTTTTTGCTCGGCATGACTGGGGCGTTTGTCATCATCCTGGCCTTCGCACTGTTGTACCTGTGCCTACCGAACACCCAGGTGCGGATCATGTCCGCCATTGTCGGCGGTACCTGCGGCGGTCTGTTGTGGCTGGGCTGGCAGTGGATGTGCATTCGTTTCCAGCTCGGCATCACCAACATGAACGCGATTTATGGCGCCTTTGCCGGATTGCCCATCTCATTGTTCTGGCTGCAGGTCAACTGGGTCATTGTCCTGCTCGGAGCCGAAATCAGTTTCGCATACCAGAATATCCGGACGTACGTGCACGAGAGTCAATTGCGGAACCTGACGTTTTCCACGCGTCTGCATCTGGCCCACTACATTGTTCATGAAGTCTGCCGCGTCTATCGAGACGACGACGGCCCCTGGCATGCCCTGGCGTTTCAGCAGCAATACAACGTACCGATCCGCCTGCTGCGCACCGTGATCCATGATCTGACCGAAGGCAATGTCCTTCTCGAGGTCGAAGGCGGGGGCCTGGTACCCGCCAGAGATCCCGCCACCTTGTCCCTGCGCGACGTCGAAAAGGCGCTCTACGGTGCCTGCAGTGCCTATATCGAAAACCTCAATGATCGTATCGAAGCGCCGTCACTCGACATGCGGCAGGCGACCGAAGAGGCGTTTCTCGAATCGTTGGCAAAAGCCAAATTAGCCAGTATTCTGCCTACCCCCGACTCGTCCGCTGCCGGTGCCGCGGAATAACTCAACACGCATCACCATGGAACACGATCCGATGAATCTGGCTATGCAGTTACGTCAACGCGCTGCCGGGGGCGAAGCCCTTTGCGGTACGTTTCTCAATGAGTTGCGCTCGCCGTGGGTCCCGGTCATCCTCGGCAACGCCGGTTTTGACTACTTTGTTATCGACGAAGAGCACGGTCGTTTCACTGTATCCGACACTGCCAACCTGATTGTTGGCGCCACCAGTGTCGGCCTGTGCCCGCTCGTCCGTGTGTCTCTGTCCGAACCCGCCGGCATGAGCCGTACCCTCGATGCCGGTGCCCAGGGCGTTGTCATTCCGATGATTCGCACGCTCGACGACGCCCGTCTCGTTGTCGAGCGCACCAAATACCCGCCACTCGGTCTCCGCGGTCTGCATACCACATCGCCGCATACGTCGTTTGCACGACCCGCCGATGTCAAGCAGTATGCGCAGGACTGCAACGACTCGTTGCTGACGATTCTGCAGATCGAAACCGCCGAAGCCCTGGCGGTTGTCGAAAGCCTCGCCGCAGTCGACGGCGTCGATGCACTGCTGCTCGGCCCGAACGATTTGAGTGTTGCTCTGGGGTTGATCGGGCAGCCTGGGCACGAGCGTGTCTTCGAAGCTGCAGCGGTCATCGTCGCGGCCTGTCGCAAAAGCGGCAAACTGGCGGCCGTGCAGACCGGCGATGTCGCCACGGCCAGGCAGTTTCGTGAGCTCGGTATGGATCTGGTGAGTGTCGGGTCGCCTGCCGGGTTTCTGGCGAAGGAGGCAGGCGTAATAGCCGGCGGCATCAAAGAATCAGTCTGAGGGCCGGCCCGGTTTGACGATGTCGCAGAGCAGTGACGACGAGATGATGCGCGTTGTCTGCACCCATACCCGCTGCCGCGAAACGGCATGGCCGTGCGCCGCACACTCGTCGAGATACTGATCGAGCGTGACGTTGCCTTCCGCGGCATTGTATATCGCGGCCTCTTCCAGACAGATTACGCCGTCCTGCTGCGCCGACAGGCGCCCGATGTAGGTGTATTGACTGTCGGTGTCGACCACGACATTCTCGTTTTCGAATGATTCCGGCAGGTTCATGTCGTATTATACATCACTCATTCTGCGGCGGAAATCGAATTCTTCAAAAGATTGTTGCGGCGCGATCGTAATCAGTGCTGCGGCACCTGCTGCCACATGTCCGTGTTTCATTCCGACAATGACGCCGAGACTCAGGGGCTCGGCCAGCGCCTGGCGGCCACTCTCCGCGGCGGCGACGTGGTTGCCCTGTACGGTGACCTGGGTGCCGGCAAAACCGTTTTTGCCCGCGGCCTGGCCCGTGGCCTTGGTATCGACGAACCGGTGACCAGCCCGACATTCGCCCTGGTACAGGAATACCGGGGTGAAAGTCTGAGATTCTGCCACATCGATCTGTACAGGCTCGATTCTCCGGAGAATGTTATCGGTATCGGCATCGATGAATACCTGGACGATGCCGGTGCTGTCACTGTGATCGAGTGGGCCGAGCGACTCGGGAACCTTGGCCCCGCAAATGCTATCCAAGTTCATATCACTGCGACTGCCGGCACGCGTCGGATCGAAATCACCGGTACCGCCGATTTTGATGTCTCCGCCGGCGCCGGGGACTGACGAATTCACTACCGCTTGCGCGCCCAGCGTGTCGAGCGCCTCGAGTCACTGGCAAAACCGGTCACACGGTTTATTATACCGGCTTGTTTTTACCGCATATGGGGTTCGGTGCACAGCATGCCAGCTGCAAAAATTCTCGTCGCTTCCGGAAACGATATTGCCCAGGTACGCGTCATTGGACGGGCGACGTTTCAGGCTGGCCAGAGCCTGCGCGATTTCGGCCTCGAAATGATCGCCGCCAATGTCAGTCGGATTCTCGTCAACCTCGGTGAATGCGAGGGCATGGACAGCACCTTCATGGGGATCCTCGCGATGATCGCTCGGCGTAGTACCGCCAACAGCGAATTCCGTGTCGAAATCGTCAATGCTGACGATAATCTAAAAATGTTACTTGATACCCTGGGGCTCACAAGACTTTTCACCTTCACGCACACCGAGACCGCGGCCGAAGATTGGACCGCACTATGCAACACCGTCGCCGACGATGGTAAAGAACAGCAGCAGACCATTCTCAAAGCGCATGAAGCCCTCATGGACGTCGACGGGGACAATGTGCCCAAGTTCAAGGAAGTCGTTGAGTTTCTCAAACAAGACCTGCGTTAGATGCGTAATCGCCCGATCGATCCAACAACCCCGCTACCAGCCCGGAGCTCTCCAAGATGAAAAGATTCTTTTTCTTAGCCGTCGCCGCAATGTTGTCCACCGCCTTTGCCGCGTCTGCCTTAAACCCTGCCTACGTCAACATGGAAAAGGTCTTCCAGGAATACTACAAGACTGCCCGCGCCGACAAATACCTGCGCGAACAGACCGACACCTACCGGGAGTACGCCAAAACGCTGGCTGCCCAGATCGATGGACTCAAAGACCGGTTCGAGGACCTGCTCGAGGCGTCGCAGAATATCGTCCTCGCCGAGGAAGTTCGCGAAGGGAAACGCCAGGAGGCACAGTTGACACTTCGCGATTATGAAACCAAGAAGCGACAGCTGCAGGACTACGAACGGCATCGTAAAGAAGAACTCAGCAAGCAGTACGAAAAACGTCGTAACAGCATCATTGAGGAAATCGCACTACTCGTCAGGAATGTCGCCAAGAGGGAAAGCTATGACGTCGTCTTTGACATCTCGGGCAAGACCCTCAACGGCATCCCGCCGTTCGTCTATTACGACGAGAACAAGCTTATCACTGACACCCTTATCACCGAGCTCAATCGTGGCCATGAAGACGAGCTGCGGGAGTTGCGTGCCGAAAGCGAAGACGAAGTGGAACCCGTTGACAATGCACCCGAAGAGTAATCCGGTTGTTTCTTGACCGCATATTCGGATGAAAGAGTTTTCCGCCACCCAGGTTGCAGCCCTCGTCAATGGTACCATTGACGGTGACGAATCGTGCCGTATTTCCGGTGTCGCGGCGCTTGCTGAAGCGGAGTCCCATCATCTGTCGTTTCTTGGCAATTCCCAGTACACGCCGCAGGTCCTGCCGTCGAAAGCTGGCGTTGTCATTGTCGAGTCGGACTTCAATGAGCAGCCACCGAAAAACCGTTGTTGGGTTGTTGTCGAAAACGCCTCAGCTGCTTTCAGCACTGTTGTTTCGGAGTTTGCACCCCCCGCCTTTTTGCCGTCTCCCGGTATTCATCGCGGCGCTGTCGTTGATCCCGATGTCGTGGTGCCGGACGATGTGCATATCGGCCCCAACGCGGTCATCGAAGCTGGCGTGATAATCGGCGCTGGTGCCGTCATCGGTGCTGGTTGTTATGTCGGTTGGCAGGTCAATATTGGTGCCGGGTGCCGGCTGTATCCCAATGTTGTCGTGCTCGAGCGCTGCGTACTTGGCGACCGCGTCATCATTCATAGCGGTACCGTGATTGGCAGCGACGGCTACGGATTCATCCCTGGCACCGTACACCAGAAGATCCCCCAGGTCGGCATTGTCCAGATCGACGACGACGTGGAGATCGGCTCGAATGTCAGCGTCGATCGTGCCCGGTTTGGCCGCACCTGGATCAAGGCCGGTACCAAGATCGACAACCTGGTGCAGATTGCCCACAACGTCGTCATCGGCGAGCGTTGTTTCATCGTTGCCCAGGTCGGTTTGGCCGGTAGTGTGGTAGTCGGCGACGATGTCATTCTGGCTGGTCAGTCCGGGGTCGTCGGTCACGTCACCATTGGTGACCATGCCGTTGTCATGGGCGGTGCCTCCGTGTGGGAGGACGTCGAGCCTGGTGCCAAGGTTGTCGGCGACCCTGCCGCTCCTCGCATGGCGCATCTGCGTCAGCTCGCCCTCATCAAGCGGCTCCCCGACCTACTCAAGCGTCTCGATGCCCTTGAGCGCCGCATCAGCGAATAGGCATAAACATTATAAACCGGCAGCCATGCCTCACCGCGTATGTCAACATACCAGAGATTTCCCCATGACCACTGACCATGCTCCCCGTCTCCCCTTTGGTGCAGAAGATCTGAGACTGCCCGATGAATTGCGTGGTCCCCTGAGAGAGCATCTTGCGGCCCTCAAGGAGAATTACCTGCAACGCGGCTGGGGGATGCGAGTCGGCTGGGGCTTGCGACCGGCATTGATCGTCATCGACATGGCTCGCTACTGGCTCGACCCTGCCCTCCAGATCGGCAGCAACCTCGACAGCGTGATGGACGGCACCTGCCAGGTGCTCGAGGCCTCTCGCTCGGCCGGCCTGCCAATCTTCTTCACCTCACTCGCCTGGGATCCCGCCGACCCGCCCAGCCCCCAAAACCGAAAACTCCAATGGACGGTCCCCGATGACAAGGCCGCCGACCTGTTTGCCCTCGACCCGCGGCTCGCACATCGTCCGGACGAGAAGATCGTCTACAAGAGATACGCGTCAGCCTTCAAGGGAACCAACCTGCACGAGATGCTGACGTCGATGTCGATCGACACACTGATCGTCACCGGCATCAGCACCAGCCACTGCGTCTACGCAACCTGCCGGGATGCGGTCGACAGTTTCCGGGTGATCGTCCCGCGAGAAGCGATTGGAGAACGATGTGAACTGATGCACGAGGTCAACCTGCTCGACATCGATGTTGATCTCGGCGACGTCACCCCCGTCAGCGAAGTGGTCGCTCACCTCGAGACTCTTTCACACTGACCCCGATGCCACCACAGGATCAGGCGATCAGGTCGGTCATCACGTGACCGTGGACGTCGGTCAGTCGAAAATCTCGGCCCTGGTACCGATATCGCATTATTTGGGATAGTTATATCGGGGCTATTCGTTTATATCAGAACGACTTTTATTCCCGTTCTTAAATTAAAGGGGCCCACTTTCCTGTGGAACCGAGAACTATCTGCTGTTGTGTGCAGAGCGTTTAGTTTAGCAATCGAAGTATCTGATTCGTTGACCCGATCCGTAAATAAAGGGGTCTGCTTTGATCCGACGGCGTTGATCACATGCAACAGCCGACGGGGCAGGAAGGGATTTGAACGGTGGGATCGAGGTGGTTCTGGATGAGATCGGCCAAGGCACCGATCAGCGCTGGATGGTCACCGACAGTGCCGGCGCGGATCATGTTCAGATTCAGTCGGTCGCAGACCCCGCGCGCCTCGGTGTCGAGATCATAAAGCACCTCGAGGTGATCAGACAGGAAACCGATCGGGTGGATGACCACGGCGCTGCAATTGCCGGCTATCGCCTCGAGATGATCGCAAATGTCCGGCTCCAGCCAGGACTGGGACGGCGGGCCGCTGCGGCTTTGATAAACCAGATCCCAAGAAGGCAGTTGGCAACGGCCAGCGACGGCTTCGCACGCCGTGGTCAGCTGCGCCTCGTAGGGCGACACCTCCGACATCGTTAGTGGAATGCTGTGTGCCGTGAACGCAACCCGGACGTCGCTTGTAGCAAGTGCGTCGAGTGCCTCCCGCAGACGATCGGCAGCAGCAGTGATGAAGCCGTCACTATCCCAGAAAAGCGGCAGCTTGTCGACCGCAGGAGCACGGTCCACGGTTGCACGGGCAGCATCGATATCCTCCTGATACTGCCGGCAACCTGAATAAGAGCCAAAAGCAGAGGTCACCAGAGCCATAGCCCGTTTGATGCCGTCGTCACGCATGCCGACGAACGTATCTGCCAGCAGCGGATCCCAGTTGCGATTACCGAAGTAGATCGGCAAACGAATCTCTCGGTCTGCGAGGACTTGGCGCAGCGCTGCTATAATCTCGCGATTGAGCTGATTGATGGGGCTGACACCGTCGAAGTGGTAATAGTGCTCAGCAACTTCCAGTTTGCGTGCCTCGGGGACAGGCCGTCCCCGCAACACGTTGTCCAGAAAAGGCAGAACGTCGGCACGCTTTTCCGGACCGCCAAAGGAAACCAGGACGATCGCATCGTATGATGTTCCAGTAGTCATGGCACCGCGGTAACCGAGAATTGTGTCTTTCTGGTCTCGTCCGGCGAATCCATTTTCGGAATGGCGAAATAAAAGACGCTACCACCTTCGCTTCCCGCCTCGACTCCAATTCGGCCGCCATGCCGCTCGACGATTTTCTTACAGATCGCCAGGCCGATACCCGTTCCGGGATACTCAG
>CAJWLW010000239.1 GCA_913042885.1 uncultured Lentisphaeria bacterium | reverse complement strand
ATGATTCGGTGCACTGTCTCGTGGGCGGCACCATGTGCAGCGCCCGAGCGGCGAATGACCCCGTCTTCTTTTTGCACCACGCCATGGTCGACAAAATCTGGGCCAGGTGGCAGGACCTGAGCGAGGTGCACCGCTCGGCCTACACGGGCGAGATTTCGCGAGATGAACTCATGCCTGCAAGTCCCTATACGCCCGGCGATCTCCTGGATATGCGCCATCTGCCCGGCGGCGCCGCCGGCGGGTTCGTAGAGATTCGCTACGAAGAGTGACAGTAAATTGCTTTCCGGTACCCTGATACTTTGATGCTCAGGGCTGGATCAGCAGGTGGCGGGACAGGTGTATTGGCCCTGGTCCTGCAAGCTTGGTGTCGGCGATCAATCGGGATCAGGAATTTCCCTTCCGCCGCAGTGGTTCGAGCTCCACCACGCAGTGTTCCTGGGCCGCCCGGTCCGCGGCGTGCGCCATCATCACGGCTTCCAGCCCTTCGTCCAACCCGGTCCTGGGGAGGTTGTCGGGATCGTCTAGGTAATCGAGAAACGCCGTTGTCGTGGGTTCATCGGCACCGTGGTGCGACTCATGTGCAGCGCTTATCGTGTGCACCGTCTGCTCGCCGGTCCTCAGGCTGTCCACCACGATCCGGCCCGCGGCCATGGAGCCGGTAAGCGTCGCTTCGGTTCCGTGGAAGGTCATCGACCGGCTTTCCTCGGGGGCGAGCGGGACCAGGGTGAAGCTGATGGTGGTGCCGCCTTCGAACTCGAAAATCGCGGTCTGATGATCGACAATGTCAGCGTCCACATGGTAAATACAGGCATCGAGTTCCTCGGGCTGGAGATAGGCGGACATGTCGGCCGCCTCCGGGACGTAGGCGAACAGGCACTCATCGATAATCGGGCAGCCGTCGGTACACCGCTTCGGCACGTCGGGCCGCGGTCGAAAGAAACTGCGGCTGCCGAAGGACGCCACGCGTTGGCAGCGCGTGTCGAGCAGCCAGTTGAAAAGGTCCAGGTCATGACAGGTCTTTTCCAGCAGCCACGAGCCTACTTTCGCGGTGTTGTTGTAGGACGGGTTGCGGGAATACCCCTCGGTCCAGTGACGCAGGGAGATGGCCTCCGTCCAGTTGATGCTCAGGATTGTGCCCAGCACCCCCGAGGAGACGATGTCGTGGAGCGTCTGGCAGAAGGGCATGTAGCGCATGTTGAACCCCACCTGCACGCGGGCACCGGAGTCTTCGGCAAACTGCACCAGGTCCAAAGCCTCATCGAAAGTGCGGGTGATCGGCTTCTCCAGGAAGATCGGCAATCCCGCCTCGATACAGGCGCGGGCGACCACATGATGGGTGTCGGCCATTGTGGCAATGACTATGGCGTCTATCCCGACCTCGGCCGCATGCTCGAGTAACGCCTGGTGATCGTGATACGCGTGTTCCGGGGGCAGGGGGAAGGCCCGGAGACATTCATCCCGCCGTTCCGGCCGGGGTTCTGCCACCGCCACGAGCTCGGCTCGAGCGGGATCGGCGGTCATTTTACCCAGCAGATGGATACCGCGATGTCCGCTGCCGATCAGTGCAAGGCGATGAGGTTTCATGGTTTGATATGGAGCATCCTGAACTGGCTCGGCTCGAGTGCGGGGTTTTCGGAATTTCAGGTCAGCGCATGACCATGGCGTTGGTGAACAGCGCCGGGTCAAATCCTTCGTCGTCATGGTAATCGCCGGCAGCGTGCAGGTAAAGCGCCGCCTGGAATATTACCCGCAGCGTTGACTGGACCAGCGCCATGATCAGGAAATAAGCGATGGCGAGGACGATGCACACGGGCGCCGGGACACCCATTGATATACCGACGATCAGCAGGACAATTGCGGGAAGCGAAAGGAGAAAGAAGATGATGCCGAAGCCGAACCCGCCGACAACCTGCTCGCCCCACGTCTGCCGCAGCAGCCGCGTCGACGTCTTCAGTGATTTAATCGGGCCCGTGCCCTCAACCACCATCACCGGGATGACCAGGAAACTCACCGCGGTCCAGGCCATTCCCACTATGCTGATGACGATTTGCCCGACTCTCTGGAAGCGCTGTTCGAGCGCGTTCAGGATCATGCCGACCGTGGCGGCGATGAGAGCCCAGCCGGCGATCAGGTGAATCTTGCTGATGGCCACTGCGAGTCCGTCCTTGAACTTTGGATCGCCGCCCTGCATGCGAATCACGGCGTTGCCCACGATGGCGGTGTTGAAGAATGTCATCACGAAGTAGTTCACGAAGTAGAACAGGAACCCCACGACCCAGTACAATGTCTGCTGGGTCGGTGTCGCCTCGGGTCCCGGGAGCGCATACGATTTGGTCAGGATGACCGGCAGAATAAACGAAGCACAGACAATCAGCATGCAGATCCCCGACAGCAGCGCATAAACCAGCAGCTCGCCGTCCTTTTTCAACACCCGCCAGCTCGCACCCATGATCGAAAATGTATAAGAGATACGGCCAAACATGAGTTACCCCCGGTAGATTCGAACCTGAATCGCAACGTTGCGGTTGGAATATAGCGTCTCGACCGGTGTCGTGGGCGAACTGTGGGAAAAAAAGGGGAGGGCAACTGCAAGTCCGCCCCTGCTGACGTGCGGTCAATCAGCCGCCGCCGAAGACACGAGGTCCGTTGGGAATGTGTCGGAACGGCGGCGGTTCCGGTGGATTATGCTTGGGCGAATGGTACCTTCCAGCTACGTCGCAATCGATCACACCCACCCAGGCTATCATGCAACACGGCGTTGTGTACTATGACGAAGCACGCTGGATTTCAACACCGGCCAACAATGGTTGCAACGGACCGCTCTGGCAATGGGGCGACGAGCTCTTGGTCGGATTCACCGTCGGCGAGTATGGGACGGACGGCGGGTTCCACCAATGCCGCGTCGACCTGCCGTACGAGTCCTGGCTCGCACGCAGCGGTGACGGCGGTGAATCCTGGTCGGCCTGGCGGCCCGACGGCTATGCCGGCGAAACCAATCCGGCGGTTTCCGCCGGCTCCGATGTCGGGGTCGATTTCACTGCGCCGGGATTCGTCATGCGTGTCGAAGGCGCCGCCTACCACGGCAACAGAACGGCCCGCTGGTTTCACAGCGACAACCGCGGTGCCGACTGGTGTGGCCCCCGTCACTTTGGCGGGCTCCTGGACGATCCGAACCTGACCGGTCTCGAGTTCACCTCGCGCACGGCGTATTTGGTTGACGGCACTGGCGGGTTGTTGCTTTTCGGAACGGCCCGGGACACGAGTCAGGCACAGACACTTTCCGTCATGATCACCGAGAAGACTTTCCTGGCCAGGTCCGACGACGGCGGCCTGACGTTCTCGTTCGTTTCCTGGATTGTGTCGTGGGACGACAATTACCGCGCCGCCATGCCGTCGCCGGTGCGGGCCGCAGACAATAAGCTGGTCGTTGGCATCCGGCGAAAATCTTCCGACTGCAACTGGATCGATTGCTTCAGCTCCACGGACAACGGTGGCACTTGGGCGTTCCTTTCCAGGATCACGGAGACCGAGGTCGGCAGCCAGTTCAACGGCAACCCACCCGCCTTGATCCGGCTCGGCGACGGTCGGTTGTGCTGTGCGTACGGTAATCGTACGGACCGTGTCATCGCGGTTCGTTACAGTCAGGATGACGGCGGTACGTGGAGCGCCCCGGTTGTTGTGCGGGACGGATTTCAATCCGCTGCAGGCGCGCCCGATCTCGGGTACCCGAGGATCTGGCAACGGACCGACGGTAAACTCGTGGCTGCATATTTCTGGTGCACCGCCGAGCGACCGCAAACCCATATCGAATACACCATCTTCGAGGCGCCTTGACATCGGGAACGCACCGTGCATCCACATAATTACCGGGGGCCCCGGTAATTATGTGGGTAAGCCCTGACTGTGGGATGTTGGAATTACAGTCGGGATTCCTCTATAGTAATGCTGTCGGAGTTGCCAATGCCAATGCCATTCAAACGTACATTCACACTGATCGAGCTCCTGGTGGTGATCGTGGTGATCGCGATCCTCATTTCCTTGCTGTTACCGGGACTGCAGCGAGCCAGGCAGACGGCGCAAAGTGCCGCGTGCCAGGCCAAGTTGAAAAGCATGGGGACGGCGATGACACTGTATCGGCTGGACTTCGATTCCTGGGTCCCGCCGGCGCGGCATGGTTGGTATCCGAAAGGGGCCGACTGCAATCGGACCTATGACTGGGTCTATCGCATAAACCTGTATTTCGGGTTGGACGTGGACGGGCCGCAATGGGGCGATGGCCTCAACGGGACGCGCGCCGGCAGCAATCCCTTTTTCTGTGATGGCGAACCGGATCGGTTGTGGCCGGATCATTACCTAAGCTCGTACTGGATAGGCGATTGCTGGGGGATCCGGGGAACGTACAACATGAACTGCGGTCTCGGCATCTGGGCCGGAATTCCCGACGAGCCGTACCAGATGACGCAGACGGTGGTTTCGCCGAGTAGCACGATGTTGTATATCGACGGTTACCAGGAGCCCCGGATCGACTTTTCATTCTGGGGCTTCTACAAAACCCGGCACGGCGCCAATTACAGCAAGGCGAACCTGGTATATGTCGACTCCCACGTCTCTTCCATTTCGCATGGGGAAATGACCGAGCTGGGCGGCAAGGTGAATGATCCGTTCTGGAGCCCGCACTTTTAAGGGTCGAGGCTCACGCAACCGCCAGCCGGCACGCGGCACATTGACAACAGGGGGACCACCTATGGGCGGCAAGGAACGGGTTGCATATTGCAATGGCGAGATCGTTCCAGAAAGCGAGGTGATGGTTTCGTTTCGGGACCGCAGCTTTAAGTATGGAGATGGGGTTTTTGATGTTGCCCGGACGTTTGGCGGGCGCATCTTCAAATTACAGGAACACGTCGACCGGCTTTACGCTTCCCTCAAGTACATGGGGATTGATCCGGGCCTCTCACCCGAGACGGTCATGCAGCTGACCCAGGAGGTCACGGAGCAAAACCTTCCCCTGCTGAAGGCCGATGAGGACTACTGGGTGGCCCAGCGCATCTCGCGGGGCGAAGAGGTTCCCGAGGGTGACATCCAGGATTCTCGTGAACCCATGGTGATCATCGAGTGTACGCCGCTGCCGCTCAAGGCCCGGGCCCCGCTCTATCGCGATGGGATCGAGATCTTTTTCCCGTCGGTGCGGCGGACACCCCCCGACAGCATCAGCCCGAATGTGAAGGTCCATCACTATTTGAACCTGATCCTGGCGGATTTGGAGGTGCGCAGTCACAGTCCAAATGCCTGGGCGATTCTCCTGGATACCCGCGGCTTTCTGTCCGAGGGCATGGGGAGCAATCTCTTTCTGGTGCGGCACGGAGTTCTTTACACGCCGAGGGGGGAATACGTTTTGGAGGGGGTGAGTCGCCAGACAGTGATCGAGTTGGCCGGGGAACTTGGCATTGACGTCGTCGAGCGGGATCTCACGCCGCTCGACGCGTCCCGAGCCGATGAGGCTTTCGTTACCTCAACCAGTTTTTGTATTTGCCCGGTCCAGTCATTCAACAATAAGCCGGTGCAGAACGAAACGGTCACCGGCCCCGTGACGCAAAGACTGACCGATGCGTTCTCCAGCCTTGTCGAGTATGATTTTGTTGGCCAATACCTGGCCCACCTTGACCGTGAGCCTTAGTCCCGTTGAAGATGTGCAATCCGGTGTACTGTTCTCCATGTGCAAAAACGATAAATTCCACGGAGATGGATGATGGCAACTACCTATGACATTGATCAGTTCGTCGATGAATGGCGCATTAACGGGTTCGTCGTCTTTGAGGATTTCATACCAGAGGAAAAGATCGACATCATTCGCGACGCCTGGCTGCCGATCCGAGATGCGGCGGTAGCGAAGCAGGGGGTGAATTCACCGGCAGGCGCCAAGCGCTACAACGTCCGCGTACCGTTTGAGCGGCCGTTCGTGGATCCGGATATCTTCGAGCATCCGGACCTGGTGCAATTCGTTGAACGGGTATTGTGCAGCGATTATGTCTGGTCGGAGTTCGATGCCAATATTCCCATGCCGGGGTGCACCGAATACCAGATCTGGCACCACGATGCCTACCTGCCGTTTCCCGGACTGGTGACCCCGGCGTTTACCATTGGCGCCAAGTTTCCCCTCGTCGATACCAGCGAAGAGAACGGCAGCATCGAGATTATTCCGGCGACACAATACGTTGCGGACAAGGACCTCATCCGGCGGCCTGGGGCGGAAAGCATGGATCGCTTGTTCGGCAAAGGCAGCGAGCCGCGAGGTCGCTACAAGTCGACCCGACTCAACTTGAAAAAGGGATCGCTCTGGGTCCACGATTCGCGAGTTATTCATCGCGGCACGCCTAACCTCTCGACGGCCCCACGCGACGAACTGTGTATGGCTATTTGCCGTCCCTGGTTCTTCAGTAACTGGCACCACGAGCATACCGAGCCGCATTTTTCGCGCGAGCTCTGGGACAGCTTGTCTGACCATGCCCGGCAGGTCCTTCGTCGGCAGCGGGTGAAAAAGGCAATCACCAAAACGTCGAACTCAGGGACAAGTTGAACGTAAGGACCCTCTGCCCTTTTCCTCTGCCTGTGGCGACATAGGTTGTACAAACCGGGGCATTAGATCCTTTCAGCCTGATGATTTGATCGAAAAGCGTGCGTAATTTGGTGCTGAAAGGGAGCCGACTGTAGGGAGACAGCCCGCCTTCGTTTCCCCACCGCCATTCTCTTCTCCTTTGCAGGGATGCAGCTACCGTATATATGTATCGCTGCGTCGTAAAAATAAACGATATTGGCGGCCGTCGAAAAGGAGAGCCGTGTGACATACGCTCTGGCAACAATCGTCTTCGCAAGTCTGTTTGCGCAGTTCTACAAAGTCGCGGAGCGCAGGAAGTGTGACGTATACGCGGCGAACCTGGGCATCTACGTGGGTGCGATCGGCCCGCTGCTGGTGTTTTTCTGGTGTACGAAGCCGATCCATTTCGAGGCGCCTATCGTCGCACTGGGGATCTTCGGCGGGGCATCGGGCTTTGTCGTGGCACTGCTGTTCTTTACCGCCACGAAGGTCGGCAAGCTGGCCGTCGGCTGGGTAATCATCAACCTGGCGATCATTATTCCGGTCATCGTCGCGTTTGTCGTCTGGGATGAGCCGGTCACGATCCGCAAACTCGCGGGCCTGTTTTGTGCCGGGTCGGCGATCATCCTTCTGGGAATAGACCAAAAACAGGGAGAGGCGGAGAAATGTGGCTGAAAACCATTCTGATCTGTTTTTTTCTCAACGGCATGGCTGGTCTTGCCATGGCCATGGTCAATTATTCCGGATATGACGACCAGCGTCTGCCGTACCTGCTGTCGTATACCGCTGCCGCGACGGTACTGGCGATCCTGACGGTTGTGGTGCGCCGGAAACGTGTCCCATTGCAGGACGTGCTTATGGGCTGCCCCATGGGGTTTTGCATGATGGCTTCCCTGGTGACCACACTCATGGCGCTGATGACCGTTGACACGTCCCGTTTCTTTCCCCTCTCCACAGCGGGCAGCGTCGTCCTCACCTGTGCCCTCTCTTTCGTCATCTGGAAGGAGAAGCTGAACGGTGTGCCGGGGTACGCGGGGATCGCTGTGGGTGTGCTGGCGATCTACCTTCTGGCTACGTAGCCACTGGCACC
>CAJWLW010000238.1 GCA_913042885.1 uncultured Lentisphaeria bacterium | reverse complement strand
CGGCGATGTGCGCATTGTGTATCGTGTCAACAATCTCACCACACCCCGCCAGCTTATACGCTTCCCGCGATCTCCGACAATCGACAGTCGCACCGTGCATGAATTTGATTGGGATCTGGAGAGCACCGGCATCGGTGCCGGCGATGTCGTGCAATATTGGGCAACGGTCACCGATCGCAACGACCAGACTGGTCCCGGAACTGGCGAATCCCGACGGTATTCGATTTTCGTCGTTACCCCGGAGCAGGAACTTGCCAAGCTGCAGATGCAACTCGACGACTATGCCGCCGTACTCGAGGAACTGATCCGGTTGCAGCGCTCGAATCGTGCCCAGACAGCATCCGGCATTGGCTTCGAAACACTGCTGCTGCGGCAGATCAAAATCCGCACGAACACCGCCGTGCTCGCCCGCGAGATGAGAAAGAGCAAGTTGCCGGTGGCCACCATGGTTGAAGCACTCGACGAGCTGTATGCCGGACTTATGGCCGACGCTATCAGGCTGCTGGAAACCGGCAAGGCGACGAAGGATGATGCTCGTGCCGCCATGCTGCGCAACAATTCACTTCCGGTCCAGGACGAAATAATCACCGTGCTCGAAGACATGCTGCGACGGCTCCAACGCAACGACAAGGCGCGCCGGTCGCTGCGCCGTATCCGTGACAAAGACGAACCGGCACACAAGGAACTGTCGGAAGCCCTGGCGAAACTGTTGCTCGACCTCAACCGCCTCACCATCGATGAGACCGAGATGGCCTCGAAAATGGAAAAGATGCCGAAAAAACCTGTCGATGAGTTCAGTGAGGAGGAGCTCAAGGATCTCGAGCAGTTCGAAGAGTTCCGCCGGCGCTGGTCAAAATGGCAAAAGGGCACGGTCGAGGAGTTGTCGAAATTGCCCACCGGCTTCGTCGATGACTTCGGTCTGCGCGAAGACATCAATACTGTCTTCGAGGAGATCGAGCCTAAACCCCGGAAGGCGACCGTCAAACTGGATATTCCAGTCGAGGAAATGGCCGTCAGCGGAGCCACTACGATGAGGGAGGACCTTGAAGTGTGGCTGCTCGATGAACCGGACTATTTCAAGTGGAATATAGAGGATCCCTTGGGCAATAAACCGATGAATTTCGATGAGATGCCGCTGCCGGACGTGCTCGAGGATCTGATCGGCGAGCTGCTGCAGGAGGAAGAGGAATTCGATGAAGAAGCCGACGACGCGACGTCCGCATGGGGTGAAAACCTGGACCAGGCCGGTTGGGGTGTCATGGACGGCCCGCAAAGCAATTTCTCCGCCAAGGGCAAAACGGGCAACGACCTGCCGAACACCAACGAGCAGTCCGGTCGTTCCGGCGACGGGCGGCGCGGTAAGGCGTCCGGTCAGATGGTCGGCGAGATCGCCCGCGGGCTCGAGGGCCGTAAGACGCCGGCACGTCTCAACAAAGAGCGCTACGAGGAAGGCAAGCTCGAGCAGGAAGGAAAACTCGACCCCAACGGCTCGACTGGCGGCGGCAAGAAGGCAGGCAGCGGCAAGAAGGGCCTACAAGGCGGGACGCCCCCGGATTTTGTGCGTGACCTGGAACGGCTCAGTGCCAAGCAGATGGGCACGCGCGAGAAGGCCGAGCGGATTGCCAAGGAACTCGATACGGCGAGTGTCACCGGCCGGCGTCTGGGCAATGCCATCGAACTGATGAAATCAGTCGAAACGGATTTGCGCGACCTGCGCTACGAAGATGCTTCGCGCAAGCGAAAAATCGCCATTGGCCAGTTGAAAGCAGCAGCAGCCGGCCTTGACGAGACCACGGCGCTGAGCCTGCATCAGGCCCGCGAGTTGCCGGCAAAGTTGCGCGAGGAACTGCTGCAGTCCACCGATGATGGCTACCCTCAAGGCTACGAGTCATTGCTCGAGGAGTACTACCGCACCTTAGCCCGGGAAGACGACAGGTGAGGTTCAGATTCCTGATTCGCCTGTTCACTGGAGGCGCGGTCATCCTTGACCGCCATATCCACATGATGAACAATTGTCTGATTGCCTGCGTGCTTCTGCTGTCGATCAACACGTATGCGGCACCCTGGCACTTGGAAGCGTGGCAGGCGAGGGCGGTCGTCGAGATCAGTCGGACGGTCGGCGGCGATGTTCAGACCGCCGCTGTCAAAGTGATGTGTCAGGGGCGCGGCCAAGCCGACGGCCGTGACTACCGTGTACTTGACCGTAACGGCGAGATGGTACCCTTCGAACTCACGTTTCACGATGCAGCTCACTATTCATTGATCGCCTTTCGCGCCGCCGCCGCCGCCGCGGGACAGAGGTATTTCGTCTATTTCGATAACCCCGATGCGCAGCAAGACACCCGGAAGGTTGTCCGTGACCCGACACCAGGCAGTGGGGCACCAACCGGGAACTGGACGCCACGGTCAGGATTTGTCTTCAGCACGATCCAGCGACCCGAAGGCGCCAATCCCGAGACCGTCGAAGAGTTGCGAACAATGGTGGCCGCCAGCACGGAAAAGTATGGAGCCCAGTACCAACGCCGCATTGCCGATTCGCGCAATCCATTTGGTTCCTCCAACTATTACATAAGTGAGTATCGCGGCTGGATCGATATCCCGCACGCCGGTGTCTATGCGTTCTGCACCGCCTCCAACGAGGCGTCGTTTTCGTTCATCGATGGAAAGGACCTGGCGCACTGGCCGGGACGGCATGCCGCTGAAAAGGGCATGCGCGGCGAGTTCAGCAAGGCGATCGACCTTACGGCTGGCCGCCATTACCTCGAGTACTATCACGAGGAGGTGTTGCTCAAACAGCTGGCCTTCCTCGGCTGGTGTCCGCCCGGCACACGCAAGGGGCAGTTTCTGCCGATCCCGGAATCACTGTACACAGTCCCGCATGCGGCAGCCGTAACGCGTTATGAATCGCCCACGTCTGCACTGCTGCATTTCGAACCGACGATTATTGATTCGATCTGGCCGCAACAGCGCAGCGAGGGGCAGTACACGCGCGTTCGTTTCGAAGTCGGTCATCCCGGTGCGTTTCCCGATGGAACGACATTCCACTGGGCGTTTGGTGACGGGCATACGACCACCGGCGCGTCCGTGCAACACGTTTTCACCAGTCTCGGTCACTACAATATCCAGCTGAGCACCGGGGATGCGAAGGTTTCATGGCTGCTTCCGGTTTACGAGATTCAGGATGTTTCGGACGAAATCACTCAGGGGCGCCCGTCCGAGTATGCCGCCATCGTCGAGACGTACGACCCGAATCAGTTGCAGCCGCAAGCCCTGAGCGAGATGGCGCATCTCTTCGCCGAAAGCGAGCGACCCCGCGACGCCCGGCGTGTCGGGCGAATTTTCGTCGATCGCTTCGCCGACAGTCACAGCGAAACAGCGGCGCGCATCAATCGACTGATCGCACTTTGTGCGTTGGAACTTGGAAATGAAGGCATCGACGATGCCATTGCCGCGTTCCAGGCATCGATCCTCGTGGAGACGCCG
Source organism: uncultured Lentisphaeria bacterium (assembly GCA_913042885.1). Next base: position 4,201 of record CAJWLW010000238.1, on the reverse strand, counting down.
GCAGCCGAGAGGATCGACTCGATTGCACAGCTCATCTGGCTGCTGGGCGTCAAACGCGGGCAGCCCGAGACGACGGAGGCCCTACTGAGGCAGATCGAGGCGATCGCCCAATCATCGGTCGTCGATGACCAGGTCAGAGCGGCCTACCGCCGCGCCATCAACGCTGCCGGCGACACGGCAATCTGGCACGGTGACCGGACCACGGCACGCGGTTTTTACAAACGTGTGGAACTTCTGCGCGGCCATCATATTCCCTCACAGGTACGGGCTGCCCGGATCGGCGCCTATCCGAATGCCATCCGTGAATTCCTTGCCTCCGGGAACTATGGTGCGGCGCTGGAGATCGTTAATGAATGGGAAGAGAAGTTCGCCAGCGACAAAATTAAAGGGCACACGTTCTTCTGGCGCGGCACGATCCTTGCCAGGCGGCAACAGCATCAGGACGCCGCCCGGTACCTGGCCCGTGCCATTGGGTTGGCGACCGGCGCCTCATTTGAACCGGAAGCGCGCTGGCAGCTCGCCATGGCCCTCGAGCAGCTCGGCCGACATAAAGATGCACAGGTTGAACTGGCAAAGCTCCTGGCAATCGGCATGAACGACGAATTCACCGACATGGCACGTGAAAAACTGAAGGAACAACAGTGATGGAAGCGGTTTCAGATGTCAGGGTTGAGGTGTCCAGTCGAATCAGACCGGGTTACCTGCCATTTGCACTTGCCACTCGCCACTTGCTACCCGCTGACACATCCCCCTGGAACCTGAGTTGAAATCCTGCGTCGCAATCCTGTTTATTTTTGCTGCCGCCCAAGTAGCAGCGATCCTTATCCACCCGTCCACGCATCCTTGGGGCCGTTACGCGCCAGGAAGCTGGCAGACCGTGCGGGTGACGACGGAGACGTCCGGGCGCGACGGCAATACGGTCGTCCGCATTGTCGAGATCACCACACGCCTCGAGCGCGTCGACGAGGATGGCTACGTTGTCTCCCGCGAGATCCGAGAGGGTGATGATGTGCAGCGCAAAGAACCGACGAAATACGCCTGGGACGGTACGCTTTTCGACGAGATAACGGCGGAGAAATACAGCCTGAGTGAGTATCACATTGAAGACAAGACATACACCTGCCAGACACATCAGTTGACCACGAAAGCCGGTGACGATGTCAAGATCAAGGCCTGGTACAGTCCCGACCAGTCACCGTATTTTCTCAAGCATCTGCAGAAGGTGAGGGGAATCCGTCGCGAGACAATCGTCACCGAGGTAACCCGGCTGGCGATCGAGAAGAAAGTTGCCGACGAGAAATTCGTCTGCTGGGAAAGTGAGACGATCGCCTCGGCGCCGAAACGCAAAGCCCACACCACTGCCTACGGCACCATGCGCGTACCCGGCGGTGAGATCCTGGCGGAGACCGAGATCGTCGATAACGAAAAAGGCGTCCTGCAACAGGTGCGGAAGGAATTGATCGCCTGGGAAGCTGTGCAGCCGGCTGGGACCAACGTGGCCGGCGTCCCGAATCGTGAGAACCTGCTGCCCAACGGGGATTTCGAGAACGGCAACGTCACGCCCGACAACTGGCAGACGATTGACGGGCTCTCGACGTTCTGGGTTCCCGATCCGGACGGCGAACATGGCATGGTCCTCAAAGTCGACACAGATGTACTGCAGTCACAGGCGTACCGGTGGTGGGTGAAACTTGCCGGCGGCGCCTCGCCGCTCGATGCCCCTGCAAAACAACCGACTGTCGAGCCGAAATACGACACGCTCGCCGGACTTGACGGTGTGTGGTTCTGGAGTGACCCGATACCGATTGAACTCGGCCAGCGCTATTGGCTCACTGTCGAGACAAAGGGCAATGTCGCGATGTTCATCTGGCTGGTCGGCTATTCCGAAAAGCCGTCCACCTCGTTCGCTGACGAGGCCGGGGCGGTGCGCGAATACATCGCCAACGCCAAAGGCGAACCCGGTGGGATTGGAACGGTGCCCTCGAAGCTGACCGACAAGAAAGGCTTCTTTCATCGTTATGTGTGGCGTGGGCGCATGGACGCCGGGCTGTCAGGTGGGTGGCAGATGTTCTCGCGAAATAAAAAACCCTTCGGCCCGACACGTTTCACGCCGAACGTCAAGTATGTCCGGGTCATGCTCTATCCTTATTGGCCACCGGGCCAGATCTATATCGATAATGTCCGACTGGTCGAGTACGATCCCGATGTGCACGGCCAGTAAATTCAGGTTTTCACAATCGCGCTTATCCGTAGCATGCGGTGATTCTCTGGCTCCCGACGAGAACGTTCAACGACGCCCGGCCAGATGATTTTCCGTTCAAGCGCCACTTGGTGAATAGCGCATTGCTTACCGGTCACTCCCGGCTTACCGTATGAAAGTGAAAGCATTTTTACGGACATGGCACAGCAAAAGAAAATAATATTGCCGGAAGACGATGAGGCCTTGCTGCGGCAATGCCAGTTCACTGCGACCCGGTCGAGCGGGCCGGGCGGCCAGCACGTCAATACGACGGATTCCGCGGTACGTCTCGAACATCTGCCGACGGGACTGATCCTGAACAGCCAGAGGCATCGCAGTCAGGTGATGAATCGCCGGGACTGTATCGTCAAACTGCGGACCAAAGTGGCGCGCTTGAACTATCGCAAACCGAAGCGGACGCCGACGCGCGTGTCGCGCGCAGCATTGGAGCGGCGGCGGAAGGCAAGGGAGAAAAAGTCGCAGAAGAAATCACAGCGTCGTCCGCCAAAGGCAGATGAGTGAGTTCGATAGCGTGGTTTGAAAAACCGAACGACGAGCCAACTCCGGTGCACTGTATTGTCAGATGCCCTTACTGCTGTGCTATCAGTCGGTCAATGCATAACTCAACCACTTGTACTTAACGACGTGGGCTTTGGCAGACCACACACTGCGAAGTTTCTGAGTGGCATGGGTCTCTGTCCGGACGGCATATCCTCCCCGACCGTAAAACTCCACTCGCGACCGGCTACTTGTCAATGCGCAGCTCGTACTGAATCGGGTTGGCGGGTGGCGCCAGCGCGGTGATCACTCGTCATACAGGTCGCTGACGTCACTCGGCTGCTTCGGGCGCAGGTCTTGGCTGGCTACCGGAACCCGGACAGTCTGAATGGTGCGGTCCCCCCGGCCAGTGTTGCCCTGGTCTTCATCATCCCATTCATCATCCCATTCGCCGTCTTTCTGTTGCCCGGCACCGCCACCGGGCGAACTATCCTTCATTTTCTGCAGAAGGAATTGTCGAACCTTGACCAGCATCGAGGTGTTGCTCGCCAAGGGGGCATCGCTTTCAAGTACCCACTGGTTGAGGCTGTCCACGATGTAACCGTTGTTGGCGTAGACCTCCTCCTTGATGCCATTGCGCAGCTCGCCGGCCACGTTTTTCAATTTTTTCTGGTAGCGGTTGCGCAGGACTGCTTCAGCTGGCACCCATCGGCGCATACGGCGCGAGTAGACATAGCCGAATTTCGGCCATTCCTGGTTGGCGAACAACCGGCGCTGCTCTTCGCGGAACTCCTTCTTGGCCAAATCGAAGTTGCGGGTCTGAATGCCTATGTACTTACGGACCGCCTCCTCGTGGTCTTCGCGGTAGAATTTCGGCCCGGACAGTTCGGTGAGGTCCTGACGGGCGTAGTACATATCGCTCAATTTTATACGCTCATTGGTGATCGCGTCGAGGTATCCCTCAATTCTGCGCCACTCGCCTCGCTGGATGCCGTCTATCGAGACGAAATCGCCAATCTTGTACATGCGGTATTTTTCACTGGCCGCCTCGGCAATCTCGTCGTAGCGGGTGGACGGAAAATTCGCCTCGATAGCAGCCTGAACTTTCTGTTCAATCCTCTTGTCGACCTGATCGGCCAGCAGTTTTGGCGCTCGCACCGGCATGGCAAGATTGATTTCGGCGGCAACGTCTTTCATGTCGACCTTGGCCAGCGCCTGCCTGACGGTGCGCAGTTCTATTTCATAGTCGTACCTCGGCAGGTCATTGATACCTTCGGCAGCGACAACAGACAGGACAGACAGACAAGCCAGACATCCTGTGAGAATGCTGAGAATTTTTCTCAAGTTATTTTCCGGTGTGGCTTTATTGATCACATGGCAACCAATGGACGCTGCGCATGAAGTAATATTGACCCGTGAAGCGTTGTCCTTCAACCGCAAATTTGGATTATTCACGCGGATTCT
>CAJWLW010000237.1 GCA_913042885.1 uncultured Lentisphaeria bacterium | reverse complement strand
CGACCCGTCAAATGCCATTATCGCGGGCGACGATCCGATCGAACTGCTCGAAGCGGTCAAGCACCGGGTGGTCACCATGCATGCCAGCGACCGCTACCTCGAAGGCGGTACACTGGAACAGTTGAGCCAGATGGACGCCCACCCGATGAGCGGCTACGCCGACATGGTGAAGCACGGCGTCATCGGCCGTGGGCTGAACGATTACGATCGCATCTTCAGCATCCTGCGGGATGTCGGCTTTGCCGGCTGGGTCTCGATCGAGGACGGCCCGGACCCGGAGGTGGGCATGCAGGATATTGCCGATTCGGCCGTCTTCCTGCGGCAGAAAATGTCCCAGTACGACTTGCCGTAACACGCTTGTTGCCAAGCTGGAACGACAGTTTTTTTCGCCAAGGCGATGCCGGCAAACACTCTCGAGTCGTTGAATCGGGGCGGATTGATATCATCGACGAAATCGATGGCAGCGAAGAGAAAGCTGGTGCTCGAGAAGAGCGACACGATGCGGTTGATCGCGGGCGACGTGCGGTTCGCCTCAAGCATTGATTGCATCGGCAGTCATCAACTCTAATTCCCCTGCCGATTCTGGAGGGACGGGTGTCCCAACTTTTTGCCATCCTCGCGGTCCTGATTCTTCTGGCAATCGGCGTCACAGTAGCACTTTATGAGTTCCTTGGCTGGAAGGGACTGGCGTTGGCGTTCGTGCTCAATCTGGCTGCCATCTGGTTTGGTATCATCCTTATCGGCAAAGCAATCAAGACCTTGATCGCCGGCCCGTTCAAGGCGAAAGGCCGCGTCCTGGAGAATGCCTCCATCGAGACCAACAGCATCGTTGCGGCATCGGTACCCGAGTACCCGCGCGACAGCAACGATTATGATGACGAGGATATAGTCGGGTACGACCGGATCGATCAGGCGGACTTCGAGAATCGACGCTGGTACACGCTTGACGTCACCGTCCGACCGGCGGCGTCCGAGGGCGGGGAGTGTACGGCCTTTCAGCATTGGGAGCCGACAGAACTTGAGCTCGTACATATCGACAAATCGCCGATCAGCTTCGACGATGACGAATACGGCGCCTGCCGCATCCACAATACCGCGATGTGGGTCAACGGTGCGTTTCGCTCGGACGATGACCTCGGATCCGCCCCAGACGGGAACGCTGAAGACGACGATGACGAATTCGACGACGGCGAGCTGTTCGGCAAAGTGACTGGCGAGCAACGGTTGCGTCTGCTTATCGGCGTCCTGCCGAACGCCGATACACTCAAGTTCGCTTACTGCTTCGAGCAATTCGGCCGTGTAGATGTGCCGCGGTGAGTGAAGCAGCGGCGAGCGCCACGGCGCTTGCTCGGAAACCTCCGCGCTACTTCAATGCAGACCCCCCCGGAATGATTGTATACCGTACTGCCGGCACCTATTTGCAATCACCCTGTTGCAGGCTTTATTACAACCCCATATTTATAATGACGGACAACTTCGTTCATCCGCACAGCCACAGGAGAACTCATGGCAACTGTAGGTATTCCCAAATTCATCGGCGCCGAAGTCAAGCGGCGCGAAGATCCCGCCCTCGTCAAGGGCCAGGGGAACTACGTTTCCGACATCATGCTCGACGGCACGCTGCAGATGGTTATTTTGCGCAGTCCGATGGGCCACGCGAAGATCGAGTCGATGGATACCAGCGCAGCTGCCGCGATGCCCGGTGTACACGCTGTGTGGACTGCGGAGGACGTCGCCCCGCATTGCGACAAGCCGATCCCGATGGTCGTCGACATGGACGCTTTCTTCTCGGAATACCAGACGACCGAACGCTTTCTGCTGACCTCCGGTGAAGTTCTCTATGTAGGTGATCCGATAGCGCTTGTCGTTGCCGATGACCTGGTCACGGGCCTCGACGCCCTCGAGTTGATTGAAGTGGAGTATGACGACCTGCCGGCCGCTGTCGGTATCGAAGAATCCCTGGCCAGCGGTGCACCGATTACCTCTGAGGCGTACACCAGCAACCAGGCCTTCTACTCGACCAAAGACGTCGGCGACGTCGACAAAGTTTTCAGCGAGGCCGACGTTGTGGTCGATGTTCGCGTCGACAACCAACGCCTCATCCCCAGCGCCATCGAGCCGCGCGCCGTAGTCGCGAAGTATGACGAGGAGGCATCCGAATACACGCTGTGGTCGACCACGCAGATGCCGCATCTGCTGCGCGGCGAAGTGGCGCCACTGCTTGGTGTCGAGATCGACAAGCTGCGGGTCATTGCACCGGATGTCGGCGGTGGATTCGGCGCCAAGGCGAACGTTTATCAGGAAGAAGTTCTTGCACCGATCGTGGCGAAAGCCCTCGGTCGACCGATCCGCTGGGTCGCCTCACGCCAGGAAGATAACACTGCTACGGTGCATGGCCGTGCCCACGTCGACTACATGTCATTCGCTGCCAGCAAGGACGGCCGTATCGAGGGCGTCAAGTACAAGATGTTCGCCGATGTCGGCGCTCGTTACACGCGCATGACGCCGCTGATTCCGCCGCTGGCGATGTGGATGTCTACCGGCTCGTACGATGTGCAGACGCTGCGCTACGAGATCATCGGCGTCTTCACCAACACGGTGACGACCGAGGCTTACCGCGGCGCCGGCAGGCCCGAAGCTATTCATATTGTCGAACGAACGGTTGACAAGCTGGCGCACACGCTCGGTCTCGATCCGACCGAGGTGCGGCGGAAGAATTTCATCCAGCCCGATCAGTTCCCGTACGACACGCCTTCGGGCATGCGTTACGACTCCGGCGAGTACGAGCGTGCTATGGACAAGGCGCTCGAGCTGGTCGACTACAAGGCCCTGCGCAAGCGCCAGGAAGAGCAACGCAAAGCCGGCGGCCCGCTTATGGGTATCGGTGTTTCCACGTACATCGAAATCTGTGGCTTCGGGCCGCATGAGTACGCCAACGTCACCGTCGAGAAAGACGGCTCGGTGACGGTGCTGACCGGCAGCTCACCGCATGGCCAGGGCCATGTCACGACCTGGTCGCAGCTGGCGGCGGATACCCTGCAGGTGCCGATCGAAAAAATCACTGTGAAGCACGGCGACACCGGTGTCGTTCCCGACGGCGTCGGCACCTTCGGCAGCCGCAGCGCGCCGGTTGGCGGCGTCGCGGTGTTCAACAACGCCAAGACCGTGGCGGAGAAGGCCGGCAAGATTGCCGCCCACCTGCTCGAAGCCGCGGCCGACGACGTTGTCCTGGAGGACGGCAGTTTTCATGTGAGTGGTGTGCCGCAGCGCACGATCTCCTGGGATCAGGTGATCGAGACCGCCAATGCCGGCAGTCTGCCCGACGACATCGACAGCGACTTGAGTTCCGAAGAAATTTTCACCGTCGGACCGCAGGGCGAGACTTTCCCGTTCGGCTGTCACATCTGTGTTGTCCAGATCGATCCGGAAACCGGCGTGCTGACGATCGAGCGCTACGTGACGGTCGACGACTGCGGCCCGGTGATCAATCCGATGATCGTCGACGGGCAGGTCCACGGTGGTCTCGTCCAGGGGCTCAGCCAGGCTCTATTCGAAGAAGTGGTTTATGACGAAGACGGCAATCTCCTGACCGGTTCGTTCATGGACTATGCCTTGCCGCGCACCCAGATGCTGCCGCATTTCGAGACCAACCGTACCGAGACCCCGTCGCCGAACAATCCGTTAGGCGTCAAGGGTATTGGCGAAGCGGCAACCATCGGTTCGACCCCGGCCGTCGTCAATGCCGCGGTCGACGCCATGAGTCACCTTGGAATCACTCATCTCGACATGCCGCTGACGCCGGAGCGCCTCTGGCGTGCCATCCAGGACGCTTGAACGGTTCGCGGCGCGGCAGACTCTTGATGCGGAATCCGCAAGCATCAGCCTGCGGCGTTTAACTCATTGATTTGAGGATAGAGCCATGGGCCGGACGCTCTTGGACAAAGTCTGGGACGCCCACGCCGTGCGTGAACTGCCGAACGGGCAGACGCAACTGTTCATTGGGCTGCACCTGATTCACGAGGTTACCAGCCCGCAGGCGTTTGCCATGTTGCGCGACCTCGATTTGCCGGTACGCTATCCCGGTCGCACGTATGCCACCATCGATCATATCGTACCGACCGATGACCAGGCGCGGCCGTTCGTCGATTCTCTGGCGGAAGAAATGACCAAGAGCCTGACCGCCTCCTGCCGCGATTACGGTATCGAGTTTTACGACCTGATCAGCGGTGAACAGGGTATCGTCCACGTCATTGGCCCGGAGAAAGGCCTGACGCAGCCCGGCATGACGATTGCCTGTGGCGACAGCCACACGTCGACTCACGGCGCTTTCGGTGCTATCGCCTTTGGCATCGGCACCAGCCAGATCCGTGATGTGCTTGCCTCGCAGTGCATAGCCATGTCGAAGCCGGAGCTGCGGCAGATCAAGGTGACCGGCGCTCTGCAGCCTGGCGTCTATGCCAAGGACGTCGTGCTCGCGATCATCCACGTGCTCGGCGTCAAGGGCGGTGTCGGCTACGCATACGAGTACGCCGGCCCGGTGATCGAGGCGATGACTATGGAAGAGCGCCTCACGGTGTGCAACATGAGTATCGAAGGCGGTGCCCGGTTCGGCTACATCAACCCCGATGCCACCACCTTTGAATACCTGCGCGACCGTGAGTTTGCACCGACAGAGGGATTCGACGTTGCCAGCGATTACTGGCGCCAAATCGCTTCCGACCCGGGCTGCAGCTACGATGACATCGTCGAGTTCGAGGGCGAGAACATCGAGCCGATGGTGACCTGGGGCATCAACCCCGGCCAGTCCGTCCCGATCAGCGGCCGGCTGCCGGTGCCCGAGGAGCATCCCGATGAAGCGGCATCGTACCAGGAAGCGCTGGAATATATGGGCTTTGAAGCCGGCCAGTCGATCAACGGCACGCCGGTCGACGTCACCTTTGTCGGCTCCTGCACGAACGGCCGTATTTCCGACCTGCGCATCGCTTCACAGTTGGCCAGGGGTAACAAGGTGGCGAAGGGCGTCAAAGCGTTGGTCGTGCCGGGGTCCATGAGTGTGCGGCGCCAGGCCGAGGCCGAGGGCTTGCACGATATCTTTCAGGAGGCCGGCTTCGAGTGGCGCCAGGCCGGCTGCTCGATGTGTCTGGCGATGAATCCGGACAAGCTGCAGGGCCGCGAGGTCTGCGCCTCGTCCAGCAACCGAAACTTCAAAGGTCGCCAGGGCAGCCCTACCGGTCGTACTTTGTTGATGAGCCCGGCCATGGTCACCGCTGCCGCGATTGCCGGTGAAGTAGTCGATGTCCGTACAACTATGAGTGCCGCCCAGTCATGAACGATGCAATCGTCGAAAAAATTAGTGGCACCGCGGTGCCTTTGCGAGGCGACGATATTGACACCGACCGCATCATCCCGGCGCGGTATCTGCGCTGTGTCACGTTTGACGGACTCGGTGAACACGCTTTCGAAGACGACCGGAAACAGGACCCGGACCACCCGTTCAACCAGGAACGTTTCGACGGCGCCGCGATTCTCATCGTCGGCCGCAATTTCGGCTGCGGTTCGTCGCGCGAGCACGCCCCGCAATCCCTGCACAAGTGGGGAATCAAGGGTGTTATTGGCCAGTCCTTCGCCGAGATTTTTTTCGGTAACTGCAATGCCATGGGTATACCTTGTATGACGGTGGATGCGGACACTTGCGAGGCACTGTTTGTCGCTGCCGAGGCCGATCCACCGCCGAACTTCGAAATCGACGTGTCCGACGGCACTATCCGTTTCGGCGACCGCAGCGTCCAGGGCGGCATGCCGAGCGGCCCCCGCGAATCATTTCTCGCCGGTACCTGGAATGCCACGGCAGTCCTGCTGGAGGCCGCTGATCACGTCGACGAAGTGGCGTCGAAATTACCGTACATCAAAGGGTTCTGATGTTGTGAGGCTGGCCGCGCATCGCCATGGCACCGTCACGGTTGATCTGTTAGAACAACAACTTGTCGATATCGAATTCGCCGTTACCGGTAAACAGAAAACATGCCGCTGACCTTGCAACAGCAATTGGGAGAGCTCGAGGATCAGTTGATTCTGGGCGAGATCCTTGATAGTGATTATAAGCAGCGCAAGTGGGCCATAATCAAGCAATTCCGTGAGCGTGGCGAAATCGTTCGGGCCACCGGCCAGGTAAAGCTCACTGAGGTCGTTGATTCCTGCGGCAAAATTTTCTGCCCCGTGCCCCCGGGCCCCTTTGTCTACGGTCCCAACAACGAATACGGCGAGACCAAAGCAACCTATTACTGCTCGAAATATCCCGTTACCGTGAAGGAGTTCCTCGAGTTTCTCGACGATAGCGGCTGGCCGTATGGTGAAGAAGACATCGAGGCGTTGCTGCTTGTTTCGCAGGACGAGGATTGTCCCGCCAGCCATCTGAGCTTCAACGATGCCAAGGGGTATTGCCGCTGGCTGCGCCGTAAGACCCAGGAATATTACGCATTGCCGTTGGAGATCGAATGGGAAAAGGCGGCACGCGGCGAGGACGGCCGCTATTACCCCTGGGGCAACGAAGAGCCGACCCCTGAATGGGCCTGTTACCTGCCCGAAGATGCAGAAAACAATGGCACCGTGCCGGTGGGGAGCCTGGAGAAAAACAGCAGCCCGTACGGCTGTGCCGGTATGGTCGGCAACGTTTGGGAATGGTGTCTTGATTCGGTCGACGACCCGCGTGATCCGCACATCCTGCGCGGCGGCTCGTGGTGCAATGCCATCGACTATACCAATTGCCTGGCGCGCACCTATTCCTTTCCACCTGACAAGCGTATCGACTACGGCGGGATCCGTCTGCTTTACCTCACCGAGGAGATGGTCCACGAGTACCGGAAGGCTTACGACGACGACGATGGTACCACCGGCAACGCCAACCTCACTGTCATCCGCTTCAGCGGCAAGCAGGCGGACGCCGCTGCCGCCACCGTGTCTGAGAAACAATCAGGTCTCGCTGCTGCTCTTGACAGCGCCGCCAAGGAAGCCGCGAAGGACCAGCCGAAGTCGTCGTCGAAAGAATCGGTGGGCGGGGAAACGACCGTCTTTTTGGATGGCCAAATGGTGGAAATGGAGAAGGCCAGGGTGAAAGCGCCTATTGTCGCCCCAATCGCCCGCCCCACAGTCAGAGTCTCAGATGCACCTGAGATGGAGACACCCGCGTCGAAGGAAGCCCCGGAGGACGATGGGCCGGCCGAAAAGTTGATCATGAGCTCTGCGGCCAATGATTTGCTCGCCGATGCCATTGGCAAGGCCGGCGAAGATTTCCTTCGGAAAAAGCGTGACCAAGGGATCAAGCCGAAATCCATCAAACGGGGCGAACAACTCGAAGGCTCCGGTACCGGTACAAATCTCAGTAGCCAGACAGGCCTCAAACCAGTGCCGGGGCGGAAGAAAAAGGCAGAGTCCGAGCTGGAATTCCTCGATCCCGAGACCAAAGAAGTGATGGTGGAGACACCTGTGCTCAATAAGGACCAGGATGTTGACCCGCTCGACGAGTTGGCCAGCACAGGCGGTGACGTCATCACGGCCGACAATACGCCGTTGACTTATGCAGCCTTCGCTGTCTGGTGTCTGCTGCTGCTCTCTCTCATCGGGCTCGCCTGCTGGAAGTATTTCACCTGACTTGGGGCGTTGTGGATTTGTTGCGCGGTGCATTCCT
>CAJWLW010000236.1 GCA_913042885.1 uncultured Lentisphaeria bacterium | reverse complement strand
TGCCGGGAGTCAGCAGTGCCTTGATGTTGTCGACGGAGAACGAGCGCAGGTACGGGTTGCCGAGAATATAGGACTGGTCATCCCAGTTGGTGAACTCGAATCCCAGTGTACGGCCGTACAGGAGAATGGCGACTAGCACCAGCGCCGGTGGCATCCATGGCTTTCCATGGGCCGTCGGGTCGCTGTCCGACCTGCTCGTGTCCGGATTCTTCAACCTTCGCCGTCGATCCGCACGCCCCCGTCGCCGCTGACGATACTGCCGATCGGCATGGCTCGGAACCCGCAAGCGTCGGCGGTTGCAATGGCGGCATCGGCAGAAGCTGCTGGCACCATCCAAACCATACCGATGCCCATGTTGAAGGCGTGGAACATGTCGCCGTCACTGATACCGCCGGCCTCCCGGATGATCTTAAAGATCGGCGGACAGTTGAATGTGTTGCTGTCGATTTCAGCCGCCACACCGGCCGGCAGAACACGCGGGACATTGTCGTACAGTCCGCCGCCGGTGATGTGGGCGATACCGTGCAGCGGCAACCCATCATCCAGGGCTTGCCTGATCGCGGGGTAATAGCAGAGATGCGGTCGCAGCAGCACGTCGCCGAGCGAACCGTCGAGCTCCGGCAGCTCGGTCTCGACGGTATGCCGGCAAGTGTCGAACAAAACTTTCCGTGCCAGGCTGTAGCCGTTGGTATGCAGCCCGTTCGAGGCGAGGCCGATGAGTACGTGTCCGGGTGCTACGTCGGCGCCGGTGATCATTCGGCCTTTCTCGATGACACCGGTGATGACACCGACCAGATCGTAATCGTCGCCGTACATGCCCGGCATTTCGGCAGTTTCACCGCCGAGTACGGCGACGTTGCAGGCGCTGCAGGCAGCAGCGATGCCGCCGAGCACTTCTTCATACAGCGGGCTGCGCAGCTTGCCGATACCAACGTAGTCCATGAAATACAGCGGTTCGGCGCCCTGCACAGCGATATCGTTGATGCAGTGGTTGACGATGTCATGGCCGACGCCGTCGTGCCGGCCGGCCAGGCAGGCAACCATCAGTTTGGTGCCGACACCGTCGATACTGGAGACCAGGACAGGCTCTTTGTATTTGCTCAAGTCGAGTTGGAACAGACCACCGAAACCGCCGATGCCCTGGAGCATCTCGGGGCGGCGCGTAGCTGCCAAGCGGTCTTTCACCCGGCTCAAGAGGTCGTGGGAAAGATCGATGTCGACGCCAGCATCTTTATATGCGTTTGTCGAGGCACTCATGCTCGTTGGTCGAGGTTATTGGTCAGCCGTTGCTGTGAACTCCGCATTCCCGTGGTGCCGCACTATATATCTGTAACCGGGCAGAGGCAACGTAGGGCTTGATTTCTACGGTCCCACCGGTATACTACGCGCTCGCTTTCGACCTGGGTTTTACCACTCTGTTCACACAATTATCAATTACATCATACCAATCACAGGAGCCACGTCATGGCAATTAAAATGGGCATCAACGGGTTCGGCCGCATCGGCAGGCTGGTTTTCCGTGCAACAGCCAATAATCCCAACGTCCAGGTCGTCGGTATCAACGACCCGTTCATCGACCTCGACTACATGGAATACATGCTCAAGTACGACACCGTGCACGGCCGCTTCGACGGTGAGATCTCGATCAGCGACGGCAAGTTTGTAGTCAACGGCGACCCCATCGCTATCTACGGCCGTATGGATCCGTCTGAGATCGGCTGGGGTGAGTGTGGGGCCGACTACGTCGTTGAGTCGACCGGTGTGTTCAGGTCGAAGGACAAGGCTAAGGCGCACCTGGCCGCCGGCGCCAGGAAAGTAGCAATTTCCGCACCGTCGGACGACGCGCCGATGTTCGTTATGGGCGTTAATCACGAGACTTACAGCTCCGACATGGACGTCGTCTCAAATGCTTCCTGCACCACCAACTGTCTGGCACCCCTGGCCAAGGTGGTCAACGACAACTTCGGCATTGTCGAAGGTCTGATGACCACGGTGCACGCGATGACGGCGACGCAGAAGACTGTTGACGGCCCGTCGGAAAAAGACTGGCGCGGCGGTCGTGCGGCGTGTAACAATATCATCCCGTCAAGCACCGGCGCGGCCAAAGCTGTGGGGGTGGTTATCCCCGAGCTCAACGGCAAGCTTACCGGCATGGCCTTCCGTGTGCCGGTCGCCGACGTCTCCGTCGTCGACCTGACCTGCCGCATCGAGAAGGGCGCCAGCTACGACACCATCAAGGCAACGATCAAGGCCGCATCAGAAGGCGACATGAAGGGTGTCATGGGCTACACGGAAGATGACGTGGTGTCCTCGGACTTCATCGGTGAAACCTGTACCAGTTTCTTTGACGCAGATGCCAGCATCGCGCTGAACGACAACTTCGTCAAGCTCGTATCGTGGTACGACAACGAATGGGGCTACTCCAACAAGGTGGTCGACCTCGTCGAGCACATGGCGAGCGTCGACGGCTGAAGCCAGCGGCAAAGCGAATCTGGCAACGGCCGTTCCACGGCAAGAGGAAGAGGCAGACAAACAGCCTATCGCCGCACTTTTTCCGTTGCCCAGATCGCCAATTGTTCGCGGAAGATTTTGGCGTTGTGCCGAATGTCGACGGGGAAGCTCTTGTTGAACAGGACATGCCTGATGCTGCGGGTCACATCGCTGGCCTGGCCGAGCTCGAGCAGCTCCCGGGTAAATCGGTTGCGACTTTCGTCGGTCACCGGAAAATGATCGGGATGCGGCTCGATTATGATCACGGGAATCTGCCGGTACCGTTCGTTGCCGGCGCCAACCAAAGCACTGCGGAAGACGTTTGTGTGATTGTTGAAAATCGCCTCGCAACAAACGGTATACATCGATTCAACACCGGTTTCGACTCGATGCACCGAGCGCCCGCAGAACCATAACTGCCCAGCATCGTCGAGATAACCAACGTCACCGATGCGGTGCCAGAATAACCCGTTAGCGCGGTCGTCAGTTTCGTAGATCTTATGCAAGGCGGTTTGTTCCGGCAGATCAAAGTACAGACGGCTGACGTTCGGCCCCTGTACGATAATCTCGCCAACCTCGCCGGGCGGCAGAATTTCGGCGTCCTGCAGCCACGGCACGATACCATCACTGATGCGCATGATCTGCAACCGGACTCCCGGCACCGGCAAGCCGACACAGACACCGCTGCCGGCGGCGGTCAAGTCGGCGGTGTCGGCCAGGATTTTGGTGCCGCGGTTCATGGTTACCGGCAGGCATTCCGTGGCGCCGTACGGCGTATAGGTGTCGGCCCCTTCGGGCAGGATGTGCCGCAGCAGCCGTTCATGCAGGTAAGCCGCAACCGGCGCGCCAGCCATGATCACCCGGCGCAGACCCGGCAGGCGGATGCCCTGTTCAACGCAATGGGCACTGACCGTGTTCCACAAGGCAGGCGACCCGAACGAAAAAGTGATCTTGCTGTCGTTGACCGTGCTGATGATCTTCTGCGGCTCGACGTCGGCGGGGCGCGTCGGATTCATCTCCGGGATGGCTACGGGCATGCCCATGGCGAGCGTGAACAGGGCGAAAAGTGTGAAGCCCGGCATATCGATGTCGTCGGCAGTCACGTCGAAGATCTCCTGCAGGATACTACGCTGGGCATCGAACATGCCGTGCGTGTACATGACCCCTTTCGGCAGGCCGGTGCTGCCGGTGGTGAAGATGATCGCCGCCAGGTCCTGCGTCGTCGTCGTCGCCGCAGGGCTGTCCGAACCGTTGTCGACAAAGAGGTCACCCAGGTCATAGCCGCCCCAGAGGAACTTGCGGCCGATCGTCACGTTGATGCGCACCGTGCGGAAATATCGGCGAAAAACCAGCCGCACCAGGTGCGCCAGAGGAATCCCCACAAACGCCGCCGGCCGCACCTGTGAGACGCAACCAAGCAGATTGCTGCGGCTCATGCCGGGATCGATGAGGACCGGGACGGCGCCGATCCTGAACAAGGCGAAGGTTAGCGGCAGAAAATCGATACCCGGACGGACCATCAGCACGGTGCGCATGCCAGGTTCGACTCCGATCCGGCGAAAGCCGCGGGCATAGGCGCAGGTGCGATTTGCCAGGGCCGCAAAAGTGATTGATTCGCCGGTGGCACGCACGGTCACCGCGGTGCGGTCACCCTGTTTTTCCGCCCAGTGATCGAGGTAGTCAGAATAATTGAAGGACTCGGTATTCAGAAACTGTATCGATGGTTCAGAGTGGGCGTTGCATGTGCCGTGAACTTACCCCGCACTGTTTGTCGACGGCATGATCAGCCGCTGCTCCGCATCCGACAATGCGTTGTCGGCGAAAAAACACCAGTGCCGCGCAGTTTCGGCTTATCGTGGGGGAATCGCTCTGCGGCAGCTTACTTGCCGCTGCCTTCGCGATTGTCGTCTCTTTCCTTTTCCCTATCTTCGTCGTCGCCGTCTTCGTAGGGCTCGTTCTCGTACTTGTCGATGAGTTTTTCGAGGTGCGCGACATATTTCTCGGCACCGCCGCGCTTATATCCGGTCTTGGCGACAAACGTGCCGTCCGGTGCGAGGATGATGATGGTCGGGTAGCCGCGGACACCGTACCTGAGGGCCAGGTCTGCGTTCTGCTCCTTCAGGGATTTTTTCTGTTTCGTCTTCCGCGGAAAGTCGATCTCGACCAGGATCAGGTTTTTCCTCGCATAGTCTTTGAAGTCCGATTTATTAAACACTTCGTTGTTCAGCTTGATGCACCAGCCGCACCAGTCGGAACCCGTGAAGTCCAGCAGCATATACCGGTCCTTCCGATCCGCTTTCTTGGCAGCTCGTTTGAAATCTGTTTCCCAGGCGGGGGCCGCAAAGGCCGAGGCTGTAAAGCACCCCATCAAAGCGATGAGTATGAGTTGTCGATTCATGGCATGGTCCTGGGCCTGTTATTTTGGTTCAATCGTCCAATTTGTCTGAAATCCAGGCGATGAGGCGGCGCGCACAGGCAGACTTCTCGATATGTCCCCAGGCTGCAGGCGCCTCTTCCTCCGCCCGTGTCAGCAACGTATATGTTCCGTCCTCACCGGCTACGCTGGTCAGGTCGTTGAGTACAATAGCATCGAGGTTTTTTCTGGCCAGTTTTCGACGAGCCTTGTCGACACCGTCGTGACTTTCCAGGGCGAAGCCGACGCAAACCTGGCCATCGCGTTTTTCGGCGCTGACGGTCGCCGCCACGTCCGGCGTCGTCGCGAGTTGCAGCGTCGTGCCCTCGGGTGTCTTCGGCAGCTTTTGGGTTTCCGGCGCCGCCACTTTGTAATCGCCGACCGCGGCTGCGAAGATCGCAGCGTCGGTGGCAGTGAAACAGGATTGCATCGCGACCAGCATCTCGTCGGCGCTGGTAACCGGATGTGTGGTGATCGACGGGTGCCGAGGCAGGTTGGCATCGGCCACCGGCCCGGTCACATAATCCACCTGAGCACCGGCAGATACCGATGCCAAAGCCAGGGCGCGGCCCATCTTGCCGCTGCTCGGGTTGCTGATGAAACGCACTGCGTCGATACGCTCCTGTGTCGGCCCAGCGGTGATCGCGATCCGTCGACCGCCGAGGCTGAACGGGATGGCGTCCTCGATCAGTCGTTGGACGATGGCCTCCGGTTCGGTCATGCGGCCGATGCCGGTCATGCCGCAGCCGAGCGCGCCGCTTTCCGGACCGAGCCGGAGCCAGCCCTGGTCTTCGAGTCGCGCGACATTGTCCACCACCAGCGGATGCTGCCACATCTCACAGTTCATCGCCGGGCAGAAATAACGCCGGCAGCTCGGCGGCAGCGACAAGGCGCTCAGCGCCACGATGTCGTCGCCGATGCCGTGCGCCAGCTTGGCAATCAGATCGGCTGTCGCCGGCAGCACAACGAAGAGATCGGCGGCAGTCGCCGGATAAAGGTGCGGGTAGATTGTTTCGACGCTGTCGGCGCCGGGCGGCGGCATCATGCCAGTCTGCGCTTCGCGTCCGGTGACCGCGGCAAACGACAGCGGCCCGACAAACTGCTGCGCTGCCGGGGTCATCGCTACGGTGACATCAGCGCCGGCCTGCCGCAGACGGCTGGCAACAGTCACGGCTTTGTAAGTCGCGATCCCGCCGCCGATGCCGAGAATTATTTTTCTGGTATTCAGAGATGACATGCAGATAATGTACTGCACGTATGCCCTGCCTGCACCACGTGCTATGCGCACCAATCGTTTGTCGAATTCGTCACTTTTACGTCGAGGCGGGTTCCATGATAAATATGCATGTAACTTGCGCTGCCAACCTCTGGCATCGCCGGCGCCGTGAAGCGAAACGACGTTGAAATGCATGCTCTCGTTGACACTGCTATGGTTGGTGCTTTTCTATCTGCTCGATTGCGAAAGATTTCTGGACAAGATCACAGGATCGACCGGATCACCTTCATCCTGTTAATCTCTAATCCTGTGTACATCTTTCCTTTGCCCGATCGTCATCCCGCACCGCGCGCCAGCGCGGCGTCGATCAGCTGTTTGCAGAGATTGGGGAAGGTCAGGCCGGCGGCGGCAGCAGCCTTCGGGATCAGACTGGTGGCGGTGAAACCGGGGATGGAGTTGCCCTCGAGGATAATCGTCTCGTCTTCGTTGACGATTATGTCGACGCGCAACAGGTCACGGGCGCCGAGGGTGTGAAACGTCGCCAGCGCCAGATCCTGCAGGCGCTTCTGAGTTTTTTTCGACAGCGAGCGCGGCGGGCACAGGTACTCGGTCTTGCCGTGGGCGTAAACGTACTTGGCATCGTAGTCATAGATCTCCCCGGGTGGGACGATCTCGATCACCAGCATCGGTTCGTCGAACAGAATGCCAATCGTTACTTCGCAGCCGATCACGAACTTTTCGACGACAATGTCGGTGTCGTGCCGCAACGCCTCCTCGAGCGCCGGCCGCCAGTCGTCGGGACCATTCACTTTCGCCATACCGATGGTCGAACCTTCGCGATTCGGCTTGACGATCAACGGCAGACCAAGGCTCTCCGGCAACGGTACGTCCGGCCGCGTTACGACCATCCCTGCAGCGACCGGCAGGCCGTTCTGCTCCAGCACCTCGCGGGTGCGGGCCTTGTCGAGCAGCAACTCGCTGACGGCGGGGTCGCAGCCGACGTACGGCAAGCCGCGCTCTTCGAGGAGGCGTTGGACCGTGCCGTCCTCACCGAAACGGCCATGCAACGCCGGGAACACAGCCCGGACATCCTCATGCAGCGGCGGCAACTCACCGGTTTCAAGGACGATGCCGTCGACTGTAAATCCGGCCTCGCGCAAAGCCCCGGCAACAGCGCGGCCGGAGTTCAGCGACACCTCGTGTTCACTGGACGGGCCGCCCATCAGCACGGCAACACGAGCAGTCTGTTGGAGCTGGGGCATAGTATAGGAGTTACAGTGATCCGGCGGTTCTGCACCGTTCCGCGATTGCAAAATGCTCCGGTCTGAAATGAAACAAAGGTCCGCTCAAAAATTCATTCGGTTGTGGCGAGTTCGGCGGTGAGCAGTGGCGTCAACTGGGTGACTGTGCCGGCTCCCATGATAGCGATTACATCGCCATCCCGAGCAGTACTGACCAGCTCGCTTGCCAGCTCCTCAAAGTCGAAGTCGCAATAGCGCACCGGTACACCACGGATTGCCCCGATGATGGCCCGCGGATCGGCAAGGTGCGCATCGTCGAGCCAGGCG
>CAJWLW010000235.1 GCA_913042885.1 uncultured Lentisphaeria bacterium | reverse complement strand
TACCCGACGAAGTACATCGACAACAACCTCGCCTACGGTGACGGACATGTCGAAATCCATCGACATCGATCGATAGAGAACAACGGCATCAACTGGTTTTTCCCCGAGGGCGGCCACGTCGTACGGGACAGAGCGTGGGGAACCGATCCACACCTGTACACATATTAAGGACAGGCCCCGGCTGTCCTGCCCGTCTCACCAATCTGTCTCGGCATCATGACCTTCGGCACGGCAGTCGAGGACGCCGGCGCACCATCGATCTCGGCATTCACGCTTTCGCGGCATAGTGCTTGAGCGTATCGAGGTCGACAAACTCGATGACGCTGATATGGGTTGACTCGAGCACTATCTGTGGGGATTTACCCGCCCTGATCGACTCGACAACCGTGCCAAGGCAGACACACCACTGATCGCCCGCAACCAACCCCGGAAAGCCGTACTCCACTGCCGGAGTAATCAAGTCGTTGCCGCTCTCGCAGGCGAACTCCAGAAACTCATCCGTCATCCGGACACATACTGTATGCATGCCCCGGTCGTCCTTCCCCGTATCACACCTGCCCGTTCGATAAAAACCGGTCACCGGATCCATGCAGCATGTCTCCAGTTCCGTGCCCAAGACATTCATTGACATGTCGATGCCCTACCCTGGTCGTTGTACATTGGAAAAATCCCAGTGATGGTGGATTTCTGCCGAACAAATGATCAATATACCATGTCTCGCCAGTCTCCCCATTCACAGTTGCCAAAATTCATTAATCCAATTGCCTGTCTCGAATATACGGGCCAGCGAATACCAGGGGCGATCGTCGGCCTTCGTCACAAGCGCCTTCCGGATCGCAGTACCAATAGGAAGTCCTTTGGCTGGCATGAGGAACGGGCCATCAGGCTATGGTTTAGTTTCCCATCCATGTCAATCAGTGTTCATCCGTGGTTCGTTCTTCTCTTGCAGCTTTGACGCGGCGGCTTTCACATCGCTGAATATCCACTGCCCCGCACGCGTCCAACCCCCGATTGCATTGCATGGCATTTACCACGATAGTATCCTTTCTGTGACATAAAACCCTGAGACCTATGAATGAGACGGTTCATGGCAGATGCTCCTGATAGCAGCGACGCCATATCGCGGAGGAAAAGAATGAAACAAGGTACAATCACCGCATTCATCACCATTATCGCCGCCAGCGCTATGCTGATGATGTCCTGCAGCAACGACAGCCAGGCCTCGGACGTAATGAAGGACGGTGCCGAGCTCGGCAGTTGGACGATGGACTACAAGGCCGCCCTCGCCCTGGCCAAGGAAAAGGACTTGCCGATCATGCTCAACTTCACCGGCTCCGACTGGTGCGGCTGGTGCATCCGCATGGACCGCGGCGTCTTCGCCAAGAAAGAGTGGTCCCGCTGGGCCACCGAAAACCTCCTGATGGTCACCCTCGATTTCCCCAAGGGGAAAAATATCGTGCCGGAGAAATACCAGAACCGCAATCGCCAGTTGCAACGACAGTACAAGGTCAGAGGATACCCGACCTATGTCATCGTCGATGTCGACGGCAAAACCGAACTGGGCCGCCTCGGCGCCGGCCGCGGAAAGACGCCGGAAAGCTTCATCAAGGAAGCCGAAGCCGTCGTCGTCAAGAGCAGCGGCGGTGTCGCAAAATTCGTCTCCGCGCTGTCGGCCAAGGACGCCGCCACCTACCGCAAGTACATCGACGAACTCAAAACGGCAGACGCAAAGCTTGCGAAATGGACGGCTTCAGAGCCGGAAGAAAACGAGCAAAACTTCACCGCCTTCTATGATCAACTCGAAGCGGTCCAGGCAATCAAGGACAAGATAGAAGACATCGAGATCGCCCAAAAAGCCCACAGCATGAAGCCGGAGGACGCCAAAGCATACCAGCGGGCGCACGCCGAGTTGCGCACCACAAAAGCAGAGCTTGAAACGTGGATGAGGAGACAGCCGAATCGCAACGAGGAAAATCTCCAGAAACTAGACGCCTACGAGGGAAAGATCGAAAAACTCTCTGCCATCGTGGAGCGCTACTGAGCAACTGCATCGCAGACGTAGCACAAAATCCGCCAACTGTGGAAAGAACATGGATCATACCGACACTATCGAATCAGTTAAAGACTACTACGGCAAGCAACTCGAAGGCAGTGACGACCTGAAAACCAGTGCCTGCTGCCCGATCGACGCCATTCCCGTCGAACACCGTGCGATTCTCGAACAGATCGACGATGAAATCCTCTCGCGCTTCTACGGCTGCGGGTCACCCATTCCGCCACTGCTCGACGGCAGCGTTGTGCTCGACCTCGGGTGCGGCACGGGTCGCGACGTTTACATGGCCTCCTATCTGGTCGGTGAGAAAGGCCTGGTGATCGGTGTCGATATGACCGAGGAACAACTCGAAGTCGCCCAGCGTCACGTCACAACCCAATCCGAGCGCTTCGGGTTCGCGCACCCGAACGTCAAATTCTACCACGGATATATCGAAGACCTCAACGCCCTCGGCATCGCCGACAACTCGATCGACGCCGTCATCTCCAATTGCGTCATCAACCTGTCTCCCAACAAAGAAGCCGTGTTCGCCGAGATCTTCCGTGTTCTCAAGCCCGGCGGCGAACTCCATTTCTCAGACGTCTTCGCCAGCCGTCGCGTGCCGCAGCATCTCAAGGACGACCCGGAACTCTATGGCGAATGCCTCTCCGGCGCGCTCTATACCGAGGACTTCCGTCGTATCATGCAGCGTCTTGGCTGCCTCGACCACCGGATCGTCAAAAAGTCGAAAATTCAGATGCTGAACGCCGAGGTCAAACAACGGGTCGGCAATATCGACTTCTTCTCGGTCACCGTTCGCGCCTTCAAGCTCGAATCGCTCGAGGACATCTGCGAAAACTACGGACAGGCCGCCACCTATCTCGGCACGATCCCCGATCATCCGCACAGCTTCCAGCTCGATGACCATCACATCTTCGAAACTGGCAAACCAATGCTGGTCTGCGGCAACACCGCGGCGATGGTCGGCGAAACACGCTACGCCAAACACTTCCGCCTCATTGGCGACCGCTCAACTCATTTTGGACCTTTCGACTGCGGTGACACGTCGGCGGATACAGATGCCATCGCCGCCTGCTGCTGACCCAACCGGACGCCAAACCTTTAGACGACCGAGGCCAAGTGGACTCAACCCATCGCGTCATTGAAGTCAAATGGTGGGCGCCGGAGATCTTCGAACTGGTCGTCGAACGCAATGGCATGGAATTCGTCCCCGGCGACTGCATCACCGCCTACACCGCCGACCGCGCGGAATCCCGCCCCTACAGTCTCGCCTCGGGTATCGACGAAGATCACCTGAGCCTGCTCATCCGTAAGATGACCGGCGGTATTCTCAGCACCTACCTGGCGGCGCGGCAGCCGGGCGACGTCATCCAGTTCTCCGAACCCTTCGGCTGGTTTCGCCCCGGCCAAAGCCACGAGGCCGGCCAGCCGTTCGTCTATATCGCTACAGGCACCGGTATCGCGCCGTTTCTCTCGTACCTGCGCAGCCATACCGAGCCGCCGCCACCACGCTGCCTGTACGGCGTCCGCCAGTACCAGGATGCTGTTCTCGTCGATTTGCTCCAGACCCGCTGCCAACTCGACCTCGCAGTGTCACGGGAAACCGCCAACGGACACCACCACGGACGCGTCACCGACCTGCTCGGCAACCTCCCGATCGACCCCGCCACGCATTTCTATCTGTGTGGCCTCGACAGCATGATCGAGGAAACAACTGACTGGCTCGAGGACCACGACGTCGATTACATGAATATCCACCGGGAAGTCTTTTTCTATGCATCACCTTGAATCCACAGAGTGGCTGCAGACCGACGACGGTCAGCCGCGCGGCTATATCGAACCGGAATCTCTGCAGGAGTTGTGGTTCCACACCGGCACCAACTGCAACCTGAGCTGCCCGTTTTGCCTCGAAGGCTCGAAGCCCGGCGACAATCGCCTGCA
This sequence comes from uncultured Lentisphaeria bacterium, assembly GCA_913042885.1. The sequence goes on along the minus strand of CAJWLW010000235.1, from coordinate 3,711 downwards.
ATTCATCAGCTTCGACGAAGTCACGCCACTGATCGATGAAGCACTCGAGCTCGGCGTCGAAAAATTCTCGTTCACCGGCGGCGAACCCTTCCTCAACCCCGATATGGTCCGCATCCTCGATCGCGCCCTCGACCATCGCCCCTGCCTGGTGCTGACCAATGCAACAGAGCCACTGATGAACCGTATCGGCGAAATCCTGCCGCTGATCGACAAGCCAAACCGCCTCAACCTCCGCGTCAGCCTCGACCACCCCGATCCCGTCAAACACGACGAAAGCCGCGGCAAGGGCAACTTCCGCAAAGCCCTGCGTACCCTCGGAAGGCTGCACCAGATCGGCTTCGGCGTCTCCATCGCCCGCCTGCGCGGCAAGAACGAGGATACTGATGCGGTCGATCGCAGCTATGCTTCCCACCTTCGCGAAGTCGGGCTGCCCGAAGATCTGCTGATCATTTCGTTCCCCGATTTCATGCCGCCCGGTTCGCTGCCCGACGTGCCGCAGATCACCGAGCATTGCATGACCACGTATCTGAACGCCGACCAGCGGGCCGCCTTCATGTGCAACTTCAGCAAAATGGTTGTAAAGAAAAATGACGCGGTCGGCATCTACGCCTGCACCCTGGTCGATGACGATGCCGATTACGACCTCGGCAAGACCCTGGCCGAAAGTATGAAGCCGCGCGTCATGATGCGACATCATCGCTGTTATTCCTGCTTCGCATTCGGAGCCTCGTGCAGTGAAGGCACCTGACACCCTCCTGCTTGCATCCGTCCTCGGGCTTTTGTAGACAGCCTCCAGGGCTACGTCATGCGGGTGCTTTTTCTGAGACGTCAGAAATGAAGCCGCAACGCCAACCACACAACTGCGGTCAACCCACTGACCACTGACTCGTCCGCCGTGATCAGACGACGGCGGATAACCGGTTGCCGCTACGGGCCATCACCGGTCTGGCCGTTGATAAAATCCGCGATCTGTTCGCGGATGGCCTCCTGGCACGCCTCGTTGGCTTCGGGCGCGGGGCCGCTGTCGTCGCAGATGGTGACGCCGTCAAAACACTGGAGCAGAAACACCTCGAGCCTTTCCCACATGCGGTCGATGCTCACCACGCTGCCGGTGCCCAGCTCGGTGCAGAACTTGTCGAACAACTTCGCCTGAAGCTCGAGGCAGGTGGAGGTTGCCAACGTGATCGTCTGACGCGAACACTGGCTGTTGCTCTCGAACTGCTCGGCGATCGTATCGGCCGGGTCGATTTGGATCGTCACCTCTTCATCGCCGCACTCGGGAACCCAGTCGAAGCTGACGGGTACCGTGGCGCCCGCCGCCACGCTCGGCACAATCAGGTCGGGCACTTCCTGGACACCGTTGACCAGGAAGCGCACGACAACGTCGCTCACGTCGTTGTCTCCGAGGTTCATGACCGAGGAACTGACCTGCGTCTGGAGGCCTAACTGCAGCGCCACCTCCGTACCACCGGACGAGGGCAAAGTCGGGGGGGTGCAGGCCAGGTCCGAGCCGCGCGGGATGACCTCAAACTGAACCTCGCTGCAGCCCTCGAAGCTGGTGTCGCTCGCGCACACCCGCAGGGTGTAGCGCCCAAGGGCCGACGGTGCGGGGAACGCCCATTTGTCGTCTTCTGAGCGGTTCGGGTAATGACCCAGCGGCGACTTGTCGACCCCGGGCACGGAACCGATCGTGTACAGCGCGCGGAATTGCCCCAAGTCAGCCGTTGCCGGCATCACCTGGGTTTCGCCACTGAAGATCTCGACGGGATTGCCGAGGATATCCGTGACAGAAAGCGAGACGATAGCGCGCTTCATTGCGGACAACCCCAGCGAATGGTCCGGATCAAAGGGGATGAAGGGTAGGTAGTCGGCGCGGCCGGACACGAGCACAGCCTCACCCGGGTGGGCGGCCGGAATCGCCCCGACGAAACGACCGCCGGCCGCTTCCAGGTTGCACTCGGTGACGATCAGATTGTCACCCTCGAAGCCGGACTCGACCGGGCCGATCCAGAAACCCTGTGCCGACTCGTTGTTGCCCTCGTTCTGCTCGGTAACCGCGCCGGTCACATCGTTGTCCGCGTTCTGCTCAAAGGCCATGCCGTTCGGGCTGGCAATTCCGCCCACGTTGTCCTCCTCGTTCTGCTCGATGACCACGCCGGGCGGGTCAACGATTCCTGTCAGCTCGTGGAATCCGTTGTTGAAGAAGGCGGTTTGGAAACTGACCACCGCCGAACTGCCTGGCACCGGATCGAGCGGGTCGGCGATCGGGTTCAACGCCGGCAAAGTAAAGGTCGTCAGCAGGCTCGGCGAACTGACACTGGGCGGGCCGAAGCCCACGAACGAGTCGAAAAGCTCGACCTCAACGCCCGCCGGCGTCGCCAGACCACCGATGTTCGTGACCTTGACGCGAACTTCGATGATTTCGCCCACCAGCACGGTGTCGCCGCCGCCGGGGAAAATCTCAGCCCCCGTGACCGGGTCGTGGAAGCTGATGTCCGGCGGCCCGGTGGCAATGGCTGGGTCGAGCTCCGTGTCCTGTTGGATGACAATTACCTCATCCTCGAGCACCCCCCCCGGCAGGACATGGTTGGCGCGAATCCGGGTCGAGCCCGGCTGGATGTCGCCGTTGAAGGTCACGCTCGCCACGCCGTCGGCGCCGGTCGCCGCCGAGACCGCGCTGAGCAACCCGCCGCCGGAGAGGATCGTGAAGTTAATCGTCTTGCCCTCGACCGGGTTACCCAAGAGACTGCCGACCTTGGCCTCGATGCTCGAGGTGCTGACGCCGTCCGCGTCGATCGTGCTCGGGAGCGCGACCAGGTCGAGCTGGAAGGCCGAGACACCGTGAGTGACCGCGATATACTGCATGTCGCTATTGCCGTCCGAGTCGGTGAGGGTCAGCCCCAGCACGACAGCCCAGGGGGTGACCGCATCATTGGGGGTGATCGTCAACTCCTCGGTCGCCGGATCTAAATCGAAGGCGAACAGCGCCGGGTCCGCGCCGACAACCGCCCAGGTCAGCGCGTTGCTGTCGCTGGCGGGTCCGTCCTCGACGTCGGTCTCGTGCGGGGTCAGGTCGTAGGTGATCGCCTCGCCGTCCGCGAGCGACAGGTCGGAGACCGCCGGGCTGATCATCGGGACACTCTCCAGACCGCAGAACACGATCGTCCCAACAGCGCCAGCGCTGCCCGGGTTGAAGCCGCCGCTGGCCGAGCCACCCGCTACAAAGGCGGTGTCGAGTTCGGTCGTCGGCTGACCTGACCAGCTGGACGACGACGAGACGCAGAAGAACAGGCGACCACCACCGCCACCGCCGCCACCGCCGTCTTCATTACCGCCGGTGGTGGCGTCTCGGCCACCACGAGCACCTTTGGCATGGAACACACCGCCGCCGGCAAGCTCGCCTGCCGTAACGTGAATGCTTCCACCAGCACCGCCACCGCCCAAAGCTCCGTGGCTGTTGTCACCGCCATTGCCGCCGTCGTTGGAGACCGTTCCATCCGCCTGGAACTTGTTAACCACGTTGACCCGGACCAGGCCGCCGCCGCTACCGCCAGCCGAGCGCGAACCGTTGCCGCCGCCGCTGCCAAGATCAACAGGGGCCGTGAGGCGGTGGTCCGTGGGAAGACTTGGGTCGTTGACGGCTCCGCCGTTGCTGACGCTCCGACCATTTCCGCCTGTTCCGCCGTGGCCGCCGCCACCGCCGTTGGTCCC
>CAJWLW010000234.1 GCA_913042885.1 uncultured Lentisphaeria bacterium | reverse complement strand
GCGATGTTCGACGATCTCAACAAGCAGCAGGGCGCCGGCGGCATCGTCAACATGATCGACATGTTCAGTGGCGGCGCACTGCGAGCATTCGCCATCGGTGCGCTTGGCATCATGCCGTACATTTCCGCGTCGATCATCATGCAGCTTGTGACCCCGGTTTTTCCGCAGCTGGAAAAGCTCAAGCGCGAAGGAGAAGCCGGCCAGCAGAAGATCATCCAGTGGACGCGCTACATGACACTGGTCATCTGCCTGGTACAAGGCTTTTTCCTGGCCAAAGGCATGGAGAATCCCGGCGCCATGCTGGGCGGTGCCGCCACCAACAATATCGTCAACAACCCGGGCCTGTCGTTCCAGGTGATGACAATGATCATCCTCACCTGCGGGACGATGATTCTCATGTGGTTCGGTGAGAAAATCACCGACCATGGTGTCGGGAACGGTGCTTCGCTGATCATCACAGTCAACATCATTGATCGCCTCCCGGCGGCGGTTCAGGGAATGCACCGCCTGCTACGCCAGGAAGGAACCGGCGAAACCTCTTTCACAATGATTCATGTCATAATTCTCCTGGGCATTTTCGTGCTGATCACGGCAGCTACCGTGGCACTGACCCAGGGCGTGCGCAAGGTGCCCATTCAGTATGCCCGCACGGCAACCGGCGGTGGCGGCGGCCAGGGCGCCGCTGCGCAAGGCTCCTTCCTGCCCTTGCGCGTTAATTTCGCCAACGTCATGCCGATCATTTTCGCCAGTGCCATCCTGATGTTTCCACCGCTGGTGATCAACGCTGTGGGATGGAATTGGCTGCGCTATATAGCACCGCTGTTTTCCTACGGCACGACCAGCTACATGGCGATCTACGCTATACTCATCATAGTGTTTGCTTTCTTTTGGGTCGCCAACCAGTTCAACCCGATCCAGATGGCCGACGATCTGAAACGTCACGGCGGCTATATCCCGGGCATTCGCCCCGGTAAGCCAACGTCTGACTTCCTCGACCGCGCCATGACACGCATCACCACTGCCGGGGCCCTGTTCCTTTGCGTCCTGTCGCTGCTGCCGATGATCGCCGCCCAAGCCCTCAGCCTATCGCCCGTCATCGCCGACTTCTTCGGTGGTGCCACTCTGCTCATCATCTGTGGTGTCATTATCGACACGCTCCGCCAGATTGAGTCGCATCTCATGATGCACCACTACGATGGGTTCCTGCAGAAAGGACGTCTGCGCCGCGGTCGCGGTAGCCGCGTCTTTGGCTGATGACCAGCCACCATGCAGTCCTGGTCGCAGTTGCAGCCCTTGTCCTGGCGGCCCCTGGCTCCTACGCCGGCCGCTCTTCGGCCCTGGCCAGCGCCGAAGAGATCTACAACGTTCGGATCCTCGGCGCCAGGGGCAATGGCAAGACCAACGACACCCCCGCCATACGCTCCGTCATCAAGAGCGCTCCCGATGGCGCCATCATTTACTTTCCACCCGGTAACTACCGGTGTCATGGTCTCACGGTTGCTGACCGCGAGCGACTGATCTTTCGAGGTGCCGGACCGGGCAGCGTCATTGAGGCGCCGGATGCCGTGCGCGATCCGATAATTCTCAGTCTCGACCAGTGCCGGGATATCGTCTTTCATGATCTTACCTTCGATACCCGCGCGACCAACGTTACCGCACTCGCCATCAGTAACAGTGAAACGGTTCGGATCCGGGATTGCAAATTCACCGCGGCGGCTCCACAGCAAAGCGCCGGCGTCTATCTGCGCAACACAACCAACCTGTGGTTTACGAATAACCTGCTCGAGCAGCGTCATGTCGAGCATCAGCAGTTGAAGCGTGCCCGCTTCAGCGACAACATCTTCAGCGGTCCGTCGCGATTTGGTATCGTCATGCTGGCAGTCGACGGCAGTTCGTGCGAGTTGTTGACTATTGAGGATAATATCTTCGATGGCATGAAGACCACCGCCATTGGAATCTGGGACCCCAACAGCGGCAGCGCCCGAATTCGCGACGTCAAGATCCGCAACAACCAGATCGTCTGCCCGACAGTGACTGCGATGCCACCGATCAGTATTGGACAGGTACGTGGCAAGCCGGCTACCGAGAGTGTCTGGAAAAATATCACAATCGCCGGCAACAGCGTACACTTCACCGGCGTTGCCACGACGAGCCATATCATCGCGGTGGGGGGTGCCCGGACCAAATCATCCTATACCGGCTTCGTGATTCGTGACAACGATGTCACGGGTGGCGGCGGCAAGCGAAGTGGCATCTTGCTGCAAGGCCTCACCGATGCGCTGGTGACCGGCAACAGCGTTGCAGAAGTTGCTGTCGGCATCGTCCTGGGCAGAGGCTCTAAACGCTGCCTGGTAGTCGACAATCGAGTCAGCACGATCAGTGACACTGGCTACCGGCTGGGGGACACGGCCGGCGAAAACGTCATGGTCGGCAATCACTGCGTAGGCAAAATTCCGGTACCATATGACTTCGAAAGAAAGCAGGCCAATGACCGTGTCGAACGGACCAACCTGCTGCGTCTGCGTTGATGGCGCAGCGTCCGTAGAGAGACCCCCCGCAAGGCAGAACGGCCCGCTTGCCCGGAGAACTTCGCGTTGCACAGAAATGTTGTGCTATACCAAAGCGCTGATATCGTCCGAACCGAAACTGTAGCGTTCGTTGCAGAAATCGCAGTTCACCGCCAGCGTCTCACCCGTCTCCGCTGCCCGGCGTAATTCATTCTTGGGTATGGTGCGCAGCACCGACCGGGATTTGTCGCGACTGCACCGACAGCGATATTCGGGGGTAGCGCTGGACAGTGAAACGATGTGGGCGGGCTCCCCGCAGACACACCGCACGAGATCCTCGAAAGCATTGTCGGCAGTCAACGGCCGCGACATCAACTTGCGAAACGCCTGCTCGCCGAGCCGCAGGCGCAGCACCTCGAACATCTCCAGATCGCAGTCGGGCATCGCCTGTACCATAAAGCCCTGGCAAAGCTGCACCGGCTGCTGGACATCGGCAACGAATTGGACCAGGACGATCATGCCGGTTTCGATCTGGTCGCTGGTCGAAAAGAAATAGGCCAGATCCTCGACGACATCAAGAAGTCCGGCATCCGACACACCGGAGTTGAGCTGGCGCACGGCGTTCGACTTCACAACTCCGACAGAGCCGCCGGCGCCACAGATTTCCCCGGCCTTGTCGATATCGCAAAGCGAAGTGGTGTTCATCATGCCGCGCACGTCCGCCTGCGCTCCGACATCCACCAGTACAGACTTCAATGCACCGTCATATTTCCAGTGGATCGTCATGCGTTCATCGTCGTCGATCATCGTCGATGACAAGACGCTGGCAGACAACGCCCGGCAGAAGATGTGCGCCGCCACCGGGTCGCAGCCATGGATGAGCACCGCCGCATTACACAGTGCCGTCGTCTGCGCATAGGAAAAGCGGACGTGGCAGTCGGTGATCACGCCGCGATACAGCAGGTCTCCGGTGGCAACGGGATCACTCATTCCTCGGCCGCAATGATCCGCACATTGACCTGCGCGTTGAGTTTGGTCTCGCCGCTGGCAGTTGCCACGACGACGGTAGCAAACGACAGGGCCTTGTCGGGCACGTAATTTTCGTCCAGGCTCACGGTAAACTCCAGCGTGTCGCCCGGTGCCAGTTCCTCTGCCTCTGGCCCATTCAGAATCACCATCGGCTTCGTGCTGCCGCCACCGATCAATTTTGCCGTCTCTGTCCCGTTGTTCTGAATCACAAAAGTTTTCTCGCGACTGTCAAAAGCGCCATTCGAAAATGTAAACTCGATTCGCTCCGGCGTACACTTGAGAACCGGCACGACATCGGCAGCAATAAAAAACGGCAGGCGCGGTGATCGCGTATCGTTGCTGAGGACATGGACGAGCTTGCGTACAGCGCCTCTCTTGCCTTTGGGATCGAAACTGATATTGATCCAGGTCGATTCGCCCGGTTGCAGCCTATCCCGCTCCAGATCCCCCGCGGTGCAGCCGCAAGACGGCTGCACTTTTTCGATAATCAGTTCCGCGGTACCCGTGTTCGTTGCCTGGAAGCGAGTGGTGACAGACGCCAACTCACTGATCTCACCAAAGTGATGCTCTCTGCGGTCAAGCTTCAAAGTTTGCGCAGCGACGGTCGCCGACACGATCATCAAAATCAATAAACTAGGAAATCTCATAAATCCACATCCCTCCCGGGGACCGATTCAAATTAGCCAATGCAACCGGTGGCGCAAGTCACACAGCCGTATTTGTTACGTTGCAGATTTGCAAACCTCGGTTGCAGGGCAAAGTTCCGGCAACCGCTCGGTCGTTCGTCCCTCGACCGACCGGCCGCCTGCAAGGATGTTGGCGACGTCTCTTGGATTATGGATATTTCGACGAAACAAAGTTAGCCGCTCTCGCCAAAGGCCGCAGTGCACTCGATGTGAAAAAATCGTCGAACGCCATGGCGGTATGACCGTAGCGAACGCAGAACCGGAGACTGGCGCCACCTTCATTGTCACAATATCGGCTCCATAACCGATCTAATCGACTCGCCGAAGGACTTTGCATGCTTGAAACTATCCGCTGGCTGCCCCGCGACAACAGCCCATTGCCAGGCAAAGTGCGTATGATCGACCAGACGCAGTTGCCCGAGCGCTGCGTCTTTTTCGAAACCGACGATCTCGACGAAATCTACGATGCCATCAAGCGCCTCGTCGTACGCGGCGCCCCGGCGATCGGCATCGCAGCCGCCTACGGCCTGGTGGCATCGGTGCAGCACCTGGACGGCAACCGTGACGAACTACTCACCGCAATCCAGGCCTCTGCGGACCATCTCGCCACCGCCAGACCGACCGCCATCAACCTCGCCTGGGCACTCGGGCGGTGTCTTGCCGCAGGTCGCGACTACGCGGCAACGCCTGACGCAACGGCCGATGGCCTGAAAGTGCGGCTGTGGCAAGAGGCCGATGCGATTCTCCAGGAAGACATTGCGATGTGCCGCCGCATCGGTGAGTTCGGTGTCGAGCTGTTTGCCAAAAACACGCGCGTACTGACTCACTGCAACGCCGGCGCCCTGGCGACCGGCGGTTTCGGTACTGCCCTGTCGCCTGTTTATGTCGCCTTCGAGCGCGGCCTGGCTCCGCACGTCTATTCCAACGAAACGCGACCCTTGCTGCAGGGCTCCCGGCTGACCGCCTGGGAACTGCAGCGCGCCGGCGTCGACGTCACTTCGATCTGCGACAACATGGCCGGGCAGCTCATGCGTGAACAACGCATCGACGTAGTCATCGTCGGTGCCGACCGGGTCGCTGCCAATGGTGATGCCGCCAACAAGATCGGAACGTACAGTGTCGCTATTCTGGCGCAATATCATCGAATTCCCTTCTATGTCGCGGTGCCGTATTCGACAATCGACATGTCGATCCCGGACGGCGACGAAATCCCCATCGAGCAGCGGGCACCGGAAGAAGTCTCATGCGGCTTCGGCCGACGTACAGTCCCGGAAGGCGTCGGGATTTACAATCCGGCATTCGACGTGACACCGAACGAACTTATCGCCGGCATCATTACGGAGCAGGGCATTCTGTGGCCGCCGTATGTGAAAAGTATCGCCGCGCTGTTTGAATAGCGGCCCCGCGCCCTACGGCGAGGCCGGGCTTCTGCTTCCACCCGTGTACCCGAACATCCATGATTCTACACTATGGGGGCTCTATTTGTGCCCTTACGGGCCTGTCTCTGAGGGCCTCGCTCCTTTCACTTATATTCTGAGCCAGTTCCTGATTATTTTATCCCCCTTCCAAATATTTCCCGGCATGTCACAAAATTCCCACTCGTTCGGATTGATCTCTTATAGCAGCGAAATACCGAGGCCGGCATCCCGCGGCAACGTCAACGCCAGGTCGTCAATGTGCTCGCGGATATCAGCCAGATCTACTGGCGTCACTCCGGATTCGATGATGTTGCGATTGGCCTCGTTATCGAACGTCAGCACATGTTTGCCCAGGGCCACAAGCTCCCGACAAAACTGCTCGGTATTGCTGCCGGGCGCAGCGTGATAAACAAAGATTCGCGTCGCTACGGCCGCCACAAACCGGTTGCGCTGCTGCGCCGTCTCCGAGGTGATCCGCGTGACGTCTTTGGCAAATGGCGAAAGCAGCAGCAGGCGGCCGGCGGCGAGAGGCTTCCGCAGCTCCGGCGGCATGCGATAGCTGTCGATACCTCGGGCCGGGCAATAAATCACCGGATGCGGACTCCGCAATAGGGTCGGCAGGCATTCTTTGACGACGGGTGAGTGAAACCCGCTGATGACGACAATCCCGAGGTCCCGGAGTTTCTGCACCAGATCATAAGTCTTGACGATCAGGTCACCCGGGCACCGGTTCGAGCAAAAGATCGCCAGGCACGGGCGTGACAGGATGGCGGGATTACCGCGGGCAGTGAAGGTGTCTACGTCGGCGTATTCATGAATACGCAAGTCGAGGTTGGGCAGAACAACCGTGTCGGCGGTGTAGTCGCTCATCAACGTCGCTATCGTTTGCGGGGGAACCTGAACTTCACGTTCTTCGAACTCACCATGCGGCCCTTGTCCGTCTGTAGTTCGACACGCAGGATGGCAAACGTACGCAACGGTCGCTTGTCGACCGGAATCTCTTCAGGCTTCGCAATACCGATGGTGTAGTTGCGCGCGTCACCCGGCTCGAAAACGACATCCATCTCACCCTCGATGTCGAGGGCCATTCCCTTCTGATCGATAGTTTTGAGTTTCAGCGCTTTCTCTCCCATGTTGCGGAGCTCGACTACCCGGGTAGTGCCGGTGTAAACGCCGGCTTCAGCATCAAACTCCAATTCGATGATCTTCGGTGTAACCTGAAGAAAAGGCCATACGGTGGCTGTGAAGGTGATGGTGCTGATTTTTGAGTCTGGATCGTTCGAAGCAATCTTGATCGCCTTTGATATCAGCCCCTCGTAGGTCGCCGGCAAAAACTGGATGGTAAGGCTGGTGGATTCGCCCGGTTCAAGCATCTTCTTTTCAAGCTTGCCAGTCGTGCAGCCGCAGGTGCCTTTGACGCGTTTTATTTCCAGCTCGGCGTCGCCAGTGTTGGTGAGGGTCACGGTCTTGTATACAAGATTAATGTCATTAATCTCGCCAAAATCGAATGTCGGTTCGTCAATGGTGAGGGTTTGTGACTGTACATCGACCACAGGCAGGAGCAGGCAGACAGCAAGGATGACTGGAAGTCGCATTTTCTGTTTCCACTGGAGTTATACCCGCGGCAGCATGACAGAAAAAACGGCCGTCATATACGGTTGCGGGAGTTCTTTTGCTCATAATATACCGACATCGCACCGCAAAACCAAACGCCCGGGGCTGGCAGGGGCATTCACAGCACAACTGCGTTCACCGAAAACGACAATTACACCTCGCACATAGTCGCATATGTCTACGAATACACCCTACCCGGCACTAGATATTTCGCAACGCCACCGGCCAATCAGTCCTCATCTCCCGCGAGTGTCGTAGTAGTCGTGGTAGTCGTGGTAGTCGTAGTCACTTGAACCTCGACAGGCTCAGGCAACACGGCGAAATCGATCTCGAACGGTTCGATGGTGAACAGCCAGTGGGCGAGTTGGTGCTTCAAAACGATTCCCTGCGGCACAACGCCGTCGCCGGGAATCGGATCTTCGAGTTGAATTTCCTCAGCTTCTATATAGCCCGGCGAATCCGCGAACGAGTCGTAGTAGAATACGACACCGCG
>CAJWLW010000233.1 GCA_913042885.1 uncultured Lentisphaeria bacterium | reverse complement strand
ACGGCCACCGTCTTCGGCCGCGGCGAGTACGTGGAAATGTGGACCTTGTCGAACTGTACGCGTTGCATCATGCGGTACGTGTCCATGAACTGCTCGTCGGTCTCGCCGGGGAATCCGACGATGATGTCGGTATTGAGGGCGGCCTGCGGCAGGCGGTCACGGATGCGGTCGACGAGCCGGTAGTAATCATCGCTGGTGTAGCCGCGGCGCATGTTGGCGAGCACCTCGTTGTTACCGGCCTGCACCGGAACTTCAAGGTGCGGGCAGACCTTGTCGAGCTCGGAGACGGCGTCGAGCAGCTTATCGGTCATCCAGTTCGGATGGCTGGTCAGAAAACGGATACGGTGAATGCCGTCGATCTTATTGGCCCGCGCCAGGAGTTCGGCCAGATCGATGTCCTCGTCAAGATCGAGGCCGTAGCGGTCGACGATTTGTCCGAGCAACATGACTTCGCGGATGCCCTGGCCGGCCAGCAACTCGATCTCGTGGAGCACATCGGCAGATGGTCGACTGCGTTCGCCACCGCGCCGATACGGAATGATGCAGAAGGTGCAGGCGTGTGAGCAGCCGAGCACAACAGGCACGTGCGCGGTGACCGCGACGCCGCGCTGGTCGATCGGCAAGACGTTCTCGGCGTCCTGAATGGCATCCCGCAGGCTGCGGGTCGACTGCTCCTGCAGCAGCACCGCTTCGTAGAGATCATGTTCCTGCAGGTAATCGAGCAGCGGTCCACCGTCAGACGGCGACATGAAGACATCGACGAACGGAAACTTCTCCTGCAGTGCCGGCGCTTCTTTGACGCCGACCAGGCACCCCATCAGCCCGAGCACAAGGTCGGGACGCCGTTGCTTGATCGTCTTGAGCGAGCCGAGCCGGCCGTAGATCTTATTCTCTGCCTGCTGCCGCACAACGCAGGTGTTGAGCACGACAACATCGGCTTCATCCGGGTCCGAGGTCGGTCCGTAGCCCAGCGTCTCGAGTTGGGCGCCGAGCTTGCGGGAATCCGCCTCGTTCATCTGGCAGCCGATGGTCCAGATATGGTATTGTTTGTCGAAGGTCTTGTTCATGAACTGTGGCACGGCACGGAAGAGTAAGAGGAGGGGGGCGGGTGCCTGTTTTGAGAAACATATAGTATATAACGAGTTACAGACACCGTCAAACCTCCCGGCATTGCGGAGGAGGATGGTTCGCCACGGATGGCGGCAGCCGGCCCGCGGAGGAACAAACAACAGTGCCGTGAATTTCCATTTCTCACGTTGAAGCAGGCGTTTACTCCGCGCCCGGTGCAAGCATTCATATGGCAAATGACGCAAAATGCCGGTGTCGGCCGGAATCCGCTGCTGATCTTGCAGCGATATAGAGCCATACCGCCGTGCAATGGGATTGCAGCGCTCCACCCCTGGCGAAACTGCGTCGGCAGTTCTGGAGCAAATCGCATTGCACCGGTTATTCAATTGCCCGGGCCGCATTCCTGTCCCAATTCGCCTGCTTGTCGCACCCATCAACTGCTTAGGTAACCGGATGGCCGAGCGGCGAAGTCGCGTTATATTGCAACATGACGTAAAAAATATGGTCAGGAGTGCGATTGATGAGTGAAACTTTAATTCCGGTCGAATCCGGCAGCGCTGCGTACGCCGCGCTGTCGCGGTCATCGGGCTACGCCAATCAGCCGAGAGATTTCGACTGGCTGGAAAAGAATATACCGTGCCAGACGGCCTGCCCCGCGGAGACCGACATCCCTGAATATCTGGCGGCGATTTCTCGCGGCGACTACGTCCGTGCGTACAAGATCAATTTGGAAGACAACGTCTTCCCGGCGATTCTCGGGCGCGTGTGTTCCCGGCCGTGCGAGCCGGAATGCCGGCATGGCTGGGAAGGTAACGGCGACCCGGTAGCGATTTGCTTTTCAAAGCGGTCTTCCGACGATCTCGGCAACCAGGAACCCGTAGTCATGCCGAAGATTTTCTCCGACTCCGGCAAGAAAATTGCCGTTGTCGGGTCCGGCGTGGCCGGGTTGACCGCCGCGCGCAACCTGGCGCTGTACGGCCACCAGGTGACGGTTTACGAAAAACACTCGACACCCGGCGGCATGCTGAACCAGGGGATTCCCGAATTCCGCCTGCCGCGCGAGTTGATCAACCGCGAGATCGGCCAGATTACGGCCTGCGGCGTCGAAATCGTCTGCAGCACCGAGATCGGCAAGGACATTCCGATTGCCCAACTCACCGCGGACAACGACGCCGTCATCCTGGCGGCCGGCACCCTGCGCCCTAACATTCTCGATCTGCCGGGGGCCGAGTTGGAGGGCATCCGGCACGGGCTCGATTTTCTGCTGCAAACCAATGAGTTCGAGCACGAGCAGATGCACGGCCACGTTGTCGTCATCGGGGGTGGTTTCACGGCCATGGACTGCTCCCGCACCGCGTTTCGTCTGGGTGCTGGGAAGGTCGGTGTTTATTATCGGCGTTCGACCAATGAAATGCTGGTGACGCCCGGCGAGCTGGAAGCACTTGAGGAAGAGAACATCGCCATGGAGACGATGGTCAGCCCGGTGGGCTATGTCGGCGACGACCAGGGCAGGGTGAAAGCCATCCGCTTCACCCGCACCGAGCTGGGCGCACCCGATGAAAACGGCCGTCGCCGCCCGATCAATATCGAAGGCAGCGAATTCGAAATCCCGGCCGACTGGGTGCTGCTGGCGACTGGCCAGTACCCCGATACCGATTTCATCGACGACGATTTCCGCCCGGACCTGGTCGGCGACGAGCAGTGGCTGGTCAGTGGCGAGGCGCACGTGACCGGTGTCGAGAAGATCTTCATCGCCGGCGACTTTGCCATGGGTGCATCCACCTTGATCGACGCGATCGGCCACGCCAAAGCCTGCGCCCGAGTCGTCGACAAACATCTTACCGGCGAAACCCGCCTCACCGACGTTGCATTGATCGAGGACGCCGAAACCACCGGCCGCAAACGCGAGATGGATGACATCCCGTTGCAGGTCATGCCGACCATCCCGGTGACCGAGCGCAAGCTGACCGCGGAAGTCGAGACCGGTTATCTCGAGGCCGCCGCCGGTGAAGAGGCAAAGCGCTGTTACCTGTGTCATTTCAAATTCGAGATCGACAACGACCTGTGCATTTACTGTGACGGCTGCCTGCGCGTCAAACCGGTGGACAACTGCATCGTAAAGGTCAAAGAGATGACTTACGACGATGACGGCCGCATCACCGGCTACGTCCGGTCGACCAACGCCATGGACTACAACCTGTTGTATATCGACCAGAACGAGTGCATCCGCTGCGGCGCCTGCGCCGATGTCTGCCCGGTCGAGTGCATTCCGGTGCAGAAAGTCAATAAACGAGTGGTGAAAACCAGCGACGTGCACTAAGGGCATAAAGGCATCGCTCGCACGTTACCAAAGACAGTGCCATGTTCACTTCGGGACAGATTCAGAACATGCTGGCGACGGCTGTGGTGCTTGGCGTGCTTGGCATCCTCATCCTCATGGCCACCGAGATTCAGAAGTGGCGCAAGAAACGCACGATCGTCCATGGCATGCAGTTGTTCGTGCGGATGATGGGCGGCATGTTGATGTTGATTCTGCTGGCCCACCTCTTTGGTGGCATCATGTATGCCCAGCCCGGTGATCTGCCGACCGCACAGTTCGTTCTCTACTGGATCAAGTGCGTGCTGCTGGCCTTGGCGTTGTGCCTGGTTGCCGTTGTCGATGTGCTGCTGATCATGCGGCATCGGCAGCAGCACCGCAAGCGCCTGCAAAACCTTGCCATTGATCTGCTCAGCGAAACTCATGAACTGGCGGCGGGCTCCAAACAGTGAGCACCGTCGACAGGTATGCAGGGAAGCCATGCTTTCTCACCGCGCGGCCCGCTGTGGCGACGATACCTTGCACAGCGGCTGCCTCACTCAACTTCATTCCCGCGATCGGCATTCCTGCATTCGGCTGGACGATCTGGCACCTCCTCGGTGTATCGCTGCACCCACTGCTGCCGTTGCTGTGGTTCGCCGGCGGCCTGCTGGTCTACAACCTTGATCGCGCCGTCGCTGATCCCGCTGATCTGACCAACATCCCCGGCCGTGTCCAACGCGACGCGGCATTCGCTGACAGCCGTCGAGTGCTGATGGCGGCCTCGGCGCTTTTGTTGTTTGCCGGACCGTTGCTCCTCGGTGCCTGGCAGGTTGCCGCCGTGATTAGTGCCGGCACCGTTGCCTGTGTCGGCTACTCTGTGCGCCTGCCGTTGCTGCCGGTGCGAATCAAGGATGTGCCGGTAGTGAAGACCTTTTTCCCGGTACTCGCCATCACGGTTGCTTTGATGGGCACGCCGCTGCTTCTGCTGCCCGAATTGCCGGCCGGATTCGGTGCCGCGACGGTATGGGTCTTGGGGATTTTGCTGGCAAATGTCATCGTCTGTGACCTGCGTGACTTGCACGGTGACCGCGAGCGCAGGGTCGTCACCCTGGCGGTGCTGTGCGGCGGCCGAGGCACGGCGGTCGCGCTGGCCGCGGTGTTCCTGCTGACTGCTGCAGCGAGTGTCTGGCAGCTTCACGTGGCGCTGGGCACCGTAGGCTATCTGGCTGCGGCTGCAGTGTGTTTTCCGATCGCCAGAGTACGGCAATGGTATTACGATTGTGTGGTCGACGGCGTGCTGTTCGTACCGTTGCTGCTCTGTGCTGTGTAGATTTTACTGTTCGGCGTTCAGACAATGCCGCGGGGTGAGGAAACCCAAGAGTCTCAACGCCGTGCCTGGAATGCAGCGGTGCAGAATCGCGTCGGGCCTCTCTCAACCTTCTCAGTGCAGTTCCCGGACCTTGTCGAGCAGGCCGTCGCAGCCGTCCTCGAGGATATCAAGCACGCGCTCGAAGCCGTCGTCGCCGCCGTAGTACGGATCGGGTACTTCGGAAACGTCGTGGTGCCGGCAGAAATCAGTGAACTTGACGAGTTCTCCAGTTTGGCCGTGGCGTTCGATGAGGCTGGCGGTGTCGTCGTAGTTGCTGTCGTCCATGGTGACGATGTAATCGAATGTCCCGAGGTCCTTCTGCGTCAGGCAGCGGGAGATGCTGGTAAGATTGTAGCCGCGGCGCTTGGCCGTGCTGCGCATCCTGCTGTCGGCGCGGTCACCGGCGTGATAGGCGATGGTGCCGGCGGAGTCGAGCTTGATGCGGTCCTGCAGGCCTGCGGCGTCGACTTTATACTGCATGACGCCTTCGGCGGCAGGTGACCGGCAGATATTTCCGAGGCAGACGAAAATTATTCTTGTTTGCATACAACCAATGTACAATAGATTACATCAGCGCCAACATTTCACAGTTGCCTGAGCGCCGGAACACATCACGATCTTTCTCCGGGACTGCGAACGACAACAAATGGTCGCTCAAAGAATACTACATCCATGGCATTCTGATGGCACGCTGGACGTGAATACCGAGATCGATGCGTTGGAAAAGTTCGTGAGACAGCTTCCCGTACCTGATATTCCCTGCTACCGCGTGGTCTGGCGGATTTCATGATTGCAAGTGACTACAACGAAGCGGTGTGCGGAATGCAATTCGGTGTTGGCGCAGGCTGTGAACCTGATCGCAAAGCTATATATTCCGCATGGCAAACGGAGTAGCCAATGAGCCGGACAATTCTCATCACGGGAGCCGCCAGACGCGTCGGCAGAGCAATCGCCCTGGGGCTGGTTCAGCCTGGGGACCAGGTGGCCGTGCACTATCGCACCAGCGCTGCCGAGGCCGCCGCTGTTGTTGACGAGCTGCAGGCCGCCGGTGCGGAATCCGCAAGCTTCGGCGCCGACCTCACGGACGCAGCGGACGTCGAGGCGCTGGCAGCTGGCGTCAACGACCGCTTCGGTCAGCTCGACGTGGTTGTGGCAACTGCCGCAGTGTTTCGCCGCACACCCTGGACGGCAGTCAGCGAGGACGATTGGGATTTTCATATGGATGCCAATCTCAAGGCGACCTTTCTGCTGGCCCGGGCAGTGGCGCCGCGGATGAACGAAGGCGGCGTCATCGTAACCTTCGGTGACTGGGCCGGCGAACGGGCCTATACCGACTACCTGCCGTATTGCGTCTCGAAAGCCGGCGTCATTGCGCTAAGCAAAGCCCTGGCTCAGGAGCTGGCGCCGCGCGTTCGTGTCAATTGCGTGTGCCCCGGCACAATCCTGCCGCCGCCGGATGCGACCGAGGACGGATTGAAACGGATCGCTGAAATGACACCGCTGAAACGTATAGGCAGTCCGGACGACGCCGTGGCTGCCGTGAAATTTTTTGTTGAGGGTTCGGATTTTACGTCGGGATCGATTTTGCATATCGACGGCGGCCGAGCGATTGTAAACAATCCCAGAGCATGACTTAACAGGGAGGGCTTAACATGGAAGACAAGACCACACTGACCGACGAACAGATCGATGCCGAGTTGGCGACACTGGACGGCTGGCGCCGCGACGGCATTTTTATGAAGAAGGATTTCATTTTTGCCAACTTCAAAGAGATCAATGCTTTCTTGCCGCACCTGACCGCGACGATTGTGGCGCAGAACCATCATCCCGACTTCTCGTTTATCAGCGGAGAGAAGAAAGTATCGGTCGAAGTGACGACCCACAGCGAAGGCGGCCTGACACAGGCGGATATCAATCTGGCGCGCGACCTGAACGCCTGGAACCAGTAGCCGACTGCGGATGACCTTTATATTGTTTCCGATCGTCGGTGCAATCATCGGCGCACTGACCAATCAGATCGCCATCAAAATGCTGTTCCGCCCGTATCGCCCGATCATGATCGGCAGCTTCTCCCTGCCGCTGACGCCCGGGGTGATCCCGCGCAATCGCGAAAAGATCGCCGCGAACATTGCACAGACGTTCGAGACCAAACTGCTGCCGAGCTCCGAGATCCACGGGTTCATCACCGGTGCCCACGCCCGGCGCGCGATCGAAGGCAAGGTCAACGAGATGACGGGGATGCTCGGCCCCTTCGCCGGCATGCTCGACCTGCTCAAACCGAAAATTGTCGGCAAAATCCTTGAAGGCATCGAGGACATGGCGAACGAAGCGATAGAGCACGGTGGCGCGCTGAATATTCGGCAGCAACTCGAAGAGAAGATCAACGCCATGGACATCGCGCAGCTCGAAGAACTGATTCTCGGTCTTTCCCGACGTGAGTTTCGGCACATCACCATCTTTGGCGGCATCCTCGGCGCCCTTATCGGGCTCGTGCAGGCCGTCTTGAATCAGGTCATACTCAGCGTGTAGCTCTCACTCGTAATCTCACCGGCAATCCCCTATGACGGACTCGACTTTTGCGCGCCGCGACTCTTAGACAACCACGCACCTGGTGGCAGCACACCGGCGAGGCCTGCAAGGGGTTGCGTCGGATGAGCTGGTTGCTGCTGGCGGTCGTCGGTTGCCTGTGCAGCATTGGCATCGCGTTTATCTTCGCCATCGGCCGGCAGCACGGCGGTAGTTTTGAGCTGGTCTGGCAGAATCAGACGATGTGGGTGGTGATCGGCCTGGTCGGGATGCTCGTGCTGGCGGCGATCGACTACGAATGGCTCGGGCGTGGTTCGCATCTGATCTATGTGGGGACGATCGCACTGCTGATCGCGGTGCTGCTGATCGGCCGGGAAATCCACGGTGCGCGCAGTTGGATCGTGCTGCCCGGCGGTAAGACGCTGCAACCTGCGGAGTTCGCAAAGCTCGGCGTCATCCTGCCGGTAGCGTGGCTGGCATCACGGCAATCGATGCACCTTG
>CAJWLW010000232.1 GCA_913042885.1 uncultured Lentisphaeria bacterium | reverse complement strand
CTGGTTTTCAAGACCAGAGCCTTCAACCGCTCAGCCATCCCTCCGTATGAACGCGTACATTAGTTGAGATGGGTGGGGGAATCAACTTGTGCGCAGCGGGGTGGGGGATGCTCATTCGGAGAACGTTGCGGTATCCGTTTACTCGCCGAGGTCCAGCGTGCCGCCTGCGACTCCGCACACATGCTATTGATGGCTGTAGTTCGCATTGAACGGACCGCGTGGGTCACGCTTAAAAATTACTGATGCACGGCGCCTGGCAATCAATGTGAGTGCTACCTTTATGCTATGGAACTGACTGAGTTCGCCCACAACGTACTGTTCGCTGCGGACCTGGCAACCAAGCTGCGCCGGCCCAAGACCCTGTGCGACGAGGTGCCGGGTGCGGCAGTGCCA
The DNA here is from genome assembly GCA_913042885.1 of uncultured Lentisphaeria bacterium. The sequence goes on along the minus strand of CAJWLW010000232.1, from coordinate 7,429 downwards.
GCGCCGCGCGTGCCGGGTCGCCCGGAAACGCTCAGCCTCGATCGCTGGCAGAGCGAGGCGCGCGCAGGATTTCCCAACCCGACGACGCTGCACGAAGACGAAGATCGCGCCCTGGCGATTCACTTCTTTGCCAATCACGAGCTGCTCGCCGTCGAGTTGATGGCGTTGTGCCTGTTGAAGTTTCCGGACGCGCCGAAGGAATTCCGCCATGGCGTGGCACAGACGCTCATCGAAGAGCAGGTGCACACGGAATTGTACATCGAACGGATGCAGCAGCTCGGCTTCGAATTCGGTGCCTTCCCGGTCAATGATTTTTTCTGGAAGTGCACGGCGCCAATGAGGAGTCCGCTCGAGTTCGTGTCGCAAATGAGTCTCACCTTCGAACAGGCGAACCTCGACTACTCGCGCTTCTACGCCGACCTGTTCCATGAGCTCGGCGACGACGGCACATCGAAGATCCTCGAGCGCATCCACATCGACGAGATCGGCCACGTCGGGCACGGCCTGAAATGGTTTCGGCGCTGGCACGATGCGGACGAATCCGACTGGGACGCGTACCGGCGCGTCGTCCGGTTTCCGCTGACTCCGAGCCGAGCAAAAGGCATCGGGTTTCAGGTCGAGGCCCGGCGACGTGCCGGGCTGCCGGAAGACTTCATTTCAGAGCTCGGCGTGTATTCGCATTCGAAAGGACGGACGCCAGATGTCTACCTGTTCAACCCCGCGTGCGAAGCGGAGATCGCGTACGGCAAGCCGGGATTGCAGCTGCCGAAGCCAGTGCGACAACTCGCCGGGGACTTGGCGTCGCTGATGATGCTGGCGGCCAGGCAGGATGATGTGGTGATTGTGCCGCAACGCCCGGGTACGGAGTTTCTCGCATCGATGCAGGCGGTCGGCTGTGACATTCCGGAGTTTGTCGAAGGTTGCGAGCAGCTCGCGAAGCGCAGCATCGGGTCGCTGCGGCCGTGGGGCTGGAGCCCGGACAGCCGAGCCTGCCTGGCGCCTTTGCTTTCGCAGTTGGAAGCGCAGCGTCGGCCGATCGGTGACGAACTGCCGGTCGAGCTGTTCTCGAAAGCCTGGAGCGCCAAGCTGCTGCGTGACTGGCTGGCGACACAGAGCGACAATGACTGGCTGTGTCCGCCCGAGGTCTGTGGTGTTGCATGTGACTCGGCCGATGCGGTGATTGCGCAGATCGCAGCAATCGCGGCGGATGGTTATGGTGTGGCGGTGATCAAGGCGATCTATGGCGCGTCGGGTCAGAATGCGGTTCGGGTTCATGGCACTGAACTCGATGACAATCAACGCGGCTGGCTGAAGCGCATCCTCGCGGCACAGGGCGCCGTCGTGGTCGAGCCGTGGCTCGATGGTCTGTTGGATTTCTCGGTGCACGCCGACCTTCGCCCCGACAGTTCGGTAAGCTCCCATGGCATCGTACGACTCCTGACCGACGGCCGCGGCCAGTATCGCGGAGCGGTGATCGGCCGCTTTGTCGACGGTTTGGACACCGATGTCATTCGAGGTCTATATCGCGATACGCCGCGGCTGCTGCATCGGTTGTTCGATGATATTTTTGCGAAGATCGCAGGCACCGTGGAGGCGAGCGTGCCGATGCCGCTTGGGATCGATGGGCTGGTGTATCGGCACGCTGGCGAGGTGCGACTGAAACCGATCATCGAGATCAACCCGCGCTACACCATGGGGCGCCTGGCGCTCGAGCTGAACAAGCGGCTGCGTACGGGGCGTGTCGGTGTCTGGTTGATTCTCAATCGTCGAGACATTGCTGCGGCAGGATTCGCGGAGTTAGCAGAATTCGCGGCGGGAATGCAATCACGATCACCGATTGAACTGGCAGATACGGGTAAGACCCAGATCAGCAAAGGCGTGTTGTTCACGAATGATCCGGCATCGGCCGAGGGCTATCTGACGATGCTGATGGTCGATGAATCGCTGGCGGCGTGCAAGCGGTGTTTCGACGGGCTTGACGGCCCGCTCGGGAACTGGCGGGACTGGTGCTGAGGGCATCGGCTCAGTCGGCCAGGATCGGCGCGATCTTCCACTTGGGCGATTGGCCGAAGAAGCGGCAGGGGTTGTCGTGGAAGACGCGAATGGCCTCGGTTTTCGGGTGGCCGCGGCGCAGGAACTCCATCAACGTACGATGTGTATTCATAGGATCCGAGTGTCCCCAGTCGCCGGCGGAGTTGACCATGATCCGCTCGGTCCCGTAGCGTTCGAGAATATCGACGCCGCGTTTGGGCGAGCACTTGCTGATCGGATAGATCGTCATGCCGCCCCAGAACCCGTTGTCGAGCACGGCTTTGACCGTGTGTTCCTCGACGTGATCGATCAACACGCGCCCGGGTGCCACGCCCTGATTGCGCAGCGCGTCAATGATCATGAGTGTGCCTTTCTTCTTATCCTCGAGGTGCGGCGTATGGATCAGAATGATCTGGTCATGCTCGAGCGCCAGCTGGACCTGTTCTTCAAAGATGACCAGTTCGTTCGGGGTGTTTTTGTTGAGACCGATTTCGCCGATACCCAGGACGGTCGGGCAGTCGAGGAATTCCGGAATGATTGCCATTACTTCCCGCGACAGTTCGACGTTTTCTGCTTCCTTGGCGTTGACGCACATCCAGCAATAGTGCTGGATGCCGTATTTCGCGGCCCGCACCGGCTCGAACTCGGTTAGTTGTCGAAAATAATCGCGGAAGGAGTCGACACCGGTGCGGTCAAAGCCGGCCCAGAAAGCCGGTTCGGAGACAGCAACGACCTTGGCAAACGCCAAGCGTTCGTAATCGTCGGTGGTGCGCGACACCATGTGAATATGCGGGTCTATAATTTCCATGGGAATAAAGGGGAGGTATAAGATGTCGAAAAGACAGAGGAGTCGGGTGGCGTGTCAGAGCGAGAAAAGGTTCTGGATGTTCTCGGCGCGGCCGGTGCCGGATTCGAGCAGCAATCGGATGCCTTCAAGAAGTTGCTTGTGGCGACTATCCTGCAGGGCTGCCTTATTGTCGGTGGCACGCTCGACTCGATCCAAAGCGGCACCAAGCTCGAGGATCAGGCAGCGGGCTTCGAAAAATTCATGCGTGAGAACATTTGTCGCGTCGGGTGTGAGATCAAGTTGGGCAGTCATTGCGCTCTCTCAGATGAATTGGTTCATGGGAGGTATCGAGGTATCGTACGTGCGTAACCGGGGTATTTCAATCGGGCTGACAGGTCGACATGAAGCTATTGCTCATATTTCTGGGAAAGCCGAAACCGCCGACAACAGCGTCTGTCGTCGATGAGTATGTGACGCGGCTACAGCGTTTAGGTTCCTGTGATGTCCAGATTTTACGGCCCGAAAAGGTCGATCGTCGACCGCCGGACGCGGTGAAAACAGCGGAGGGCGCGCGGATTTTGCAGGTCATCCGACCGGACGACTGGGTGGCGGTCTGCGACGAAAATGGCAAGCCCGTGACAACCACAAGCCTGGTTGCAGTCCTGCGCGCTGCGGCCGAAGGCAGCGGTACCATGACCGGCAAACGTCGGCTGGTAGTCGTAGTTGGCGGGGCGTTGGGTCTCGGGCATAACGTCTGCCATCGCGCCGATCAGGTTTGGGCACTTTCCGGCCTGACGTTGGCAGAATCAGTTGCCCGTATCGTGCTGGTCGAGGGATTGTATCGGGCCATGACCGTGATAAAAGGGCATCCTTATCACAATGCTTGAAACAGCTGCAGTGGATTGTCTTTTCGTGTACGGGACGTTGCGACGCGACACCGATACTGATATGTACCGCCTGCTCGCGGCGCACGCGACGTATATCGGCACGGCGCGTTATCGTGGCAGGATGTACCGGATCGATTATTATCCGGGCGTCGTGCCGTCCGACGAACCGGTTGACACGGTCTACGGTGAGGTCTATCGGCTGGCGGACACGGATTTGATTCTTGCGGCTTTGGATGAATACGAAGGCTGCTCGCCGCAAGGAGAAGGTACGCCGCTGTATGTGCGTCGTGCGGAATGTGTGAATCTTGAGGGGCAGCCCCTACTCGCCTGGATATATCTTTACAATCTTCCGGTCACCGGCAGTGAACGAATAGCATCCGGCGACTTCCTGGCCTGACGATCGTGCCCTGTCAAGCAAAATTTGACAGAACACTAGTGGACGCATCCGGCACCGCAACGATGGCCGCCGGACGGTGCCGGAGGTGCCGGGCTGTCGGTGCGCTTGGCTATATTCAGAATGCCGCCGCTGATCACCCGCTTGACGGGTGCGTCGGGAGCGGTGTCGCCGAATTCGATCCCGGCGGTGCCACACAGCTCGCCCCAGGTTGAAAGGGTCGCAGCCATATTATGGCGAACTTCGATGGTCTGATCGTTCGCTTCACAATGATAATCGTATGTCGGCATAATAAGATTCTCCCTGTTTTAAGTCTCTATCTACCGTAGTAGCAAACCGGTCCAAATCAAGAGCCCCGGGATGCTGCGGGTGTGCCTTGATAATGCGACGGCAATCTGTATTTTACCAGCTTGCTTTGCCCACCCCGCTTTAATAGGTATTGGGGACGAAACGGTTTCAGTACGCGCTAAGGGTTGGTTTCAAGCATGACGATCGCTGCGACGATTTGTCAGCACTTTCTGCGAGGATGCCACGCATGGCAACTGATATTGAATCCGCTGGTGATGCCTCTCGGTCATTGCCTGCTGCCGACGTCATTGCCTATCGCGCCGGTTTTCTGTTTTTTTTCCTTTCCGGCGCTGCCGCACTGATCTACGAGCTGGTCTGGCTGCGATATCTCGGTCTGGTTTTCGGCAACACCACGTACGCCATTGCCACCGTGCTGGCGGCCTACATGGCAGGACTCGGGCTCGGCAGTTACTTCCTCGGCGGGCTTGCGGACAAGTGGACCCGGCCGCTGCGTGTCTATGGGCTGCTGGAGATCGGCATCGGTGTCTACGGCATCCTGACGCCGATGATTGTTGCCGGACTCACCAGTGTATACGTCAGCTTCGCCCAGGGCGCGACGAGTAACAGTACGCTGCTGCTCATTGTGCGGTTGTCGCTGTGTTTTCTGTTGCTGTTCATTCCGACGTTTTTCATGGGGGCGACGTTGCCGATCCTGGCGCGCTTTTACATTCGTCGATCCGCTGCGATCGGCACCACGACTGCGCGATTGTATGGTCTCAACACGATGGGTGCGGTCATCGGCACGATGCTGGCCGGCTTCTGGCTGATGCCGGTGTGCGGCGTCCAGGCGACTCTGGCGATTGCTGTTTCCGCAAATATCGGCGTCGGTGTGATGGCGTGGCTGTTGTCGGCGGGCACCCGACCGCTGGACGCGACGCCGGTGGACGAAAATGACGCCGACCTGCCGTTGCCTGCCGGTGGTACGACAGGTCTCCGTTCGCCGGCTGCGAATGCTTTCATCCGGCGGCTGCCGATTGCCATGTTGCTCTCCGGGGCGACGGCGATGATCTACGAGGTGGGTTGGTCGCGCACACTGGCGGCGGTTCTCGACAGTTCTACTTATGCCTTCACGCTGATGCTCGCAACCTTCCTGCTCGGCATTGGCTTGGGCAGCGTCATTTATAAACGCCGTCTGGCCAACCGCGCGCCGACCGTTTCGGAGTGGGGCTGGTTGCAGGTAGTGATCGTGGTGTTCGTGCTGGCCGGCCTGCCGTTGTTCAGCAAGATCGACCTGATAAGTGCGCGGTTCTATGCCCTGACCGTCGGCTCGGTGCCGCTGCTGAATGTCATGCGCTTTGTGTTGTGCTCCTCGATCATGCTGGTGCCGGCGCTGTGCTTCGGCGCGTTGTTTCCGGTCAGTGTGGCTTTGTACACACGCGACTACCACAAGATCGGCCGGGGCGTCGGCACACTGTATCTGTTCAGTACCGGCGGCAACATTCTCGGGTCGCTGGCGGCCGGGTTCATCCTGATCCCGACAGTCGGAATTTTTCACTCGCTACAGGCGGGCGTGATGATCGGAACAGGTGTCGCAATCTGGGCATTGGTGGCGGCGCGATGGCAGAGATCGACGGCCGGTTTCCGGCGATTGGTGCCGGCTGCAGTAGCGGCGGGGATGATGATCGTCGGCCTGTGTCTGACGCGCGGCGGTTGGGACGCCCACGAGATTGTCGGGGGCTATCATGTGCGTCCGCAGGCGACGGTGGGCAAGGCGATCATCGATCTCAAAGCGAAGGCGTATGATCGCGACATTATTTTTTATCGCGAGGGATTGAACAGCATCGTGAGTGTCGGGCAGACGGGCAACAGCACGTTCCTCAAAATCAACGGCAAGACCGATGCATCGACCGGCATCGACATGCGCACACAGGTTTTGGCCGGGCACCTGCCGATGCTCCTGCATCCCGCGCCGAAACGCAGTCTGGTCATCGGCTTCGGCAGCGGCACGACCTTCGGCGCGACTTTGGCGTATCCGGAAAACAAGGGGGACTGTGCCGAAATCGAACCGGCCGTGATCGAGGCGGCGCCGTACTTCGAGCGCATCAATCGACTGGCCTATAAGAACACCGCCCAGGCCCGTGTTATTCTGAACGACGGCCGCAACCATCTGCTGACCGAGCCGGGCAAGTACGACGTCATCGTCAGCGAACCGTCAAATCCGTGGATGGCCGGCGTGTCGTATCTGTTCACGGTCGAGAACTACGAGATGGTGCGGCGGCGGTTGAACGCGGACGGCATATTCTGCCAGTGGCTGCATTCCTACACGATTTCACCGGCGGATTTCAAGATGATCCTGGCGTCTGTGCAACACGTGTTCCCGCACGTGACGCTGTGGAAGAGTCAGGGAGGTGACAACCTGATCATTGCTGCTGCCAAACCGATTGTGATGGATCTCGACCGTATTGCTGCGGAGTTCGAAAGCAACGAAATCCTGCGTGAGGACATGGGGCAGTTCGAGATCACCGGACCGGGCGGGCTGCTGTCGTTTTTTCAGCTTGGCGAGAAGGACGTCTGGAACTACGTGCGCGGCAGCGTTTTGAACACCGACGACAAACTGCTGCTCGAGTACAACGCGCCGAAAGCCTTGTACGAGCAGATCACGTCGACAGTGATCATCAAGTCATTGAACAAACACCGCACGGAGAAAATGCCGGCGGTGCGCAGCAGTCGCGCCAACTGGCTGGCGCAGCCAGACATCCTGACGCAGCTAGGCCTGGTGTACCTCGGTACTGCGGGCAAGAACGACCGCCAGCTCGCCGGTACTTACTTCAAGAAAGCCATCGCTGCCGACAAGAACTACGTCCCGGCGCACATCGGCATGGGCCGGTACCTCTATGATTCAAACAACGCCGGTCAGGCGGTCAAACACTTCGAGGCAGTTGTGCGCGCCGTTCCCGATCATGCCGATGCCAATGCTTATGCGGGCGTCGCCAACTGGAAGCTGGGCAAGGGTAAACGGGCTATCGCGTTCATCAACAAGGC
>CAJWLW010000231.1 GCA_913042885.1 uncultured Lentisphaeria bacterium | reverse complement strand
ACGAGGCCGGCGCCCTGGTCAAGGATGTATTCGATGGTCGGCAGGGCGGCCTGTATGCGGGTGTCATCGGTTATCGTATTGCCATCGAGCGGAACATTGAAGTCAACTCGCATGATGACGCGTTTACCGGCAAGCTCGATGTCGCGAACAGATTTTTTGTTCATTGCGGCAGTCAGGGTTTGGATTCAGGGCCGATACATATAGCATGCGGCGGGGAATAATGAAGATGCGGCAAAATGATTAGAAGCGTGTCACTCGCCGAACTCATGCCGCATACTCCTTTGAGACGGTGAGAGCCCTTTCGCTTCACACAGCGCAATTTCACATCGAGCGGCACGTCTCTTTGCGGGGCCGGCGCACATGAAATCAGACTGAGCCCCTCGCCGTGCCCGTGGTCGGAAGGGCCGGACGAGACACTGCGGAGGCGTTCGGGCAGTCCTGACCTTCGATGCAGCCAATATACAGCAACCCAAACGAAGGCGGCCAAGCACATAGAAGGGGTCCAAGGTCTGACGGTGAAGCTATACCAAACCGAAACGGAATTCAACTGGTGGTATTGGCTCCGCGATGCCGGCGCGGATGCGGACATAGAGTTTGTGCCCGATCCTGCACTGTATTATGAAGGCGATTCACGGCACGAAGACGAAGAACGACAAAATCGACTCCGGGAAGATCGCGCGCCGGTTGTGTCCGCGCGTTTCGACGACGACGGAATAAAATCCCTTTTTTCTGGATGTCGGACCTTTTTGTATCTTGACACACGTGACTTCCCGGGTGCCTGGTAAGCTTTCACTTTGGAACCAGGGGGGTGGCGGCGGTCGCCACAAGGGGGCGTACCGTTGCGGAACATAGCAACCTTTGGCGAGCGCCCAAACATAGACGCCAGTCCGCAAGGGGGGGTGCTGCTATTCGGCACCTTAATCCTTCAGGCATCGAATCTGCCCGGTTTGAAGGGTATTGTTACCGCATGAAGACGGACGACATCCAGCTTTTCCGACTGCCAAAGCTGTACGAGAACATGGAGGAGGCCACCATTGGTGCATGGCTGGTCGCCGATGGCGAACCGGTAACAATCGGTGAGGCGTTGGTGGAACTGATTACGGACAAGACCGTTCTGGAGTTTGAATCGACCTTTTCCGGCACGCTGTTGAAGACGTACGCGCCGGTTCACAGCGTGGTGCCGATTGGCTATATCCTGGCGGCGATTGGGCCTGATGCTGCGACGGCGCCAGACGTGGTGTCAGAAAACGAGGCGCTGCTGGCGGCCGCTGCTGCTGTTGCGCTCGCGGCGATACCGGTGAGCAGTCCGGCCTCGGAGACTCGGCCGGCAAAGAATCCGAACCCGGGTAAGTTGCGAGTGGCGCCGGCGGCGCGGGTGCTGGCGAAGAAGCACGCCATTGATCTCGACGAGGTTGCGAAGATCGCAACAGGCAACGTGATTCACCGGAAGGACGTGGAAGCGTACCTGACAGCTCGGAGTGACGACTAATGCGAACCGTTTTGATTACAGGTGCGACCGGCGGGATTGGTCAGGCGACGGCACGGCAGTTCGGTCGTGATGGTTTCCGGCTGGCGCTCCATTACCACAGCAACGGCGATGGTGCTGAGAACCTACGAGCGGAGCTGGCCGCGGCCGGCTCTGAGGCGACAATGTTTCAGGCGGATCTGCGCGACACAGCGGCGGCTCGAGCGATGGTCCAGGCGGTGCACGGGGCCTGCGAAACGATCGACGTCCTGGTGAACAACGCCGGCGTGCTCGATGACAGCCCGTTGAGTTTCATGAGCGACGAGCAGTGGCACGAGGTTATGGCAGTGAACCTGCACAGCGCCTTCTATGTGACGCGCGAAGTGTCTATGGTGATGGCGCGGCAGCGGCAGGGGAGGATTATCAATGTCTCATCCGATGCCGGTCGACTGGGCGGTGCCGGCCGCTCGAACTACTCGGCTGCCAAAGCGGGGCTTGCGGGGTTTACCAAGGCGGTGGCGCGCGAGCTTGCGGGCAGCAACGTTCAGGTGAACGCCGTGAGTCCGGGATACATCGAGACGCCGATGACGGCTGACCTGGACGAAAACAAGCGCAAGGCGATAGCGCGTGAGGTTCCCGGACGCCGGCTGGGCACAACAATAGAGGTCGCAGCGTTGATTGCCTTTTTGGCATCGGACGCGGCGGGCTACATTACCGGTCAGGAAATCTCCGTCGACGGCGGCCTTTTTATGGGATGAGTCAGCCTCGCCGCGATTTGCGGGAGCTGGTGACTTCGAGATCGAACTCGTCTTCCTCGACCTCATCACCGGAGCCGGAAAACAGGAGGGATCCTGTGATCATGGCTCCGCACTCGGGACAGGCACCGCCGTCATTGTCGACGGCGTCCATACGGACTTCGGCTTCGCAATACGGACACGGGACACGTTCCATCGCGCTATGGTCTCCTTCGTATGTCGCAAAGGACCGATGGATGTTTCGTGGGGGAATAAGCGCGCCGCATTAGGCACTACCGCGGCGAACTACCGTATTATATAGTTAGGTTTACCGCGACGTCAAGTCTTTTTTGAGCGATATTCGGGAATGTTACTTTTCTTTTTTGAGCGCCATTTTCCCATTTAGCCCTTATTGACAGCCTGCCTGGCTGCAACATCCGGTCAGTTTCCAGGCGGTTTTTGAGTCTCCGCTTTGGACGGCGCGTTGAAGATTTCACGGATTCCCGGGTAGCTTTCGTTCGCATTTTTTGCCGTGGCACGTATGCGGCAGCATGACGTTGGAGATGGACTTGGCAGCGTTATCATGAAACCTCGGAGAAGGATTTTTTTGTGCTGCCTGCAATCCGTTGGGATCGTTACTGGTGACCGTTGTGACGCCTGTGAGATCCTGGTCATTGAAGGAGGTTATTTTTGTTGCAGACCCAAGTATTTACAGTGAGTTACGAAATAATTTTCGACAATTCCAAGTCGCCCGTCCCATGATTTGAGGATGCCCTATAACTATATCTATAGAGTGGGGGGGGGAGGGTAAAAAGGGGTGGTCAGGTCATTGTCTGCCATGACCAGCTGGAGAAGGCGCGGTCACCCTTGACCGCCACAGCGCGACGATGCGTTACCGATCCGACGCGGGCACCAATTGGAGCCTCAACTCTTTAAGGCCATCAGGAACTCGACGTTGTTTTCCGTCTCTTTCATCTTCTTGATGAGCAGTTCCATGGCTTCGACCGGCGGGATGTCGTTCATGTACTTGCGCAGTTGCCAGACGCGCTCGAGTTCGTCTGGATGCAGCAGCAGTTCCTCACGGCGGGTACCGGATTTCTGAATGTTGATAGCAGGGTAGCAGCGGCGATGCACGAGTTCGCGATCGAGATGCAGTTCCATGTTGCCAGTGCCCTTAAACTCTTCGAAGATCACCTCGTCCATGCGGCTGCCGGTGTCGATGATGGCGGTGGCCAGGATCGTCAGACTTCCGCCTTCCTCGATGTTTCTGGCTGCCGCGAAAATGCGGCGGGGCTTGTGCAGGGCATTGGCGTCCACACCACCGGTGAGAATACGGCCGCTGTGTGGCTCCACGGTATTGTAAGCTCGCGCCAGGCGGGTGATGCTGTCGAGTAGAATGACGACGTCCTTGCCGTGCTCAACCAGGCGCTTGGCTTTCTCGATCGCCATTTCGGCGACCTGCACGTGGCGCGTCGGCGGTTCGTCGAAGGTGGAGCTGATGACTTCGGCGTCGACCTCACGCTCCATGTCGGTGACCTCTTCGGGCCGTTCGTCGATCAGCAGGATGATCAGGATGGCGTCGGGATTGTTCTCGGTGATGCTGTTGGCCATCTTCTGCTGCAGCACCGTTTTACCGGTTCGTGGCGGAGCTACGATCAGGCCGCGCTGTCCTTTGCCGATCGGCGAGATCAGGTCGACGATGCGCATCGCGATCTCTTGCTGGCCGCGTTCCAGGATGAGCCGCTCACGCGGGAAAAACGGCGTCAGGTTCTCGAACGGTATCTTACCCTTCTTCAGTTCCGGCGGTTCGTCGTTGATTGCCTCGACCTTGAGCATGGCGAAAAAACGTTCTTTCTCGCGCGGCGGCCGGATTTGACCGGTGATAGTGTCGCCCTTGCGCAGAGAAAAGCGCCGAATTTGCGACGGACTCAGGTAAATGTCCTCGGGGCAGGGCAGATAGCTGTACTTTGGCGAGCGCAGGAATCCAAAGCCGTCGCCAAGTACTTCCAGAACTCCGCCGCCGAACATCAGGCCATTTTTCTCGGCATTGGCCTTGAGAATTTCATAGACGAGATTTTGCTTGCTGATTGCGCCCACTGCTTCGACGCCCATTTCATTCGCCATGGTCGTGAGCTCGGCCATAGAGTTTTCCTGCAGCTCGATGAGGTTGAGCGTTGGTGCCAGCGAGTCGCGCTGGAGTATCTCGAACTCTTCCTCTTCGGTCATCTTCGGCAGGCCGTCGTTGTGTTTTTGACCGCTGCTACGGCGCCGATAGTTGCCGTCGCCGCGGAAATTCTCGCCGCGCTTGTCGTTACCGCCGGAGCCGGAGTTCCTGGTATTGCCGCCACCGCGTCCACGCATCGGCCGTCGCCGGTTGGGGCGTTTTCGCTGCTGTGAGGATCGCTGCTGTGAGGATCCCTGCTGTGAGGATCCCTGCTGTGAGGATCCCTGCTGTGAGGATTCCTGCTGTGAGGATTCCTGCTGTGAGGATTCCTGCTGTGAGGATTCCTGCTGTGAGGGGCCCTGGTCTGACGGGTCTGATGAAGACGGAGCCGGAGTGGGAGCCGGCGCGTCGCTGCTACCGCTGCTGTTCTCGTCCGGGAACATTTCTGAATCGTTCATGATATCCTCGATTGTTGTGGCCGCGGGCGCGGCCTGAAACGGCGGGTTATTTTGGTAGGTTGTTTGTTGCCGGAAATCCCGGTGGTGGTTCGAACTAAGAGGTCGGTGTTGAGATTTGGCGCTTCCGTAAAACGTTAACAATACGTAAGTACCAACTCTGCAGATGGAGCATCTGCGATTTTGTGTCAAACGTCGCCCAGCCGGAATTTCCAGCCTCGGCGAAGTTATCAGGAAATTGCGTCGACAGACAGACGCACAGGGAAAAATCGTTTATCAGCCCGACTTTCAACGGAATCAGATTTTCCGCATATACCATACCACGACACGCTGTCAACAGTGGTCATGGAACGTGCTTAGCTGTCGAAGATTGTGTCGAATCAATACGATGTCGCCAGGCAGTGCCGTACAAGCCGATGGCTTTCCGGCGGTATGACGACTGGAAATATCAGACACCAGCCAGCTTCAGAACGTCACAGAGGCGCGATAGTAAACTGAAATTGGCGGGTTGGAGAGCGTCCGTGTTGTATGGTGGGGATACTCCGCTACCGGAAGTACGCCATACACCCCTAACATAATCGTGTTTTCGTGCTCGTCAATGCCCGGTTCAGAAAAAAAACAGCGAGCAAAAGCCCATCAATATCAAGTCAATCGGGACTGAGATCCGGATTCGATTTCCCAACGTCAACTCGATCCTGCCAGTGGTTGGGGAGCCATCTTGCCGGGAGGATGGCAGAAAAAATCAGCCGTTGAGAACGGCGTGATATTCCTGGATCGTCCTGACGTCCATTCGCTCGGCACCCTGCAGCGCCTCGAGCCCAGAGACCGCAGCGATGAAACCGGCCACCGTTGTCGTTATCGGGATGCCACTGATTACCGATTCACCGCGCATGCGGATCTCGTCGACCCGTGGCGCCGCCCCACCGGAAGGGGTATTGACGATCCAGGCGAGGTTGCGATCGGCAATCAGATCCAGAACATTCGGGCTGCCGTCCGAGATTTTCTCTAATTCGAGGCTTGCCACTCCGTATGCCCGCAAATAGGCCCCGGTGCCTGCAGTGGCATAGATGGTGAAGCCCATCGACTGTAGCCGTTGCGCACCATCGAGCACGTTCTCTTTGTCTGTGTCACGGACGCTCAGGAAGATATTGCCGGTGCGTGGCAGCTTGTTGCCGGCTGCCAACTGGCTCTTCAGGTATGCCAGGCCCGTCGATACGTCGATACCCATCACCTCCCCGGTCGATTTCATCTCCGGCGACAGCGTGATGTCAGTGCCGGGGAAGCGGATAAACGGGAAGACTGCTTCCTTCACCGACACCTGCGGCGGTATCACCTCAGCCGTAAAGCCGAGCTCGGGAAGGGTTTTGCCGACCATGATCAGACTGGCGTACTTGGCCAGCGGGACACCGATTGCCTTGCTGACGAACGGAATTGTCCGCGAGGCCCGCGGATTGACTTCCAGGATGTACACCTCGCCGTCCTGCACCGCGTATTGGATGTTCATCAAGCCAATGACATTGAGCTCCTTCGCCAGGGCCTGGGAATACTCACGAATACGGTCCTTGACCGCGACGTCGAGTGTCGGCGCCGGAATCACACATGCGCTGTCGCCGGAATGCACGCCAGCTTCCTCGACATGCTCCATGATTGCACCGATAACCGTCAAGTTGCCGTCGGAGATGCAGTCGACATCGACCTCCACCGCGGCTTCCAGGTAGCTGTCGATCAGAACCGGTCGCTCGTCCGATGCCTGAACCGCCGCGTGCATGTACTGCCGCAGTTGGTTCTCCTCATAGACAATCACCATGGCCCGCCCGCCCAGCACAAACGATGGGCGCACGAGTACCGGATAGCCAATGCGCGTGGCGATCGCCACCGCTTCTTCGGTGTTCGTTGCCGTATCATTCGGCGGCTGCCGTATGCCCAGACGCTCCGCCAGTTTCTGGAAAAATCGGCGGTCCTCCGCTGCCTCGATGTTTTCCGGTGACGTGCCGATGACGTTAGCGCCGTTGCGCTGCAGATCCTTCGCCAGGTTCAAGGGCGTTTGCCCGCCGAACTGCGGAATGACACCCCAGCAGTTCTCTCGCTCGTAGATATTCAGCACGTCCTCGAGCGTCAAAGGCTCGAAATACAGTTTGTCGCTGGTGTCGTAATCGGTACTGACAGTCTCTGGATTGCTGTTGACCATGATGGTCTCGAATCCCGCCTCACGCAACGCGAAGGCCGCGTGCACGCAGCAGTAATCGAACTCGATGCCCTGACCGATGCGATTGGGGCCGCCGCCGAGGATCATGACCTTCTTCCGATCGCTGTCCCGGGCCTCGTCGAGTTCGCCGTACGAAGAATAGTAATACGGCGTGTAGGCGGCAAACTCGGCAGCACACGTGTCGACCAGGCCGTAGACCGGCGTCAGCCCTATCTTCTTGCGGGCCGCTCGCACCGCATCCTCGTCGGTGCCTATCAAATAGGCGATCTGTCGATCGGAATAGCCGAATTCCTTGGCCTGCCGGAACAGTGTGTCGTCAGCCACCAGACCGTCCAGGTTTTCGGCGGTCTGGATCTCCTCTTCATAGGCGGCAAGTTCGGCCAGATGGCGCAGGAACCAACGGTCGATCATCGTCAGCTCATGGATCCGATCGATACTCCAACCGCGTTTCAGCGCCGCCCGCAACACGAACAGTCGCTCGCAGTTCGGACGCCGTAGCTCAGCTTCGACCTCGGTGTCGCTCATCTGTTCGTAAGGCCCGTCCTGGCCGTCGGCGCCGAAGCCGGAATGTCCCGTTTCCAGACCACGCAGCGCCTTCTGCAGCGACTGCTTGAAGGTCTTGCCGATACCCATCGTCTCGCCGACGGATTTCATCTGCGTGCCCAGCGTGCTGTCGGTCGAGGGGAATTTTTCGAAGGTGAACCGTGGAATTTTGGTCACGACATAGTCGATGGTCGGCTCGAAGCTGGCCGGTGTCTCTCGCGTGATATCGTTGCGGATCTCGTCGAGCGTGTAGCCGACCGCGAGCTTGGC
>CAJWLW010000230.1 GCA_913042885.1 uncultured Lentisphaeria bacterium | reverse complement strand
CTGCTTGCATTCAGTCTGTGGGCGCGTGGTTGCCTGGGTCCCGAACGCCGGATCCTGGTCGACTGTGCAGGCTTCGACTGTCCGTCGATGAACCGGCTTTTCGCGTGCCTGCCGCAGGAGAACGAAATCGTTGATACGTGGGACTATGAATGACCGGCGTCTCGTCAACATTTCCGAGGTGACCGGATCACGCGACACAACTCTTGTCATACAAGGCCGTTCGCACGATATTAAGCAGACTTAATTGAGTCTCTACAGATGGCTACAAGAACGATCAACAAAGCCTTTATCATGCCCAACAAACTTGGCATGCACCTGCGTGCCGCTGTCTTGTTCGCCAGGACCGCAAGCCGGTTTAAGGCCGAGATCGAGGTGCGCAAGGACGACGAGGTGTCTGACGGGAAGAGTAATCTCGGTCTCATGATGCTCGCCGCCATGGAGGGCGACACGATCCGTGTCCGCATCAAGGGCGAAGATGCACCCGCCGCCATGAACGCTATCGCGAATCTCTTCGACCGGATTTTCGATGAGGAATGACCATGCCAGGATTGAGTGACCCTACGACAGACACGTCGGAACTACGCATTGAACTTTTGGCGGATCGACGCTGGATCGTGGTGCGCACGATGGCCAGATGCGAGAAGAAATTCGCCAAGTTCTGCGACAATCTCGACATCAGGCATTACCTGCCTTTACGCCGCAGTGTCAAGCGGTATACACGCAAGGTTGCAACACATCTGGTACCGATCTTTCCCGGGTACGTATTTGTCCAGATCGACCCGAACTTGAAGCCGGAGTTACTGGAGTCGAAACTGACGGCGCACGTGATTCTCACCGACGACCTCTCCGAGCCCGGCCTGGTGGAGAATCTCAAGGATATCCGGATCATCGAGAAGGCAACGCTGGACGAAGAGATTTTCGTGCGTCCGGAGATTGTCGTCGGTCGCACGGTCATGGTACGCACAGGACCGTTGACCGGACTCACCGGCATCGTCAGGAAACTCAAGACTAAAACGCGTATCACCGTAAACGTCGATATGGTCGGGCAATCTGTCAGCCTCGACATCAACGCCAATGAAGTCGAACTCGAATTCTGAAGGAACTCCCCACGGTGGTTACTGAACAACAACGTCTGAATTGCGATTACCTGATCATCGGCAGCGGTTGTGCCGGTCTCACCGCTGCACTCAAGGCTGTCAAGTTCGGCTCCGTTCTGGTGATCACCAAAAAGGCCGCAGCCGACTGCAATTCGAGCTGGGCCCAGGGTGGCATTGCCTGCGTCATGGACAGCGAGGACAGCATGGAATCGCACGTCCAGGACACCCTCAAGGCCGGTGCCTACCTGTGTAAAGAGGACGTCGTGCGCCGCATCGTCGGCGCGGCGCCGGCGCGTATCGAGGAACTCATTGAACTCGGCGTCAATTTTACGCGACGGCGGGACATAAGCGAGGACGGCAACGACACCATGGCCTTCGACCTCGGCGCCGAGGGCGGGCACTCGCACCGACGCATTCTTCACGCCGGCGACATCAGCGGCCAGGAAATCATGCGGGCACTGATCGCTGCCTGCCAGGCGCACGACAATATCACGCTGCTGGAGAACTATCAGGCTGTCGACCTGATCTCGTCGCGACATCTCGACTGGGACGGCCCGAACCGTTGCCTGGGCGCTTTCGTACTCGAGCGGCAGACCAAGACAGTGCACACCATTCTCAGCCGCTTCGTCATCTTGGCAACCGGCGGTGCCGGCAAGGCCTACCTCTACACCAGCAACCCCGACGTAGCCTGCGGTGAAGGTATTGCGATGGCGTATCGCGCTTATTGCGAAATCGCCAACATGGAATTCTATCAGTTTCACCCCACCTGCCTGTACCACCCCATGGCCGGTTCCTATTTGATCAGCGAAGCGGTGCGTGGTGAAGGCGGTGTGCTCAAGATCAAACGCGGCAATGACTACATCGAATTCATGGACAGCTACGACAGCCAGGGCAGCCTGGCGCCGCGCGACATCGTTGCCCGTGCCATCGATCGTGAACTCAAGAAGAGCGGTCAGCCCTGCGTCTACCTCGATATCCGACAGCATTCCGAGGAGTTTCTGCGCAAGCGATTCCCGAATATCTTTGCAACGTGCGAGCAGTTCGGCTGTAACATGGCCACCGATCCGATCCCCGTCGTGCCGGCCGCGCACTATTGTTGCGGCGGCGTACGTGTCGACATCGACGGTGTCACCTGTGTCGAGAACCTGTACGCGATCGGCGAAGTCGCCTGCACCGGGTTGCACGGCGCCAATCGTCTGGCCAGCAACAGCCTGCTCGAGGCCATGGTGATGGCGCACAATGCCGTCGAACACACCCGCGGGGTTTTCAACGACACCGACAGCCGGCATATCGAGAACGATGCACGGCCCACGCCCGACTGGAGCAAGGGCGACGCCACCGATCCCGACGAACTGATCGTCATCTACCACAACTGGGATGAGATCCGCCGGTTCATGTGGGATTACGTTGGCATCTTCCGCACCACCAAACGGCTGCAGCGCGCCAAAACACGCATCCGCAACATCCGCAAGGAGATTGAGCACTTCTACTGGGACTTCCTAATCACAGCCGACCTTATCGAGCTGCGCAACATGGCATCAGTCGCCGAAATGATTATCGACAGTGCCCTCGCCCGGCAGGAGAGTATCGGCTTGCACTACAATGCCGACTACCCCGTTGCGGACGGTAATATCAGCGAGAAAGAAACCATCCTGCGCCGCCCTGGGTTCCATCGCGAGCTGTACTGAAACGGCCCTTCTTTAATCTTTCGTGATGTATTCTTTCCTCTACGTCGTCTTCTGGAGTGGCGTGTTATCCTTGAGCACACGCGCGGCGGTACCGTATCGGTCTTTTTCTTGATGCATGTATTCGATCGCGTCGCGGGCAATTATCGGTCGGTGCTGCACCATTGCTTGGACCGTCAAGGATGACCGTGTCTCCAGCGTAGACGGCCGATCTAATTCTTCTGATCTTCGCGCAGCACGTCCGGCGTCTCGAAAATCTGGTAGCCGTAGTGCTGCATGCCGAGGCGCTCGTACGTCGCTACTGCCTGCTCGTTGTGAACGTGGGCGTACAGGCGCAGACCGAGGCGGCCGTCCCTTCCGGCAAGACGTTCGACGTGTCGGTACAGCGCCCGAAAGACACCGCGGCACCGGCACCCCGGCTGCACATAAACGCTCTGGATCCACAGATACAAACCGTTGCGCCAGTCGCTCCATTCATACGTGATCATCAGTACACCGACCACATCGCCTGCCATCTCCGCGACGTAGTACGAGCCTTTCGAAGCATCGTCCAGCACCGCACGGACGCCGGCAAGAATGGTATCGGGGTCCAGCGCCAGGTCCTCCGTCTCGCGGGCCATCGCAATGTTGAAGTCTGCGATGACCGCAACCTCATCCAGCGTCGCGTCGCGAACATGAATGTCATCCGCCATTTGCCATATCCCCAGTTGAATCACGAGTGGGATTATGAGTTGAGAATGTCAACTCCCGATGCTGAAACGCGAGCAGGACCGCGCCGTCTGAAACACTGCGACCAGCATAAGCAGCGCGCCCAAAGGCACCAGGTAGATGCACACGCCCGGGTCACCGTCGTAGGTCCACAGACCGCCAAAAAAGAATCCGGCAGGCAGCAGAATGCTGCCGCTCATCAACGACCGTGACGCGATCGCCCGCGACCGACGTGGCCAGTCCGCATGCGCCTGCATGAACGCCGCCATCACCAGGTTCAACAGCGCGAACAACGTACCATGGACGTGGGCCAGCGTCCACATCAGTCGCCGTGTACTACTCGAGGCGTCTAAATAAAAAGCGACTTTGAACCCGTGCATGGATTCCAGAAAAATCCCCAATGACAAAAAGAACAACAACGACCACCAGCCCCAGCGGAAATGTGTGCGCACCAACAAACGGGTCGCAGCGGATTTGTTCCCGGACGGCATCTGCTCTGCCGCGGTTGATTTATCTTCAATCTCGTCAGCCATATGTCTCTGCTCCCCGGTTATTCACTAAGCGAAAATTTCTTGTTGTCCCGCTGCCGATAAATCTGCTCGACAACATCATCTTGCAACCTGCCGGGTTCGACGTTTAGCGTCTCCGGTGGTCCGGTCTCCCCGTCCGCCTGGCGCGCCGCCACCCACTTCGCCAGATACTGGTCAGCGACCTTCTGCCGTTCCGCCGCCGTCCAGATATAATAGAACGGAATGTTCTCGCCTGTCACCTCGACCAGCGACCGATGCGCAATGAGACGAATAGCAGAGTACGGGTCGACCAGCAATTTCGAGAGGTACGGCACCATCCATTTGTCGCCCGATGCCTCGATCGCCCAGGCCTGTCCCATGTGCCAGGCGGCAACCGTGCGCTGCATGGCATCACCCTTCATCATCCACATGACCGATGCCGCGACATTGTGATGGTCATCCGTCACATAGGTGGCTTTCTGCCCGTAACGTTCGGTCAGCTTCTCCCCAGTCCACGCCAGCGTCTTATCGAGGTGGCAGAGGTTGCAGGCGTTGGGGCGATCACGGGTAGAACGCCCGGACGCTGTCGGTGAATCGACCCGATGCATGCGGACAGCCCCGAGCAGGGCATACGAGGTATACGTCATGTGGCAGTTGTAGCACTGGCTGCCGCTGCTGCCGATGTCGTGGAAGGTGTGTTCGGCAACACGCTCGCGCATGTCTTCGTGACACTGCAGACAGGCTTCGTTGCTCTTCATCAGGGGCTTGAGCTGGTCCCGCGGTTCGTCACCATGCATGGTATGGCAGGAGAGGCACGTCATTTCACCTTCGGTAAAACAGCCGGACATGATCATAGTGTTGTATTCGCGCCCGCCGATACGGCCGCTGCCGTCCGGCCAGAACCTGTTCTGGTCGTTCTTCGCGGTCCACAACTTCACGTGCTGGTCGAGCTTCCCGCCGGCACGGAACTCGCGCCATGTAGGTTCATGAAAGTTGTTGTTGTCGAAAAAGGTTACGAAAGAGTGGCATTGGCCGCAAACTTCCGCCGATCGCTCCTTGTCGAGCCGTGCCGGATTGACAATCGTCGGATCCGCCTCGCCGGACGATCGCACCTTGTGGCGATGCAACGGATTGCGATGCGCGCGCATGTGCTTTTCGGCAGGCCCGTGGCAGGCAGCGCAGGCGATGCCGAGTTCAGTGACTTTGGTGTCCCACTTGTTGGTCTCGAAATCTTTGTTCGGATGCGGTCCGACTGAATGACACCGGATGCAGTCCTGGTTCCACGTCGTTACGCTCTGGCGCCAGTCGTCCGGCCTTAGAAAAGTATGTTCCGACGGGATCCAGCGGCCCATGGAAATTTCCCACACAAACGGGAACTGCTTGAGCGAACCGTCATCACCCGGCGTCCAATAGATCTGCTCATGCCGTGAGCCTGTGGTCATGACGATGCGTTGCGCCGTAGCCAGTTCGGCCCGGGGCGAACTGCTGCCGGGCTCCACCTCCGTGACCCAGAATTCGTCGTCACGGGTTTCGAGGATCCACGCGCGGTCGCGCCATTCGACTTTGCGACCGTCGAAGGCGCCGACAACGGATTCCGGTGCAGCCCGCTGTGTCATCGTCCGATGGAAGCTGGCGTGCCACGTGCTGTACTGCCCGGGATGACAGCCCATGCAGGCGCTGGAGCCGTACATGCCGTTGACGACAACGGGCTTCGGCAGGGCGCGAGCGAGCATGATGTCTTCCTGCGGCTGCGGCACCGAAGCGACGAGGGCAACCCCGGCACAGGCAAGCAACACCGCACTCACGGTCTTCGGCAGCCGCACCAATACGACCCGCATCAGCGGCACCAGCGCGACGACAAAAACCAGGACAAAGAAAATGCCTTCAGCCAGATGCATGCGTCAACTCCGAGAAAAGGACACACGCGTAAAAGGTCGACGCAGAAATAACTCTACATTTTCGGTGATTTGATTGCATGGAAATCCTGTTTCAGTCAGGACTTGGGCTGCGGTCGCCAATTCTACTATAATAGCCGCATCCCGAATACCAAAGGCAGAGGCGGCCGGCAAACCTCACAGGCACCGCGGCCCCCATGCGGGAAGCAATCTGGATTGTCCCTGACGCGACCAGACCGTATTAGTCCGCGTGCCGGCTAAAGAATTGGTCAGCCGAAGAAGCGCCGACGTCGCGTTCGTCGATCATATCGCGCTCATCAAGCTCTTTGAGAAAATGCATGCGGCGCATCGGATGCCCGCCGCGACGCAGCAGCATCGGAACCGCCTCAGCCACGCGCTCAATCGCCGCGTCCATATCCTCGGTCATGATGCCGAACGCCCAGAGGCTGAGAAAGTCCATGCCCCGCACGTCGTTCACCGAGAACTCGCCAGGCTGCATGGCGCTGTCCATCATACGTACCGCCAACTTTCGGAAACTCTCGTCGCCGGTCTGCTCCCACAGCCTGTACAGTCCAGTGAAGCTCGACCAGTCGCCGTAACCGGTGATCAGCTTCTGTGGGTGCTCCCTCGAACTTTGCGGATAGGCGTACTTGAACTCGCCGTACTTCTTCTCTGCTTTAAGGAAAAACTCATTGACAATATGCCGAGCTGCATCGATGTACTTGTCGTCATGCGTCAGGCGATAGGCTGCGGCCAGATTGATCAGCGGCATCCCCGCCTCACGGCCATCGCACAGGTACTCAACGCGGTTCCAAGCCCACCAAACGTTGTTGTCGCCGACGTTGACGACAACGTTTCGTGCCCGCTCGTCGCCACTCAGATAATAATAATACAGGATGCCTTCAGGCCATTGATGGCTCGGATAGACGTTGCCGTTGTAGTGCTGTCCGGAGTGCGGGATGAGACCGCCTTTCTGTAGCGCCTCCGTACTCCACTCGCAAAAGTCCACTTCCATATAGTGCCGAGCCGCCTCCTTGCCATAGTCCCAGGCGTATGTTTGGCCGGTACGCAGGAAATGCTCGAGTGGGAAATAAACTTGACAGTCGTCTTCATTGTTGCTGCACTGTACACCATCGGCACTGACAAGGTCACCAAAATGGAACATGCCGATGGCCGGCTGCCGGTCGTAGCAGTGCCGGTTCGGATTGCCTGGACTCGGCACCGGTTCGACCAGGTTCTCGAGCAATGGATACTTCCCCGCCTCGTACGTCAGGAGGTGCTGACAGTCCATCACTTCACAAAAAGCCGGCCACGCCGGATCAAAGGAAACATCAATCGGTTCGACATAGTCGTATTCCCAACGATCGCCGATATCGATGACATCGTCGACGCTCAGCGCCTGCGGCTCACCAGTCAACCAGACGATGTGACTCTTGCTGACGCCCTGCACGATTTCCATCGGCGCCGCCCACTCCGGCCAAATTGACCAGGTCACGACGTTCTCATCGATTTCGATCGACTTCGGATGCAACTGCCGGAAATGTTCGAACGTCGTCGCGACTGTAAAATCGTCCTCCTGCCAACCGATTACCGACCACAACGCACGCATACCGCCGGTCATCAAATCGGCTCGAAAGCCCGACTCCCCACCCGGCTGCATGTGATAGGGATACACCGACCAGTCCTCATGCAGACTTTCGATGTTGCGGATAAACACGTTGCCGCCGGCACATGGGTGCCGAACCGTCGCAGAGACAGCCGACGTCGCGTAGTTGTCTATATCACCGAGACTGCTGGCAACGACCTCGAGGTTCTCGCGTACGATGACACTTCGATGGTCCCCCCCCTGCCCGTGATTACGCTGGCGGACCAACTTTCGGGCGCCCCCGTCCATCGTCGTCGGCATAACCAGGCGCATGGACCGGACGTCGATCTTGCCGCTGCGCTGCTCACGGCAGTAAAACGTGTGCTCCAGTTTCAGATCGGGGCTGCCGGCAGT